>JAQBPQ010000030.1 GCA_028287445.1 Cohnella sp.
CGTAATCGTTTTGCAGCTCTTTAATCGTATCGCGGCGCGAAACAAGCGCCTCTCGCTTCTGCTCCCAGCGACGGGAAGCGGCTTGCGCTTCCTCCAGCTTGCGTTGCAGCTCAGATGACCTGGCGCCTTCCGCCACATAGCGGTCGCGCACTTCCGTCAGCGTCTTGGCCGCGGCGGCCAGCCGCTCTTCCACACGGGTTCGCCGGGTTTCCATCTCATCCGACTGCTGGCGCCACTTGGCTTCCTCTTCTGCGATCCTCGTCATCCGTCGCTCCAGCATTTCGCGCTGGCCTTCGCCGTAGCGGATTTCATTGCGGGCCTGCGCCATCGCGTTCATCACTTCAAAAAGCTCGGCCTTCAGCCGATTTTCGCCTTCTTCGCCGCTGTCGGCCAAAGCCAGCTTTTCTTCTTCACCCGACAGCCTGTCCGTTAGCGAGGCTCGCTCAATCTCAGCCTGCGCACGTTTCTCGTTTAGTGTTTCGCTTTCCGACGAGGCCTGTGCGAATCTCTCCTCTGTGGAAGCCAGAGACTCGAGCAGCCCTTCCCGATTGCGCTCCAGGTTCGTTCTCCGCTCATTCAGCAGCTCCCCGAACCCTTCCGCTTTCTCCGTCTCTTCACTGCAGCGAAGGAGCTCATCTTGCAGCTTCGCCATCTCTTCTTCCAATCGGACGAGCGTCTGGCGATCCTCTTCCAACATCGCGTCGTGGGAGCTGACGAATGTCGACAACACCGTCTCTTCGTCGCGAAGCGCAGCGAGTCGTTCGTTCAGCTCTTTCCATGAAGCGTGTACGCCTTCGATTTGATGGACGTACAAAGCAATTTCCTTCAGCTTCAGCTCTTCTTTGAGCGTTTTAAACAACCCGGCTTTTTCCGACTGCTTCTTAAGCGGCCCGACTTGGCTCTCCAGTTCGCTCACGAGATCGTGGATGCGCAACAGGTTGTTTTCCGTGTCTTCGAGTTTCTTTTGTGCTTCTTTTTTGCGGCTCTTGTATTTCACGATACCGGAAGCTTCTTCGAAAATGCCGCGGCGATCCTCGGACCGGCTACTGAGGATTTCTTCAATGCGCCCTTGCCCGATGATGGCATAAGCTTCTCTGCCAATCCCGGTATCCATGAACAGCTCGGTAATATCTTTCAGCCGGCAAGCCTGCTTGTTGATCAAATATTCACTTTCGCCGCTGCGATGGACACGTCGGGTTACGGTCACTTCGCTGAATTCCAAAGGAAGCGTCTTATCGGTATTATCAAAAGTCAGCGAGACTTCGCCGAAATTAACCGGCTTGCGCGAATCGCTTCCCGCGAAAATGACGTCCTGCATATTGCCGCCGCGCAAAGACTTCGCGCTTTGTTCGCCAAGCACCCAGCGGATTCCGTCGGAAATGTTGCTTTTGCCGCTGCCGTTGGGCCCGACGACGGCGGTGATTCCGCGACCGAGTTCCAGTTCGGTTCGATCCGCAAATGATTTGAAACCGGCAAGTTCGATTCTCTTTAAGTTCATCTGCTGCAATCACCTCTTATTCGGTCGTGGGTGGTGTTCGTGGCTGCGTGCTATCTGCGAGCAAACGCAGTGCTTGCGAGGCGGCTTGCTGTTCCGCTTCTTTTTTGGAGCGGCCGGCGCCCCGCCCGAGCGGCCGTTGGCCGACATGGACGACGGCGACGAATTCCCGGTCATGCGCGGGGCCGCGTTCTTCGACAATGTGATAGTCCAACGGGCCATATCCCAGATGCTGCACTTTTTCCTGCAATTCGGTTTTATAGTCCTTCAGTGAAGCCTGTCCGTCACCCGGAAGAAGGGGGAACAGATGGCTTTCCAGAAAACTTCGAACCGGCTCAAGCCCTTGATCGAGATAGAGCGCTCCGACAAACGCCTCGAAAGCATCCGCCAGCAAGGATGGCCGCGTGCGGCCCCCCGTTTGCTCCTCCCCTTTGCCGAGCAGCACGACTTGCCCGAAATCGAGCGCCTCGGCAAAACGGACAAGCGAAGGCTCGCATACGATGCTCGCCCGCAAACGGGTTAATTCGCCTTCCGGACGGTCCGGATATCGGCGGTATAAATATTCCGACACGGTCAGTTGCAGTACCGCGTCTCCGAGAAACTCCAGCCTTTCATTGTCCGAAGTCCGCACGCCTCTCTGCTCATTCACAAACGACGTATGAGTGAATGCTTGGCGGAGCAGTCCGGCGTTCCGAAAAACGACGCCCGTCCTTTCCTGCAGCTTACGAAAAGTGTCTTTCATGCTTTGCCCTCCTGTTTCCCCGAAGCCCGCCGCAAATGGAAACGACGCAGACGGCATAAGCCGCCTGCGTCGCCCTATTCCGCGCCGATTAGGCTTCGTATTTGCGCATGATGAGCGTGGCGTTATGACCGCCGAAGCCGAACGAATTCGACAAAGCGGTTCGAACGTTCGCCTGCCGCGCCTTGTTCGGCACATAATCGAGATCCAGTTCCGGATCCTGATTGTCCAAATTAATCGTTGGCGGAATGTCACCGTTCTGCAGGGTCATCACCAGAATGACCGATTCGATTCCTCCGGCCGCTCCGAGTAAGTGCCCCGTCATCGATTTGGTGGAGCTTACGGCCAGTGTATACGCGTGATTGCCGAATGCCTTCTTGATGGCGATCGTCTCCGATAGGTCGCCCACCGGAGTCGAGGTGCCATGCGCGTTAATGTAATCGATCTCTTCCGGCTCGATGCCTGCGTCCTTGATCGCCCGGGCCATCGAGCGCGCTGCGCCGTCCGGGTCCGGTTCGACCATATCGTAGGCGTCGCCGCTCATGCCATAACCGATTACTTCGGCGTATATCCGTGCGCCCCGTTTCTGAGCGTGTTCCAATGATTCCAAGATCATGACGCCGGATCCTTCGCCCATTACGAAACCGTCGCGGTCGACGTCGAAGGGGCGGCTCGCTTTTTCCGGCTCTTCGTTGCGTGTGCTCATTGCTCTCATGGAGCAGAAACCCGCCAAGCCGATCGGCCGGATCGTGGCTTCGGCGCCTCCGCAAATCATGGCGTCTGCATCGCCGCGTTGAATGATTTTGAAAGAGTCGCCGATGGAATGGGTACCCGTCGCACAGGCGGAGACCGCCGTTGTGTTCGGGCCTTTGGCACCGGTCAGCATGGATACTTGGCCGCTCGCCATATTGGCGATCATCATCGGAATGAAGAACGGGCTGACGCGGCGGGGACCTTTTTCCAAGAGAATCGTATGCTGCTCTTCCCAAGTGCCGAGGCCGCCGATACCCGAGCCGACGATAACGCCTACTCGCTCGGGATCCGCATTCTCTCCGATCTGGAGTCCGGAATCTTGGAGGGCCATCAGGCTGGCAACCGCGCCGAACTGCACAAAACGGTCCATTTTGCGCGTTACTTTCTTATCGAGACCAAACTCTTGCGGGTTGAAATTCTTGATCTCCGCCGCAATCTTCGTCGTATATTCGGACGTATCGAAGGCTTCGATACGACTGATGCCGGATTTTCCGGAGAGCAGATTATTCCAAAACGCAGGTATATCGGAACCGAGGGAAGTGATAACTCCCATCCCGGTAACTACCACTCGGTGTGTCAAAACCAGTTCACCTCTTCAGGGCTAAAGACGCTTTGAATGTGGAGAAGTCCCGTCTTACGAACGGGACCTTGGCCATCATTACGAATGAGATTGTATGTAATTTACGACTTCTCCCACTGTGGTGATCTTCTCAGCATCCTCATCGGAAATCTCCAAGTCGAATTCGTCTTCGAGTTCCATCACGAGTTCGACCACGTCGAGAGAATCAGCGCCCAAGTCATCTTTGAAGTTCGCTTCGTTGGTCACTTCGGCCTCTTCCACTCCAAGGCGCTCAATGACGATGCGTTTCACGCGATCATAAACATCGGACATCCGGTTCACCTCCCTTACCATATTATACGTGAATCATGGACAAAAAGCCATACAAGTAAGCGTAAACCGAGCCGTTCAGAAATGCAAGGACGGCACGCAGGTTTCGCGGCAACAGAAGCGTAAACCGAATCGCCGGATGAATCAAGGCGAGTGAAGTTTCGCGTCAAAAGAAGCGTAAACGAGCCCGGTGCGAAATGCAAGCGGTACCCCCTACATGTACATTCCGCCGTCCACATGGATCGTCTGGCCGGTCATGTAAGAGGCCGCGTCCGAAGCCAGATACAGCACACAGGAGGCGATTTCTTCCGGCCGCCCGATGCGGCCGAGCGGGATCTCGTTCTCCAGTTTCTCCTTCATGTCGGCAGGCAGCTTGTCGGTCATGTCCGTTCCGATAAACCCGGGAGCCACGGCGTTAACGGTAATGTTCCGTGACGCCAGTTCGCGGGCGGCGGACTTGGTGAGGCCGATGACACCCGCTTTGGCGGCGACGTAGTTGGCCTGCCCGGCGTTGCCGAGAGTGCCGACGACGGAAGAGATGTTGATGATGCGGCCGGAACGCTGCTTCATCATGGAACGCGTGACGGCTTTGATGCCATTAAATACGCCCTTGAGGTTCGTCTCAATCACGGCATCGAACTCTTCTTCTTTCATCCGCATGATTAGATTGTCTCGGGTGATGCCGGCATTATTCACCAAAATATCCAGCTTACCGAATGTCCCAAGCACGCCGGCGACCATATCTTCGAACTCTGTGGGCTTACCTACGTTCGCTTTGACCATTATGGCTTTGCGTCCAAGCGCTTCGATCGCTTTCACGGTTTCCGCGGCGGCGGCTTCGCTGCCGGCGTAGTTAACCGCCACATCTGCGCCTGCTTCCGCCAACGCCACGGCGATCGCCCGCCCGATTCCCCGGGATGCGCCGGTAACCAGTGCCGTTTTGCCCGTCAAATCCCACATGGGCATCGTTGTCGGCCTCCTTTCGGTTGTTTCGCGTGCCGCGGCGGCCGTATTGATCGACACGACCTGCACCGACTTGTCGATTTTGCGGATCAAGCCGGCCAGTACCGTACCGGAGCCGATTTCCACGAACGTGTCGACGCCTTGCCCGATCAGGCAACGCACCGTGTCTTCCCAGAGCACGGGCGAGACGACTTGCTGAACAAGCAGCTGTCGGAGTTCTGTGCCGGCCGTCACAGGCTGCGCGGTGACATTGGCGACCACCGGTACTGCGGCATCACGAAAATCCGCTTCCGCCAGTACGCCCGCCAGCCGATCGGCCGCCGGCTGCATAAGCGACGAATGGAAAGGCCCGCTCACTTCCAGCGGGATAACCCGCTTCGCGCCGGCTTCCTTGCCGCGCCGGGCGATGGCTGCCACGCCTTCCGCCGAGCCGGACACGACAATTTGGCCCGGGCAGTTGATGTTGGCGAGTTCCACCCGGCCAACTGTAGCCGACACTTCGAGGCAGAGCGCTGCCAAAGGCTCGCGTTCCGCCCCCATAACGGCCGCCATGGCCCCTTGTCCGCCGGGAACGGCCTGCTCCATGAATTGTCCGCGCGCTCGTACCAGCCGAATGGCTTCTTCGAACTCGAGCACGCCGGCAGCGATGAGGGCGCTATATTCACCTAAGCTGTGCCCGGCGACGTAATCCGGCTTCACTCCCTGCATTTTATATACCTCGAGGAGAGCAATGCTTGTCGCCAGCAATGCCGGCTGGGTGTTGGCCGTCTGCCGGAGATCCTCCTCCGGTCCTTCGAACGCGAGCTTGGTCAGCGGGAAACCAAGCGCAGCGTCCGCGCGGTCGAACACCTGTCGCGCAGCGTCCAGCTGTTCATAAGCGTCCTTTCCCATTCCGACCGATTGCGAGCCTTGGCCGGGAAATACGAATGCGATTTTGCCCAACGTGTTCCCTCCCGTTATGCGGTCCGCCTTACAGAATCAGTACAGACGCTCCCCAAGTCAAACCGCCGCCGAAGCCTACCAGGAGCAGGCAGTCGCCTTCCTTTGCGCGCCCTTCCTCCACCGCCTCGGCGAGCGCAAGCGGAATCGATGCCGAGGACACATTGCCGTACCGGTCAAGATTGATCACGCACTTGTCTTCCGGCAAATCCAGACGTTCCATCGCGGATTGAATGATTCGAACGTTCGCCTGGTGGGGGATCAGCAGGTCGATGTCGTTTTTGCCGAGACCGGCTTTGGCCAGCGCTTCTTCCGCAGAGCTGCCCATTACCCGGACGGCGAATTTGAATACGTCTCGTCCGTTCATCTCCAAGAAATGGCGCCCCTCTGCCACGGATTGCGCCGTGGACGGAATTCTGGATCCGCCTCCGGCCATTCGAAGCAGTTCGCCTCCCGACCCGTCGGCACCCAGCACGAAAGAGCGGAATCCGCGGCCTTCCGCCACTTCGCCCACCACAACGGCGCCGGCACCGTCTCCGAACAGAATGCAGGTATTGCGATCCGAATAGTCCGTAATACGGGAAAGACACTCCGCTCCTACAACAAGGATATGGCGGTACATGCCGGTTTTGATGAAGCCTGTTGCGGTCGCGAGGGCGTAAATGAATCCGGTGCAGGCTGCCGACAGATCAAATGCAGCCGACTGCTTCGCCCCGAGCCGTTCCTGCAGCAAGCAGGCGGTCGAAGGAAAAAACATGTCCGGAGTAATCGTGGCGACAATGATGAGGTCCAACTGGTCGGCCGTCAAGCCTGCTGCTTGGAGCGCTCGGAGCGAAGCTTCGTACGCAAGATCCGACGTCGCTTGGGCCGGATCTGCTATTCTCCGCTCCCGGATGCCTGTCCGACTCACAATCCATTCGTCGTTGGTCTCCACCATTTGTTCCAAATCTTGATTGGTCAATCGGCGTTCCGGAACGTATTTGCCGGTTCCTAGAATGCCTACGGGTATTTCTCGCATCGTTTTTTGTCTCACTTTCCGCCGAATTCGCCCTTAATCGCTGATACGAGCCCTCCGGTGAGCGCCGTCCGAGTCTGGCGGATCGCCGTCATCATCGCTTGGACATCGGATGATCCGTGTCCTTTCACCACGAGGCCGTTCAGTCCGAGCAGCGGCGCTCCGTTGTATTCATTGTAATCCAGTTTCTGCTTGACCCGTCGAAAGCTTGGTTTCAGCATGGCGGCCGCCAGTTTGGATTTCCAGGAAGCGGTCATCTCTTGGCGCAAAACCTTAAAAATAATGTCCGCGACGCCTTCGATCGCCTTTAGCATGACGTTGCCCGAAAATCCGTCGCATACGAGCACATCGCAGGCCCCGTCCAGCACATCACGAGATTCGACATTGCCGACAAAATAGATCGGCGCGTTCTCCAGCAGCTTGAATGCCGCTTTCGTGAGCTCATTGCCCTTGGCCGCTTCGGTGCCGACATTGAGCAGACCGACCCGCGGCTTAGACATCCCATGCGTTTTTTGACGATACAGGCTGCCCATCAAAGCGTATTGCAGCAAATTCTCCGGTTTGGCGTCCATATTGGCGCCGAGATCCAACGCCAGCACTCCTACATTATCAAGAGTCGGCAGCATCGGAGCAAGCCCCGGACGATCGATCCCGGGAAGCCTCCCTACCACGAGCAGGCCTGTGGCCATCAACGCGCCGGTGTTGCCGGCCGAGATCATGGCGTCTGCCGAGCCTTCCTTCACCATTCGGCCGGCAACCACCATCGAGGAGGCGGTTTTACGACGGACTGCTCGTACGGGCTCTTCGTCCGCCTCGATGACTTCCGGCGCTTCTTCTAGGGAAACATTGGAGGGCATGCGGCCTGATAGAAACGGTCTGATCGCTTCCGTTCGGCCGACGAGAACAAACTGCGTGTCCGGCCATTCCGCGGCGGCTTGCAGCACCGCTTCCGTTTGGGCTCGCGGCGCGTGATCGCCGCCCATGGCATCTATGGCGATTTTCAATGGGATCCGCCCCCTTCATGTTCTGAGTCACCTGCCGAGCGGTAAATCACGAAATTCCCTTGAAACACCATCTCTTCTCCCACGTAAGTGAATACTTCCACTTTGGCTTTTCCTTTAACGGCGCCGCTGGAACGGACATACGCTTTGGCAATGCACTTCTCCGCCAATCGCGCAGGCCGGATAAACCGAATGTCGGCGGAAGCCGTCAACGCGATCTCATCATTGATGACCGCCACGGCCAGCGAGTTCGCTTGCGCGAATACGTGATGGCCGCGGGCGATGCCGCTCCGGGAAAACACATGTTCTTCGCGTATTTCAAAAATCGAAATCCCACTCTTATCGAGCTGTAAATCCACAATGTCTCCGATCACTTCATGCAGCGGCAAAGACCGGACGGGATCGTACGAACGCTCCGCCATCATCTTCAGCCGTTCCCGCAGTTCCGGAATAGCCAGCTCAAGACGGTCCAGCCGGATCGTCTGGATGCTGACCTTGAGCTGACGGGTAAGCTCGCGGTCGGTGAGAAACGGATTCTCCTCGATCAGTCGGCTGAGTTGCTGGTGACGTTGACGTTTGGGAATACGTTCCACCTTCACCACCGCTTTCTTTGTCAGGAATTGGTTTAATACCTGGTGCCAAAGAGAGTATAAAGAAAAACGCGCCCGCATGCAATCGACGGAAGGCTTCGAGAGAACCGAACTCTAGAGTCCATACTCGCCGATCCGTCGCTCACGCAGGACGCGTCAGTTATCTTATTGCTTAATGATTTCGCGAGATTTGTAAGTGCCGCAAACCTTGCAAACGCGGTGCGCCAGCTTCAGCTCGCCGCATTGATCGCATTTCACCATGCCCGGAACGACCAATTTGAAGTGTGTCCGGCGCTTATTTTTGCGGGCTTTCGATGTTTTTCCAAAAGGAACTGCCATGTTCCCACCTCCTTATCCAATTACGAATGCCGCCGAGGCGCGAAGCCGGCTGCGGATCACTCGGGTTTGTACCAGTCCTGAAGCGCTTCAAGGCGCGGATCGAGCCGCTCTGTGTTGCAGTTGCAGGCTTGTTCATTCCGGTTCGTTCCGCACTCCGGGCACAGGCCTTTGCAGTCTTCGCTGCAAATCGGCGCGAGAGGCAAATGAACCAACAACTCTTCCTCCATAAAAGGACGCAAATCGATCCGTTCTCCCGTTACCGGCACGAAATCGACGTCTTCGTCCGGCTCTGGATCCGATTCTTTCATTACTTGAAACTGTTCCTCAAACGGAATGACGAACGGTTCGTCGATCGGGGTCAGGCATCGCGAGCAAAGCAGACGAAGCTTGCATGAAAGCTCGCCGGTCACTCCGATTCTTCCGTTCAATGCATGTGCCGTTAACCGATATTCCAGCGGACTGAGCGGAATTACATCCCGCACGTCACGGAACCGCTCCGCCAAATCGAAGGAACCTTGGAACTCCTCCGGCTCACGCCTGGACAGAAGTTCTTGGACATGAAGAAACATAGGGATCACTCCAAACAAACAAAAATTATTATATCGGTGCGAGCCGCCTTTTGTCAATGTTTGAGAAAGTTTACGTTGGCTAAAGTGTACAGCAAAAGAAACTTTTTGTACAAATTTCCGCCAACTGCGGTCGCTCATCTCTGACTTTCTTCGAGCGGCCGGCACGTGATATACTCTACCCCAAATCAATCCCACTTCAAGGAGACTGCCATGCGAACGGTCGGCGTCATTGTAGAATACAACCCGCTTCACAACGGTCATCTCTATCATTTACAACAATCGAAAAAAATAACGGATGCTGACGCGGTGATCGCGGTCATGAGCGGCCATTTTTTGCAGCGCGGCGAGCCGGCCCTGGCGGACAAATGGGCCCGCACGGAGATGGCCCTGCAGGCCGGATGCGATCTCGTGCTGGAACTGCCCGTCGCCTATAGCGCACAGCCCGCGCAATGGTTCGCCTACGGGGCGGTTGCCTTGCTGGATGCGACAGGGATCGTGGACGCACTTTGCTTCGGCAGCGAAAGCGGCGATTTGCAAGCCCTCGACGCCGCGGCCCAGGCCTTGACGGATGAACCCGAGGCGCTGGCGGTACGCTTGTCTTCACTGCTCAAGGAAGGCCGCCCGTTTCCTTCCGCGTACACGGCCGCCGCTCAACAACTTTTGGCCGCCAGAGGGCACGCCGATCTCGCTTTCACGCTGGAGCAGCCCAATCATACGCTCGGGCTTCATTATTTGATTGCACTCCGGCAACTGGGAAGTCGGATCGTGCCCTATACGATCTCCCGCGAAAAGTCCGGCTACGGCCAAACGGAGATTACCGACGGCGCTATTGCCAGCGCCACGGCCGTTCGTCGGCTGCTCGCGGAATCCGGTTCTTGGGCGCGCCTCACACCGTACGTGCCGGCGTCAACCCTCGAGATCTTGATCCGGGAAGCCGAGGCCGGACGCGCCCCGTTAGATTGGGAATCCTTTGCCAGACCTCTGTTTCATGAACTGCTGCGGACTGAATCCGCGGAGTTGGCCGTATTCGCCGAAGTGACGGAAGGACTGGAGCACCGGATTCGGCGGGCGATTCCGGAATTGAGTCAGTTCAGCGTGGGTGCACTGCTGGATCGTTTAAAAACCAAACGTTATACACGAACCAAACTGCAGCGGACGCTGCTTCGGATTTTGCTCGGCCACCGCAAAGAGCAGCTCACCCCGGCGAGACTGGCCGCCGGAGTTGAATACATCCGCGTACTCGGTTTTAGCTCCAAAGGCCGGGCGCAGCTGCATGAAATGCGAACTCGCGCATCCGTGCCCGTTGTCACTAGTGCCGCACGCGGGAACTGGGAGTACCTGAAGATGGATACCCGCGCGTCGGCTGTGTATGCGCTCGCCTTTCGAGACCCGGACTCCGCAGCGGTGATCCGCGATTTCACAATGCCGCCCATTCGGCTTGACCCGGAGTAACCGTGCAAGACCCTCCCCATTACTCCCCCTCAACTACCAGACTAGCAGTCAGAGTAGATCAGAGCCAAAGTGGGGTTCTGCAACCTCGAAAAACGGTTATAGTGTGCGTTTCACTCTGATTTTGGCCTGCACCTTCCTACACTGCGGTTGCAGTGAGCCTACCCGCCGCCGGCACTTGGACAAGAAGGTCTAACCATGTACATCATGGCGTAGACATGGTAGGGAGTCCAGGCAAGGGGGAACCGGAACATGTCGGAACGATCGCGCCGAAACTGGCCGGTTTTGATGTCCGTAGCGCTAGGCGGTGCGGCGCTGTTTGTCGTGATCGGCATCGTCAAATCGCCCGGAGAAGTGTTCCGGGCTTCTTTGTCCGGGCTGGAGATTTGGTGGCAGCAGGTGTTCCCCGGATTGGTGCCTCCGCTCATTCTCGCGGAATTGTTTGCCGCGTCCGGATTGCTTCACGGGTTATCGACGCTGGCCGAGCCGCTGATGCGCAGCTGGTTTCGCCTGCCCGGCGCCGCCGGCTGGGCCCTGGCATTCGGCTGGGCCGCAGGCGTTCCGGCCGGTGCCAAAGAAACGGCACGCTTGCGGGATGCCGGGTTCATCCGCAACGAGGATACGAACACGCTGCTGCTTATCTCCCACGTGCCGAACCCGTTTCTCGTCGTCGTCATCGTGGGCAGCGGTTTTTTACAGTCCCCGCCGCTCGGCTGGGCGGTGGCCGCCGGTTTGTGGCTCTCGGCGGTCGCCACCGGAATCGTATGGTCCCGCTTCGCGAGATCCGCCGGCCCTCAAATCCCGGCCTTGCCACGCCGTACCATGATCAAGAGAGCGTTTCAAGCGGCCGGCGAGGCCCGCCAAGCTGACGGCAGGCCGCTCGGCAAGCAGCTGGCCGACGCCGTCACGCATGCCGTAGGAACCCTCATGACCGTCGGAGGGCTCATGATGATGGCATGCGTCGTCATTCGTCTTCTTCAGCTTACCTTCCCGGCAGCGGACGCCTGGCTCGCGGTTCCCGGAATATATGAAATGCATTTGGGCGCCTATCAAAACGGACGCTCTCCCCTGTTCGAGTCTGCTCCTGCGCAGGCGGCGGCCCTCTTAGCGGCGGCTCTGGCATGGACGGGCTGGAGCGGACTGCTGCAAGCCCGAGCGGTTTTCGGCACGGCCTTCCGTTTCCCATGGGGGAATTTGATTGCCGGCAAACTGCTGCATGCGGCTTTGGCGTTGCTCTTCACGCTTCCGCTTGCCAAAGTTTTCGCCTCCGCAGCCTCCGGCTTCCACAGCTCCCCTCTCCCGCTTCTTCCACACGGGTGGTCGGCCTCGGACGTCATGACCGCGCACACGCAAGGTTACGCTTGGAGCGGCTGGCGTCAATGGCCCGACATCTGGCTGGCCGGCCTGTCCAGCTCGGCCGTGTTCCTTGTCCTTGCGTTGCTCGCTGCCGTCATTCGGCCCAAGCCGCCTCGCCGCGATCACGATTCCACTCCGCCGCTGGCGCCGTAAAATAAAAAAACCGTCAGGGCAGACGGTTTGCATCATATTTTCGCTGAAGCGCAACTTCCACCGCCGGTGGGACCAAGTCCTGGACCGTTCCGTGAAATTTGGCGATTTCTTTGACGATGCTTGAGCTTAAATAGGAATATTTGGGATTCGTCATCATGAAAATCGTTTCGATTCCCTCATCCAATTGCCGATTGGTGGAGGCCATCTGCAGCTCATACTCGAAATCCGTGACCGAACGAATGCCGCGAATGATGATTTGCGCCTGGCGGGACCGCATATACCGCACGAGCAGATCGCGGAAACTGTCGATTTCCACGTTCGGCAAATCCTTCGTCACTTCCCGCAGCAATTCTTTGCGCTCCTCCACGCTGAAAAGGGGGCTTTTGGTCGTGTTGTTCAAGACGGCCACGATCAGGTGATCGAACTGCTTGGCGGCTCTGCGGATAATGTCCAGATGGCCGAATGTGGCGGGATCGAAGCTTCCCGGGTACACGGCGACCCGAGAATCGCCTTCGCCGCGGTTTGGTTGGGCATTCATGGGCCGATTCCTCCTTCCGAGTCCGATGCTTCCAAGGATTCCGTGTGCTCTCGCCCGGCTTCCTTCCGGTAACGATACACCGATAAAGCCGTTTCACCGTAAACAGCATGCCGGGTTCGATGGTACCCTCCGAATTCGTCGGGATACGATACGGCGGATGCGTGCTCGACCACGGCAACCGCGTCATCGGATACGAGACCGCGGTCGGCCAGTTCCTGAAGAATCGCATCGCAATCTAAGATCGCGTAGGGCGGATCCAGAAACACCAGATCGAAAGGTTGACCGCTCCGTTCCAGTACCTTGATCGCTTTGCGGGCGTCGTTTCGATACACTTGGGCCTTCTCGCCGAACTTCGTCACATCCAGATTGCGGCGCACGACTTCCACGCTGCGCGGACTGGTGTCGACGAACACCGCGCTGCCCGCCCCCCGGCTCAGCGCTTCGATGCCCAGCCCTCCGGTTCCGGCGAACAAATCCAGCACCTTATCTCCGTCGAAATAAGGTCCGATAATGCTGAACAACGCTTCCTTTACTTTGTCCGTCGTGGGCCGCGTCGCAATGCCCGGCACGGCTATGAGCGGGCGCCCTTTGGCTTGTCCCGATATGACCCTCACACGTTCATCCCCTGGCTGTATTCCTGATGCGGACACCCGCTTGGTTCTCAGGTTTAACTGGTGCTATGTTACCACATTCCGGATAGTTGCAAAAGCATTCGCCTGTCCAACCGGAACAATAAACAAAATAAATCGACCCCCGTCTCGCGACGAGGGTCTTCATGGGAGAGGAGAAACCGGACGAAGAGCTTATGGGGAAACGTAAGTCTTCTCCGCGGTTGTCCCCGGCACCTCTCGGCACCGGTACTATCATGGTGCACGGAACGCACGAAAAATATACACTTTCCGGGAAAAAATTCCGTCATCCTCGTAATCGGCGTTACATTTTCGCAAATATCGCGTTAAAATGAGGGAACCCCAGCCCGAAAGGAGGACTTCTCGCATGCAACACATCGGACAAGCCGCGATTCCCGTCGTCCTGATTCTTTTCATCGTCTACCGACGAATCCGGAGAACCGTCGGATCTCAACCGTTTCAACCCCGTAAGCTCAAGATGCGCGTGGGCATCTTCATCGCCGTCGGACTGCTGCTGCTTGCCACCGGATTTCTGCATCCGATCTTGTGGGCCGCCGATGCGGCAGGCTTGATCGTGGGCAGCGCGCTGGCATGGTTTGCGATCCGTCACAACCAATTTGAATGGCGGGAGAGCAACCTGTACTATCGAACGCATACCGCGATTCAAGCCATTGTGGTTGCGTTGTTTGTCGGGAGGATCGCCTACCGGTTTCTGTTTGTCGGCCAGCAAATGTCAAACGCCGCAGACAATCAAGCCCAGATGCAATCCTACACCCGCGATCCTTGGACGGCCGCCGTCTTTTTCGTTTTGATCGCATTTTATATCGGTTATTACTCCTACATTCTTCGCAAAGGACAACTTTCAGCATCAAATGCGCTGCTCCGATAAGCTTGAAAATCCGTCACCCTTGTTCGAGCAGCGCCATAATTTCCTGCTTCAACGCCGTGAAAGCCGGTTCCGTCCATACATCCGCGCGCCGCGGCCGCTCGAACGGCACCGTGATCTCCCGCATCACCTGCGCCGGAGCCGGAGACAAAACGTAAATCCGGTCGGACAGCGTCAACGCTTCCTCGATGCTGTGGGTGACGAACAGCACGGAACGGCGCTGCGTTTCCCAGAGCTGAAGCAGCCATTTTTGCATATCGGTGCGCGTAAGCGCGTCGAGCGCGGCGAACGGCTCGTCCAGGCACATGACATCTCGCGGCATCAGCAGCGCACGAAGAAAAGATACCCGCTGCTGCATGCCGCCGGACAACACGCGCGGGTATTCGTTGCCGACCGAATCAAGCCCGATTCTCCGCAGCCATTCTTGTGTCGTCGTGCGTGCTTCTTGCCGTGAGACTCCGGCGATTTCCAGCGCGGAGACAATATTGTCCCGCGCATTCATCCACGGGAAAAGCGAGGCTTGCTGAGGCATGTAGCTGATCAGCCCTCGCATACCGGTGACGACACGACCGCCGATGGACACTTGCCCCTCGTCGGGAACTTCCACGCCGCCGATCAGCCTAAACAAGGTCGATTTGCCGCTTCCGGAAGGGCCGATGAGCGTGACGAACTCGCCTTCGTGCACCCGGATGGAAACACCGTCCAAGACGGGGAAGGTTTTTCGATCGCGCACGTAGCTTTTCGATATGCCCCTGAGCTCCAATTGGACTTTGCTGTCGAGGTTCATCTTTTTTCACCTGGCCTCAGCGGCTGGGATTGAGGCCGCCAATACACGACCCATTTCTCCAGCAGCACCGCAATACCGTACAACACCAGGCACATGGTCACAATGCAGATGACTGCAGCGAATACGGCGGACGTATCGTAGCCCTTGAACTTGAGGACCAGATAATAGCCGATGCCTTTGCTCGCACCGAGCCACTCCGCGACAATCGCCGACGTCACGCTGTAGGTCACGGTGATTTTTAAGCCCGAAAATAGAAACGGCAGCGATGCCGGAATTTCAAGCCGGCGCAAAATCTGCCACTTGGAAGCGCCGATCATGGCCAAATATTCGCGCAAATACGGCTCTGCCCGCCCAAGCCCGGCCAACATTGACCAGGCTATGGGGAAAAAGCAGACGAGCGTGAGCAAAATTAATTTGGGTTCGAGACCGAACCCGAACCAGATCATCAGCAGTGGACCCAGCGCAATCAATGGCACGTTCTGCGAGGCAATCACAAAAGGCGATATCGCCGACCGGACGACCGGCAGCAGATGAAGCATAATCGCCAACGCGACCCCCGCCGCCAGGCCGATCCCCACGCCTGACGCGGCGAGCTGGAGCGTTGCGGCGAGATGCTTCATCAACAGGCCCGATTCTTCCTTCATCCGCATGGCGATTCGCACCGGACTCGGGAGCGTCCAAGGATCAATCGCGAACACGGCGCAGCTTGCCTGCCAGAGTGCCAAGAAAACAGCGAAGGAAACGGCGGGAGGCCATACCCGCCACCAAACTTTATTTCCCATCGGGATATTTCTCTAGCAGCCGCTCTATCGACGCATGCGGGCCGCCCACCAGAAGTTTGACCTGCGACATGACCGACGGACTCCCCATCTCGAACATCGCTTCATTCATCTTCTTCAGTACGTCGAGCAGCTCGTCGAACTCACCCTCCATCGTCGTTTCTAGAGGTCCGACACGGTAATTTACGCCGGATTCCTTAATGATCGCGATGGCACGGTCCACGTAAGGAATGACGTCCTCCCCGCCGTTCGTCTTCGGAATAATCTGCACGCTCAGTAACGCTTGCGCCATTGTCGACATCCCCTCTCACCGGCTCAGCCGGCCGTATCATTTCGGCAAAAATTCGTTCGTAAACATCTTGTCGAAATCGAGTTTTTTCTTCATGATGCCATGGCTCGTCATCCAGTCCGCGTACCCTTCCCATACTGCTTTCTTTTGCTCGCCCCAACGCGGCGCATCGTCCTGGTATCTCGGGCTCAGCCATTTTTGGCTGGCGCGTACAAGGTCCGCATTCAATTCCGGAACCGCCTTGATCAGGACATTCGCAGCTTCATCGGGATGGTCGATGGCGAACTTGTATCCTTCCGCAGCCCCCTCCGTGAAGGCGCGGACGACATCCGGCTTGTCACGAATCATTTTTTCGCTTGTCATGAGGAGCGGTGTGTAATAATCGAGCCGTTTGTCGTAATCCTTCATCCAAACCATGTTCAGCGCTTCCTTGCGGGTTTCCGCGTCCACGCCCGTCCATGCGTAATAAATCCACGCGAAGTCGATGTCCCGCTTGACGGCGGTGAAGTAGTCCGCGGTACCGATGTTGACGATTTTGACTTTGGAGGGATCGGCTCCACTCTCCTTCATGAGCGTCTCAATAACGGCCTGCTCCACCGGCGAACCCCATCCACCGTAGGTTTTGCCGGCGAAATCCTTAGGCGACTTGATGTTCTTGGCCACCGGCGAAGCAAAGCCCGATGTATTATGCTGGATGATCGCCGCAAGCGACACGAGCGGCACGCCGTTTTCTCTCCCCAGCGTCATGTCCTCTTGAGCGCCGACTCCGAATTGCGCCGCGCCGCTCGCCACCATTTGGCTTGCGCCGGTATCCGGCGGCTGCACGATCTCCACCTTCAGCCCGCGTTTCTCCCAAAAGCCTTGATCCCGCGCGACATACAGACCGGTATGGTTCGTATTCGGCGTCCAGTCGAGAACGACCTTCACTTCGGTCAGCGGCTTGCCCGCTTCCGGTGATGCGGATGATGAGGCCGATGTGGCAGATGCAGATGCAACCGGAGTTGACGGAGACGCTGCTCCGTTCACGTTGTTTTTGTTTCCGCAGCCCGTCAGCAGAAGCAATCCCGCCAATACCGCCACGCCCATGCTTTTCCAACCCTTGATTCCTGCTTCCATGTTTCTCTCCCTCTCTTGTCCGCATTCGATGATGCGTCATGGCGAAGAGGTCCGCTTCAACACAAAAACGCCCCCCGATTCCGGAGGGCGTTCATTAAATATGAACGTATGCGCAAGCGATCATACGACCGTCGCGCTCCCGCCTTCCTACGCTGGTACTAACCAGATCAGGTATAAGGGTCTGCATCATAGGGATGCACTCTCAGCCGGCCGCATGTCCAGCTCCCCCGGGGCTTATGGAATTGTCGAAACCTTCTTCGTTCCCCCCTTATTATAGCAAACGCGCCGGCGATGTCTACCCGTTTGTTGGGCGCTCCGTCGCAGATGGCGAACACCTGTCGCAGCCGAAAAACGGACAAACCGGAATAAATTGACCCTTGTATGGGAACAACTGTTCGTAGTATCATTTGAGAACGGACATTCCCATACAGGAGGCGGCGGACACATGCAGGAAAAGCGCGAGCGCACCATTTTCCTGGTCGATTGCCAATCGTTTTATGCGTCCGTGGAGAAGGCGGCCCATCCCGAATATAAGGATCGGCCTGTCGCTGTCGCCGGAGACCCCGAGCGCAGATCCGGGATTATTCTTGCCGCTTGCCCGATTGCCAAGGCCCGGGGAGTCACCACGGCGGAAAGGCTCGGAGAAGCGATCGGCAAGTGCCCGGAGCTCGTGATCGTCCGGCCTCGCATGCAGACTTATATCGTCGTGTCTCTGCTGATCACCGAAATATTCGAGACGTTTACCGACCTGGTCGAGCCTTATTCCATCGATGAGCAATTTTTGGATGTGACGGGCTCTCTGGCGTACTTTGGAAACAAGGAAGAGATTGCCCGGCAGATTCAAAACAAAATTTTTATGAATACCGGGGTATGGGCGCGTGTCGGGATCAGCTCCACCAAAATTCTAGCCAAGACGGCAACGGACAATTTCGCCAAGAAGAACGGCACCGGCATCTTTACCCTGGCCAAAACAGACGTCGAATCCGTCTTATGGCCGCTTGCGGTCGACCGAATGTTCGGCGTCGGTTCGCGAATGACCAACCACTTTAAGCGGATGGGGCTTCACACGATCGGAGATATCGGCCGCATGCATTTGGGCGACTTCAAACGGCTTCTGGCCACCCGAATGGGCCGCAACAGCGACATCCATGCCGAATTGTTATGGCAGACGGCACGCGGCGATGACCCGAGTCCGGTGAGTCCGGGCACGCTTTACGACGCTCAGAAGGCGGTCGGCCACCAGATGACGCTTCCCCGGGATTACGGGGCCAAAGAGGAAATCGAGGTCATTCTGCTCGAACTCGCCGAAGAGGTTTGCCGCCGCTCCCGCACCAAAGGCTACATGGGCCGCGTCGTGTCGGCCGGCGCGCAGGGAGCCGACTTTGACCGGCCGACCGGCTTTTTTCGGCAAACGACGCTTCCGGATTCTACCGACATCACAGCGGAAGTATACGAAGCGGCCAAGACAGTTTTTTTCAAGCATTGGAACGGCCAGCCGGTGCGCAAAATCGGAGTGACGTTGTCCGGCCTGTCGCCTGCCGACCAGTATCAGCTCACCTTGTTCGGGGACCGCGAAAGACAACGAGAAATGGCCCGAGTGACCGACGGAATCAAGGACAGATTCGGCGGGGGAGCCATTCTCCGCGCCTCCTCCCTGCTCTCCGCCGGCCAGGCGCTCGAGCGCACAGCTAAGATCGGGGGACATTACAAATGAGCAAAAAACTGACCGGCAACGGGCGATGGGAGTCAAGCCGCATGATGCTTCCGGAGCATCGCACCCAATACATCGAGCGGCAAGACGACGCCGCGAATCCTCGGGTACCCAGCAAAGAAGAATTGGAACTCATCCGCGATTCCGTACTGCTGCCCATGATTCTGTCGATCGCCGAGAAGAACCGGCAGGAGGTGGAGCGTACCTCGTATACCTTTAAGCCGGTTTTTCTGAAGGCGATGCTTATTTTTATGGATGTGGTCAGCCAGGATCTCGCCCGGGTGAAACGAGAGCTTAAGCAGCGGAATATCAAGGTGATTGAGGATGAGCAGGTGGATTTGGTCATGTATTTCCGGTTCATCTGCCGCGGATATGAAGAACGCTTCGGCATGATCCGCGAAGTCGTGCGGGCGGAAATCTCCGTCCGTATCACCCAATATATCCGGGAGGTGTTCAAACCCCTTGCCTGAAACCGTCGAACCCCTCCCGAACAAGGATGCGCTTTGCGCGGAAACCCGGTACAATCGGAAGGAACGGGTTGAACGGAGGGAAACTTTGCTATGTGCGGAAGGTATACGATTACGATCACGTTTGAGGAATTGATGATGCGGTATTTCGCCGATATCCCGTCCGTTCCGTTTCATCTGCCGCGTTACAATGTGGCGCCGACCCAGATGATGCCCGCCGTCGTGAATGACGGCCGGCGCAACCGGCTGGGCCTGCTCAGATGGGGGCTTATTCCGCCCTGGGCCGCGGACGAGAAGGCGGGAAACCGCATGATCAACGCCCGCGCCGAAACGCTGGAGGATCGCCCGGCGTATCGGGAGGCCTTCCGACGCAGACGGTGCCTCATTCCCGCGGACGGTTTTTACGAATGGAAGACGGTACCGGGCGGTGCAAAGCGGCCCTATCGCATCGTGCTAAAGAGCGGAGAGTTATTCAGCATGGCGGCGCTGTACGAAACATGGACGTCGCCGGATGGAGGCAAAGTGAGCTCTTTCGCCATCGTCACAACGGAGCCGAACGGGCTGATGGCCGATATCCATGACCGGATGCCGGTCATTTTGCGGCCGGCCGACGAAGCATTGTGGCTGAATCGGGACGAGCAGGATCCGGGCCGGTTGAAGGAACTTCTCATCCCTTATCCGCAGGAGGAGATGGACGCCTATGAAGTGCACCAACGCGTCGGTAGTCCGGCCAACGACGATCCGGCGTGTCTTGAGAAGGTAACCGGGTAGTCACAGGTAAGGGCGGCGATTACCCGGTTGGGCCGTATAACGGCAAAACGCTCTGTCTCCCGGCAGTTTGCAGGGGGACGGAGCGTTTTCGTGTGGATTTGCGGCTTATCGGAACATCGCCCACAGCTTGATCAGGTGGAGCGTATTCTGGGGGTCGATTTTTTGCGCCAGAACGAACGCGATGAGCTGCTCCTCCTGAATCTCCGTCAGCGGCTCGCCGAGAATGCGGGACGCGGATCTGACCAGTTGGCGCACCTTCGCCCGCTCCTGCAGATCGTACTTCGTGACGCCATCCAACAACGCCTTCATCCGGTCCTTGATGACCGGATTTTTCATTTTCAGCTTGACGCGCTCGATCAGGTCCGGTCTGATGCCGAACTTTTGCCAGCTTGCGCTCATGCCCGTCTGCCACGCCCTTTCCGCATCGCCTTCCGTTCATCTTATGCCGAAAAACACGGAAGATGAGTGGGCGGATACCGCGGCTTCGGCGGCTTAGTGAGACGAATAGCGGAACTGTGGTTCCGTTATGTACCGGCATTGCCGGTGCTCGAACCATTAGGACGTATAAAGCATGAGAGTCAGTCGAGCGGCTCCCCTTGCAGCCGCGCCTCTCGCAGCAGGTGCTCGCGAAGCATCGCATAAGCCGGCGACGACCAAAAATCATCCTTCGCCGTCAATTCGGCGGCATCATCGCGGGCTTGCTCGAGCACGGCGAAATCGCCCAGCAGATCCGCGAGCCGGAATTCCGGCATGCCGCTTTGTTTCGTGCCGAAAAAATCGCCGGGTCCCCGCAGCTCAAGATCCCGCCTGGAAATTTCGAAGCCGTCGTCGGTGTCGGTCATTGCCTTCATCCGCTCTTGCCCGTTTTCGGACTTCGGATCCGCGATCAGAATGCAGTACGACTGGTGTTCCCTGCGCCCCACCCTTCCCCTCAGTTGATGAAGCTGGGACAAACCGAAGCGATCCGCGTCCATGACGATCATGAGCGTGGCGTTCGGCACGTCCACCCCAACCTCGATGACAGTCGTGGACACCAGTACATCCGACTCCCCGGCTGCGAACGACCGCATCGCCTCTTCCTTCTCCGCCGGCATCATCCGACCGTGCAGCAGGCCGATCCCGAGCTCCGGCAGCGCCTGGCGAAGTTGGGTATGCAAATCGATCGCATTTTGCACATCCAGCTTCTCCGATTCTTCGATGAGCGGACAGATAAAAAACGCCTGGCGGCCCGCTTCTTTCTCCCGTCGGATGAAGCCCAGCACACGATCCATCATGCCGTGCTTCACCCAATACGTCTTGATCGGCTTGCGCCCCTTGGGCCGCTCCCGCAGCGTCGACACGTCCAGATCTCCGAATACGCTGATCGCGAGCGTTCGCGGAATCGGTGTGGCCGTCATCGTCAGGACGTCGGGGTTCATGCCCTTGCGCCTTAAGATGCTCCGCTGGTTCACGCCGAACCGGTGCTGCTCGTCCGTTACAACAAGACCGAGCCGCCGGAAGTATACGTCCTCCTGGATCAACGCGTGCGTACCGACAACGATGTCCAGCAGCCCCATTTGCAAGGACGCCACAATGTCCCGGCGTTTGCGCTCAGTCAGACTTCCCGTGAGCAGGCCGACCTGGATCCCGTGCGGTTCGAACAGCTTGGACAACGAACGAGCATGCTGTTCGGCCAAAATTTCCGTGGGCACCATGAGCGCGCCTTGGTTGCCATCCCGCACTGTAGCGAAGAGCGCTACGGCGGCCACGACTGTTTTGCCCGCTCCGACGTCCCCCTGCAGCAGCCGGTTCATCACGTAAGGACGCTTCATGTCATGCAAAATTTCGTTTATGACCTGCTTTTGCGAATCGGTCAAATCGAACGGCAGTCCGCCTACGAAATTACGAATTTCATCATTGTTGACGTTGTGCGCCACCCCGTCGGGCTGTTTCCGGTTGGCGGCGCGGTAGGCCTGCAGTTTCATCTGGAACAGGAAAAGCTCCTCGTATACCATGCGGCGGCGCGCTTCCTGTCCTTCATTCGTGTTCTCCGGCCGGTGAATGCGGAGCACCGCTTCCCGGCGGGGAATCAAATCGTGGCGGGCCACGATTTCCGCCGGCAGCAGCTCTGGAATCCAAGCGCCGTACTGAGTCAGCGCGCGGTCGATCGTTTTGCGAATCCACATCTGGGTGATGCTTCCGCCAATCGAATAGACCGGTTGAAGCGTGCCGGTTTTGACCGCGCCCCGGTCCGGAAATTCAGAATCCGCCACGGTTAGTTGCCGGCGCCGCTGGTCCCATTTGCCGGTCAGCGTAATCTCCCGGCCGATCGTCATCTGCTCTTGCAAAAAAGCGCGATTGAACCAGACCGCTGAGAGCAGAAGCCCTTCCACCGTCACCCGGACAAGAAGACGTGATTTGCGTCCGTATCTCTGCAAAGAAGGAGTGGAAGCGATCACCCCCTGAACAGTGATTTTCTCTCCGTCCTTCACCTCATGAAACGGTCGTATCCGGTAATCCTCGTACCGGAACGGATAATATTCGATCAAATGACCGACCGTGGCAATGCCTAAGGCGTGAAGCTCCTCTGCCTTAGAGGGGCCCACGCCTTGAAGCTGTTCGACCGGTATGGCAAACAAATCGTTCTTCATCATTCCAACCTCGAATCGTCCCGCAGGGTTACCCCTTAGTTTATTTTGCGGGGGTGACGAACACACCGATGGTTCCTGGCCCGGCATGGGTGCCGACTACAGGACCAATTTGCGCCTCTACATAACTGCGTACCCCGAATCGTTGTTTCAACAGCGCCGCCATTTCCTTGGCGCCCTCATCGAATCCCGGCGTGAGTGCGATATTCAAATGGATCGGACGAGCCCCGATATCGGCTTCCAGCAACTCGGCGATTCGGGCCATGGCGCGTTTATGTCCCCGAACTTTCTCCACAGGGAAAATGCCGCCATCATCGTCGATGGACAAAATCGGCTTGATGTTCAGCAAGGAGCCAACGACCGCAGCCGCCTTGCCGATCCGTCCGCCTTTTTGCAAATATTCAAGTTTATCGACTAGAAAATAAAGCCGCATTTCCCGGCGTAATCTATGTATTTCCTCCACAATTTCGTCTACCGAAGCTCCTTCGGCCGCCATTTCCGCAGCCGCAACAACCAGCATCCCATAACCGTAAGATGCCGATTTGGAGTCGACGACGGTAATGTCGCCCTCTCCTTCCAGCATGGACTTCGCGATAAGAGCCGATTGGTAAGTGCCGCTAAGCGTTCCCGACAGTTGGATGGAGACGACGGTACGTCCTTCGTCCGTCAACTTTTTGAATACTTCGAAAAAATCGGCGGGTGACGGCTGGGAAGTCGTTGGCAACGATGAGGATTGGACGAGTTTTTGGTAAAATTCCGCCGGCTGCAAATCGATATTGTCCAGATAAGTATCATTTCCGAAAGCAACCTTAAGCGGCACCATAGAAATGCCGAGCCGATCCCGTATCTCCTTGGGAATGTCCGCCGTACTGTCCGTCACAATAGCGATCGTCGCCATCTATATATCCTCCTTAGCGGGCCTGACACCATGTTAATGGTGGGGGTATCGACCCGCGTTCACAACTCATTAAGGCTCAACCGCAAATAAGAAAGGATATAGCGGCTGTCCGCCGTTTTGCACTTCGACTTCGGCGTCGGGATATCGCTCGTTGAGCCAGGCTTCAAGACGTTGAGCCTCTTCTGCGTCCGCGTCCGCACCGGTCAGAATCGTCACGATTTCCCCGCCGCCGACCAGCATTCGTTCAAGAAGCTGTCGTCCGGCATCTTCACTCGTCGCGGCACTAGTGACAATCGTTTTGTCCAATATGCCGATAAATTGTCCCGCACGAATGTCCAAGCCTTCCATCTGGGTATCCCGTACCGCCTGCGTGACGGAACCGGTCAGTACGCGTTCGTAAGCTTTGGTCATCCGCTCCGCGTTCGTCGCTTCCGAATCTTCCTCCCGAAACGCGAGCAACGCCGCCATGCCTTGCGGAATCGTGCGGGTCGGCAGCACCGTCACCGGACACTCCGCGAGTTCGGCCGCCTGTTTGGCCGCGAGCAGGATGTTCGGATTGTTCGGCAGTAAAATGATGGATTGAGCGGACAGGGAACGGATCGCGCCGAGCAAATCCTCCGTGCTCGGATTCATGCTTTGACCGCCCGACAGGACCACGTCCGCTCCAAGGCTTCGGAATAAATCGGCATTCCCTTCGCCTACGCTTACAGCGATAACTCCGTAGGGAGCCGTTTCATACACATCGGGATTCGGCTCACTCTCGGGGGACGCCGTGACGCCGGAAAGCGCGAAATCCCCATGCGGAATCCCGGCGGCGGCTTCCACCCCGAGGGCGTCGCCATGATCCTGCGCCTTGGTTGCAGCGGAACCAGCCGAAGGAGCCGAGGGCGCGGTATCCGCCGCAGGCCGCAGAAGCTCCCTATGCTGCTCTCTCATGTTTAAAATATGCAGATGAGTCAATTCCCCATATGCCAGCGCGCTGTTGAGTACGTCCCCTGGACGGCGGGAATGAACATGCACTTTGACCACGCCGCCGTCCTCGATGAGGATGATCGAATCACCGTCGCGCTCAAGAGCCTGGCGGAAGGATTTTTCCGAAAACGGAACCGAACCGGAAACACGACGAATGAAAAATTCCATGTCATAGGGAAAATCGATACTCTCGGTTTCCAGCTTGGCCTGCGCCGACGCGCGCGGCATCAGAACCGCCGCGCCGGTTGCCGGAACCGTTGTGAAGGCGACGGGTACCGGAGTGCCGGATAAATAAGAAAGGAATCCCTCGTAGATACAGACAAGTCCTTGGCCTCCCGAATCCACGACGCCCACCTGTTTCAGCACGGGCAGCATATCCGGCGTGCGCGCCAGCGTTTCGGACGCCTTAACGAGCACTTCCCTCATCCATTCCGCCAAATCGGTTGTCCGGCGGGCGGATGTCAAGCCTTGACGGGCGGCTTCCCGTGCCACGGTAAGAATGGTTCCTTCCACGGGCTTCACAACAGCTTTGTAAGCGGTATCAACTCCCTGCTGCAAAGCGTTAGCGAACAAAAGCACGGTAAGCTCGCTCTCCGAAGCCACCGCCCGGGCGAAGCCTCGGAACAGCTGCGACAAAATAACGCCGGAGTTGCCCCGGGCGCCCATAAGGAGCCCCTTGGAGAGCACCTCTGCGGCCCGTCCGACTTCCTGCGCGGGTTTATGCGTCAATTCGGCCACTCCAGCCGACATGGTCAGATTCATGTTCGTTCCCGTATCTCCGTCCGGTACCGGGAATACGTTCAGCGCATTGATGCGGCTCTCGTTGGCGGATAACCTCTCCGCGCCAGCCAGCACCATCGCCGCCCATTCCATTCCGTTCATAGAACGACTCAAGCTGATTGTCTCCTTCCCAGATGCGTTCGGTGAAGTGCGCGCGACGTGCACGTCCGAACAAGCATAGTGCGACCGAAGACGTGACGTCTGCGTCGCGATTCGGTCGTCGCGCATGCGTTCGGTGAAGTGCGCCGTAACCCGGTCGTCACTGATGTACGTACGGCTAATTGATGACGCGCACGCCTTGAACATAGATGTTGACGAAATCGACTTTCAGCCCCACGACTTCTTCCAAAACATATTTTACTTTTGATTGAATATTGTGGGCCACTTCAGAGATCTTGGTTCCGTAGCTGACGATCACATACAGATCCAAATGAAGCAGCTCTCCATCGCGTCGAACTTCGACGCCGCGGGACAAGTTCTCCCGGCCGAGCAGCTCGGCGATGCCGTCTTTCAGTCCTTTGCGGGAGGCCATGCCTATCAGTCCATAACAATCCATCGCCGCAGAACCCGCAATGACGGCGATTACCTGATCCGCCACGTCGATTTTTCCGTTTTCCGTCACCAGCTGCATCGGCATCGAAATTCACTCCTTTATGCCTGTATTATGGACCATACTTCATTGTACTATAAAAAAACGGGAGTTTGAAGCCGCTTTCTCCGAAAAGCGGCGGTAATCGGCAAACCATGACGAAAATCCCGTGGTACGCGTACCTTCCGCCTCCTATCCTGCGCCTCCTGTACCAAGCTTTTCGGCATTGCACGACGGTTAAGCCTTATGCTATGATAGTATGGTGTTTGCAGTCTCGGTAGGGAGGTGGATTTAATGGCTCGCAAATGTTTCATCACGGGAAAGAAACCCGGTTCCGGCAATCATGTCTCTCACGCCAATAACCATAACCGCCGCAGTTGGGGCGTTAACGTACAAAAAGTGCGCATTTTGGTGAACGGTAAGCCGAAACGGGTATATGTGAGCACCCGCGCCCTGAAGTCCGGCAAAGTGGCTCGCGTATAAGATGAACGCCATTGGTTTGTAAAAGGGCTCTTCCGAACGGATCCGCATCATCGGTCCTTTCTCGGAGAGCCCTTTTTGTGCTCCTATCGGACGACACCGCGGCGGCCCGCTTCAAGCGGCAAAAACACCTGCAGAGCAGGTGCTCTTCGTAAAGGCCCGCTGCCGGCAGCCGGGGACGTCAATTTTTGTTAAACGTATTCAAAATCGCTTTGACGAAGCCGCCCAAAAATCTCGGCAGCTTGATGGTGTAAAATTTCATTCTCCCATCCCTCCTCCGCAGCTTCACCCATCCCCCGGAATCCACCGGCCCGGTTCCGACACGCCCGCCGGTTTTTCCCCGGATTCCGACGCGTTGTGATTTGCGGGCGCTCTCTGTTGATTTATACGTATGCGGATTTTGTCTTGTCCTATACCAGACAATAGCGGGCGGAGGAAAAATGGGCGCTTTCGGTATCAAACAGCAAGCTTATCGGCGAAGGCGCGAAGCCGCGCGCAGAGAAGCGATGGCTGAAGCCCGATCCTGCTGACCGAAGATATACGTGCCGGCCACCAAGGCGTCCGCTCCGGCTTCCGTTACAAGCGCTGCGGTTTCGGCATTGATCCCTCCGTCCACTTCGATCCGGATATCCTGTCGGCCTTTACGGGCTAACATCTCGCGCAACTCCCTCAACTTGGGGAGCATCGACGGCAGAAACGTCTGTCCACCGAATCCCGGATTAATCGTCATGATCAGAACCAAATCGATTTCTGCCAAAATGTATTCCAAAACCGATAACGGTGTATGAGGGTTCAAAGCGACGCCGGCTTTTAATCCCAGCTCCCGGATGGCGGCAAGGGTCCGATGAAGGTGTACGCACGCTTCGGGATGAACACTCAGACGGTTGGCTCCCGCTGCGGCAAGCGCCGGAAACAGTGTCTCCGGAGATTCCGTCATGAGATGTACATCAAACGGAAGCTGGGTCACTGGCCGAATCATCGAAACAATCGGCGGGCCGAACGTCAAATTGGGCACGAAATGATTGTCCATAATATCGACGTGAATCCAATCCGCTCCCGCGGCTTCTATGTCTCGTATTTCCTCCCCGAGCCGCGAGAAATCAGCGGCGAGGATGGATGGGGCGATCGTCAGCATGTCAGTACCTCCGCGCTTTCTCTTTCCACTCGATCATGAATTCCTTGTAATGGTCATAACGGCTTTGTGCCGCTTCGCCTTGTTCCACGGCCTGGCGCACGGCGCAATGCGGCTCATGGATGTGCGTGCATCCGCGAAATTTGCAGCCGGACGACAGCTCTCGGAATTCCCGAAAACAGGAGCCGATGTCGGCAATGCCGAGTTCCCCAAAATCCAGTTGGCTGAAGCCGGGGGTATCCGCGACAATGCCTCCGCCGGGCAGCGGAACGAGTTCCACGTGCCTTGTCGTATGTTTGCCTCGCCCGATTTTCTCGCTGATTTCGTTCGTTTGCAGCGTCAACCCCGGAACAAGCGCGTTCAAAAGCGACGATTTGCCGACACCCGATTGCCCGGCGAACACGGCGATATGTTCCGCCAGACGGGTTTGCAATTGCGCTACGCCCTGCCCAAGACGTGCACTGGTCAGCAGAACCTCGTAACCGATGGAAGCGTAAAGGCTTCGTGCCCGCTCCATATTGTCGCGAGTCTCATCGCCTTCCGGACCCGAAGGAATTCGATCCGTTTTGGTCCATACCAACAGCGCATCCAAGCCGGCATGCTCAATGTGGACCAAAAACTTGTCGATCAGCAAAAGATTCAATTCCGGATGCGTCACCGAAAAGACGAGAACTGCCAGGTCGGCGTTGGCTACAGGCGGGCGAATCAGCTCGGTATGGCGCGGTAAGATTTCGTTCACCGTGCCTTCCCCATTCTCCGTCCGGACAAATACGACACGGTCGCCTACCAGAGGCGACTCCCCCCGTTTTTTGAAAATACCGCGGGCGCGGCATTGCACCGCCTCGCCGCCCCCGTCGTCCAACACGTAATAATAACCGCTGAGCGCCTTCCTGATCGTTCCTTCCGGCATCAACTCACGGCTCCTTCAAATTCAGTACAAGCAGGGATCATTGCCCGCCACCCTGATCCCCTTGGCTGCCTCCGTCTGCCGGAGGATTGCCTGGACTTGGCGAAGCGCCCGCCGGTTGGTCCTGATAAGGGACCGGCGTGATGCCGACTAACTCTCCGTCGCGATACACCATAATTTGCCCATCCTTGCCGGGCGCGAGCACAAGCGTTACCGGAAATTCCGTCATCGACTTGATTTTCATCGGCGTTTTCCATAGCAGATTGTCGCCTCTGGCATCGGAGTACGTGATCTTGATTATGCTTTCCTGGCCGTCTACGGCAGGACTCACCATCACAGGCGCGGGCACTTCCTTGGCATCCGACGGGTATCCGCTGCTGACCCAAAGCTGAACTTCGGTGCCGGCCGTCACCGCTTCATTTTGTTCAGCCGGAAACTGCTTAAACACCGTTCCCTTCGCTACGGAGTAACTCGGCTCTTGAATGACTTTGTTGTCCTTGAGCTTCAGGTTGTTTTGCTGGAGCACGGCCCGCGCTTCAATTTCCTTTTTGTTGATCAGGTTCGGCATCGGGAATGTCGCTTTGCCCAGACTTACCTTGAGCGTAACGGTTCCCTTCGGATCCAACTGCGTCCCTTCTTTGGGAATCTGGTCCAGAACGGTGCCCGGCTCGCTGTCGTCGTTGACGGGGTTTTGTCCGATAGATTCGGAATTGACGCCAAGGTCTTGCAGCATGTTTTTCGCGTCGTTAAACGTCTTGCCCGTCACACCCGGCATCAATGGAAGATCAGGTCCGGTACCGATCGTCAGGGTGATCAGGGACCCTTGCTTCACTTGGATGTCCTTCTTGGACTGCTTGGTCACGAGGCCTTTCTCGGCTTCCGTGCTCGATTCTTTAAGTATGGGATCATCAACCTTAAGTCCGGCCGCCTCCAGCTTCGCTGTCGCCTGCGCTTCATTCTGACCGACGACAGACGGCACAAGCACGTCCGACGGACTAAGTTGACCTTTGAGTGCGATAACCGCCCATAGCAGCACGCCGATCAAAACCGCAGCCATAATGCCCAGTACGGTCGGCATCACCCAGCGGCGTTTATTCTCCTCAAGGCCGCGAGAGTCCCACCGCTCATCAGAAGACGAGCCTTTAACGGCAGGAGCTTCGATCGTATTCCGCATGTCCGGCCGAATCGCCGGGATTACCCGGGTTTTGTCCGATTCCGCGTCGTCGTCGCTCGCAAATCGCGCCGGCGGTTCATGCAAACGCTGCGGTTGCAGGCACGTTTCCAGGTCGGCGAACATTTCCCTGGCGGATTGATATCGTTCTTGCGGATTTTTACGCATCGCGCGGAGAATGATGTTCTCCACGCTTTGCGGAATATGCGGGTTCACTTTACGCGGCTCTTCGAACGGTTCCTGCAAATGTTTGAGAGCCACGCTGATCGGGCTTTCGCCAAGAAACGGAAGGCGGCCCGTGAGCATTTGATAAAGTACGATACCGAGAGAATAAAGATCCGATTTCTCGCCGGTGGATACGCCCTTGGCATGTTCCGGCGAGAAATAGTGAACAGAACCGACCACCGAGCCGGTCTGCGTGATCGTGGACGAAGTAATGGCCCGGGCGATGCCGAAGTCCGTTACCTTCACCCGGCCGTTGGAGCCCATCAAAATATTGTGGGGTTTAATGTCGCGATGGATAATTTGATTATGGTGGGCATGATCCAGAGCGTCGGCAATTTGACCGGCGATTCTGACCGCTTCATCCGGCTGGAGCGGAGCCCTCTCGCGAATAATTTCATTTAAATTGGGTCCATCCACGTATTCCATGACGATATAATGCGTATCCTCTTCTTGTCCGACATCGTAGATGCTCACGATGTTCGGATGGGAAAGCGAAGCCGCTGCCTGCGCTTCCCGGCGGAAACGTTTCACAAAATCTTCATCATGCATGAATTGCTGCCGCAAAACCTTTACCGCAACGAAACGGTTCAACAGGTTGTCTCGCGCTTTGTAAACGAGCGCCATTCCCCCGCCGCCAACTCGGGCCAGCAGTTCGTAACGTCCGCCCAGCGTTTGTCCGATCATGCTGTTTCCCCTCCCGCAGCGATTGCTTCATCTGCTTCTACCAAAACCAATGTCACGTTGTCGTCTCCGCCTGCGTCCAAAGCCATTTGCACGAGCTGGTCCGCAACCTGCTCCAATTTCGCGTCTGTCTGAGCCAGTGCGGCGTGAAGCATATTCGGATCCACCATGCCGCTCAGCCCGTCGCTGCAGAGTAGCAGCCGGTCTCCCGGCTGCCAATCGATCGCCATCACATCGGCCTTCACATCCCGGTCCGTTCCCACTGATCTGGTGATCGCGTGACGAAGAGGATGCCTTGTGGCTTCCTCCGGGCTGAGCTGCCCGGACTTGGTCAGCTCGTTGATGACCGTATGGTCGTCCGTTAATTGTTCCAATTCTCCTGCCCGAAGCCGATAGATACGACTGTCCCCTACATGTGCAATCAAGCCGCCATCGCGGTTGAGCACCGCGACAACGACCGTCGTTCCCATGTTGTAGTACTCCTCATTCAGGGAAGCCGTCTCAAACACGACACTGTTCGCCTGTTGGATCATTTCCTGCAGCTTAAGCCCGCCCTCATCCGGCGTCTGGGACGGATTCCAGAACTGCAGCGCCTCCGCCAGGCAGCCTACCGCAAGCTCGCTCGCCACATCCCCGGCCCGGTGGCCTCCCATACCGTCGGCCACGATTACCGCGGTCCACCCGTCAGTCAACCGGCCGCTCCAGGCCCGATCCTCGTTCACTTGCCGGACTTTTCCTACATGCGTCCTCCAAGCGGTTTTCACACCGATCACCCCGTCGTCGCTTCCATATGCTTCGCCCGCAGCTGCCCGCAAGCCGCCGCGATGTCATGCCCCTGCTCCCTGCGAATCGTCGCGTTTACGTTCCTGTTTTGTAATATGCGTTGGAATTCGAAAATGTCATCCCTCGGCGTCCGGACATAATCGCGCTCCGGCACATAATTGACCGGGATGAGATTGACGTGGCAAAGCATGCCCTGCAGCACCGCGGCCAGTTCTTCCGCATGCTCGGGCCGGTCATTCACACCGCCGATTAAAGCATATTCGAACGTGACCCTGCGACCCGTTTTTTCGATGTAGTAACGGATGGCGTCCATGACTTCGGTAAACGGGTACCGCCGGTTAACCGGCATGAGCTTGGACCGCAGCGCATCGTTCGGAGCGTGAATGGAAATCGCCAAATTGATCTGGGTGTTCTCGTCCGCAAACTTGTACATGCTCGGCACGATGCCGCTCGTAGATACCGTGATGTGCCGCGCTCCGATGTTCAGCCCTTTCGGATGGATCATGTTTCGAAGGAATTTCATCGTGGCATCGTAATTCTCGAACGGTTCGCCCGAACCCATGATCACGATGCTGGATACCCGCTGATCCTCCGGATCGAGCAGCTTTTGGCACTGCACCACCTGGGCCACAATTTCACCCGGAGTGAGATTGCGTTTCAATCCGCCAATTGTGGATGCGCAAAATGTACAGCCGATGCGGCAGCCCACCTGGGTCGTTACGCATACGCTGTTTCCGTAGTTGTGGCGCATGAGGACCGTTTCAATCCCGTGGTTGTCATGCAGACCAAACAAGAATTTGACCGTTCCGTCCTTGGACTCAAACTTGGCAATTTCCGTCAGCGTCACGAACGCAAAGCTATCATCCAGTTTGATGCGAAGAGGCTTAGGCAAGTTGCTCATTTCTTCGAAGGAACCGACCCGCTTGACGTAGAGCCATTCGAAAATCTGGTCGGCACGAAAGACAGGCTCTCCCTGCTCTCTCGTCCATTCCTGAAGCTCTTCCAGCGAGTAATCGTAAATAAAAGGTTTATCGTTTTCTATCTCTTGTTTCAAAGTTGTCACCACCATTCGATCTATTTTAGCATAAACACTCAGCGAGCCGAAACACCATGAGATCAGATCGCTGTACTATGTTCTCCGCAATCGGGCAATAAAGAATCCGTCGCTGCCAAAATGATGAGGCAAAAGCTGCACCATGCCCGGGAATGGCTCGGGGATGATGTTCCGCTCGCGCAGAGGCTCCAGCACCTCATCCGGCCACTCGGAATCAAGCGAGAAGTGCGGATGGTCCGCCAGAAATACCCGGATCGACTCCCCATTTTCTTCCGGCGTGATCGTGCAGGTGCTGTAGACGAGCACGCCTCCCGGCTTCACCAAGGCGCTCGCGGCCCTCAGTAGTTGATGCTGAAGTTCGGCGAGGCCCGCGATGTCTTCCGGCGTCTTGTTCCATTTGATTTCCGGTTTCCGGCGAATGACTCCGAAGCCGGAGCAAGGGGCGTCGAGCAGTACGACGTCCATCGAATCCGGCGGCAGCAGGTCCGTCAGCGCAAGCGCGTCCGAGGTCGTCGTTTCGATAATGCCAAGGCCGAGTCTCTCCTTCTGTTTGTCGATCAAGGGCCGCTTATGCGGGTGGACGTCGTTGGCGATCACCCGTCCGCGGTTCTGCATGATCTCCGCCAGATGCGTCGATTTGCCGCCCGGCGCCGCGCAGCAGTCCAGCACCGACATGCCCGGCTTCGGATCGGCGACCGCAGCCACGAGCATGGAGCTTTCATCCTGCACGGTCAGCAGGCCGTTCCGGTACCAAGGGGTGTCCGCCAAACTGCCGGCTCTGGTCGCGACGATGGCATCCGCTGATAAAGGAGACGGTGACACATCCAGTCCGGCTTCCGCCATGTCGGCGAGAAGTGCCGCACGATCCGTTCTCAATCGGTTCACGCGCACCGAAGCATGAGGCGGCTCGTTGTCAGCCGCGCACAACGTTTCTGCGGTTTGCTCGCCGTATGCCGCGATCCATCGCTCCACCAGCCACCGGGGATGGCTGTGCGTCAAGGAAATTCGCTCGGCAACGGGCAAATCGGCCGGCAGCGGAAGGGTTACGCCTTCGCGAAGCAGACCCCGGAGTACGCCATTCACAAGACCGGCAATGCCGGCGTGGCCGCGCTTTTTGGCGATGCGAACGGCTTCATCTACCGCGGCATGAGCGGGAACCCGCTCCAGCCAGCGCAGCTGGTAATAGCTGAGACGGAGCAGACAGCGCACCCACGGTTCCACTTTGCGGGGCCAGCCCTTCACTTTGGAGGAGAGAACTTGGTCGATCGTATTCAGCCGCTGAATCGTTCCGTACACGAGTTCGGTCGCCAACGCCTTGTCGGGACGGGAAAGCTCCGCCTCCGAGAGCATGCCGTGCAGCGCAAGTCCGCTGTATGCCCCTTGCTCTTCAACGCGCCGCAGCACTTCCAGCGCCAATTCCCGGGGTCCGTCCGGCCGGCGTGCTCCTTTTTTATGTTGTTCCGCCAAACTCGCTGCCTCCTTCCCCATGATGGGTGCCGATTACATCCAGTATCTCCACATTGCTTAGCAGCCATTTGAACGCGGCATAGCTTGCTCATCGAGCTTTATGAAAAAAAACGGCGCCCGGTTCACCCGAGCACCGTGCCGCGGGCCAACCGAGCGCCTTTGGCGAATTCCGCAGCGGGCAGCGATTTTTTGCCTGCCGGCTGCACTTCCGTGAGCACCACGCTGCCGTCTGCCGTGCGTACCCGAATGCCGAACGAGCCGGTTTCGAGCACGGAACCCGGCTCCAGCCCTTCCCACTCCGGACGGAGGATCCGGTCGAATTCCTGCGGGATGCTGCACGCCCATACTTTGAACACTTCGCCGTTCAACAAGGTGAAACCGCCGGCCATCGGATTCAGCCCCCGTACGCGGTTGAACACCTCGCGTGCCGTAACGTTCCATTGCAACTGCTCGTCCTCGCGCGTCAAATTCGGCGCGTAGGTCGCTTCCTCATCGTTTTGTTTCTCTCTTGGAGCAGTACCGTCGAGGATCATCGGCAGCCAAGCCCGCAGCAATTCCGCCCCTACCAAACTGAGATTCCGGAACACCGAACCGGCTGTATCTTCATCCCGGATGGGGACCTCCGCTCGAGCGATCATATCGCCGGTATCAAGCCCCTCCGCCATGTACATAAGGGTCACACCGGTAACCGTTTCGCCATGAATGAGCGATCTTTGAATCGGTGCACCGCCACGGTAACTGGGCAACAGCGATCCGTGAACATTAATGCAGCCGAGCCGCGGCAGATTCAGAACCGACTTCGGCAATATTTGGCCGTAAGCCGCCGTGATGATCAGATCAGGCTGTAAAGCAGCCAATTCCGCTACCGCTTCCGGAGCACGGAGCTTGTTCGGCTGAAGAACCGTCAGTCCGCTTGCCGCCGCGAACTCTTTGACCGGCGGAGGAGTAGGCTCGCGTCTCCTGCCCTTGGGCCGGTCCGGCTGTGTCACAACCGCAACGACATCGCATAACTCTTCGAGGAGCATCTGCAAAGTAGGAACGGCGAAATCCGGCGTCCCCATAAACACGATTCGCATGTTATTCGCCGTCCTGTTCCGGCGCCAGCTTGCGCGCTTCATAGACGGATTCGGCTAAATCGATGAACAGCACGCCGTTCAAATGATCCAACTCGTGTTGGAACGCGCGGGAGAGCAGTTCCGACCCTTCATATTGAACAGGTTGGCCATGGCGGTTAAACCCTTTGATCACGACCTTGTTCGCCCGCTTCACATCGCCCTGCAAGCCGGGAATGCTGAGACAACCTTCTGCGCCCATCTGCTCGCCTTCCCTGCTGACGATCTCCGGGTTGATGAGCTCGATCAGCCCGTGCTCTTCGTCCGCATCCACCACAAGAATCCGCTTCAAAATGCCGATTTGCGACGCAGCGAGCCCGACCCCGTCGGCGTCGTACATCGTATCGGCCATATCGTCAAGCAGCTTGTGCAGACTGGCGTTGAATTTGGTCACTTCCTGGGCCCTCTCCCGCAGTACGGGGTCGGGATGTTTCACGATCAACCGGATGGCCATCCTTCATCAGTCCTTTGTCAAAGCATCATCTGCGGATCCACGTCGACGCTCACTTGCACTCCGCCGCGTTTGACCGCATCGCTCATATCCCGCAGCACTCCTGCGGTCAAGGCGCTTGCGTCGAGCTCTCCCCGATATTTTACCATAACTTGAAAACGGCTGCGATCCTTCAGCTTGGCAATCGGGGAAGGAACCGGGCCCAGAATGTCCAACGCCGCCGATCCCCCGGCCGCTGAAGACGGCGGATAGCCCATTTCTCTCGCTCGCTCACGCATTGTTCTTGCAAACATTTCCCCGACCGAAATCAGCATGGCAACCGATTCGTGCGAAAAAATGACCGAGATAAGCCGCCCGTACGGCGGGTATCCCAGCACATGCCGGGTACCCAGCTCATGCCTGACAAATCCCTGGTAATCGTGACCTTCCACGGAAGCGACGGAAACATGCTCCGGGTCATACGTTTGCACGACGACTTCCCCGGGCAACTCATGCCGGCCGGCTCGCCCGGCTACCTGCGTAAGCAGTTGGAACGTCCGTTCCGCCGCACGAAAATCCGGAAGACGCAGCGCGGCATCGGCCGCCAGTACCCCGACCAGCGTCACGCGGGGAAAATCGAGCCCCTTGGCCACCATCTGGGTGCCCAGCAGCACATCCGCTTCCTGATTCCGGAACATCGTCAGCCACTTTTCGTGAGAACCTTTTTCGGAAGTGGTGTCCACATCCATTCGGATGACGCGAATGCCGGGGAATGTCTCCGCAAGCGCCTCCTCGACCTTCTGTGTTCCAGTCCCGAAAAATCGGATGTGAGGGCTTTGGCAAGAAGGACACGTCTTCGGTTCGGATTCCGAATAACCGCAATAATGGCAGCGAAGATTGTGGGAGCCGCGGTGATAGGTCAAGGCAATGTCGCAATGGGGACAGGAGCACGTGTACCCGCATGAGCGGCACATGACGAAGGTTGCATAACCGCGCCGATTCAACAGCAACACGGCTTGCTCCTGCTTGCGGAGCCTTTCCCGCAGTGCTTCCGTCAGCATCCGGCTAAACATGGCACGGTTGCCTAGCTTCAATTCCGCGCGCATGTCCACGATATGTACAACGGGCAGCGGTCGAGCCGCCACGCGCTCGGGCAAGGAAATATATTGTACTTCCCCCGCATGCCCGATTTCCCCCTTGGCCGCCGCGTAGCTTTCGAGGGATGGGGTCGCGGAACCCAGCACGACGACTGCCCCTTGAAGACGTGCACGTTCAACGGCTGCATCGCGTGCATGGTATTTCGGACTTTCTTCCTGTTTATAGGAAGTTTCGTGTTCTTCATCAATGACAATGAGACCAATCTTCGAAAAGGGAGCAAATACGGCGGAACGCGCCCCAACCGCCACTTGGGCGCGGCCTTCCCGGATTTTGCGCCATTCGTCGTAACGTTCACCGTGGGACAGCCGGCTGTGAAGCACCGCTACCCGCTCGCCAAAACGGCTCTTGAACCGCTCGACCATTTGAGGCGTCAGCGCGATTTCCGGTACAAGCACGATCGCTTGGCGCTCTTGGGAAAGACATTGCTGAATCGCCTGCAAATAAATTTCCGTTTTGCCGCTGCCGGTTACTCCATGCAGCAGGAATACCCGGTGTTCGTGCTCCGCCAACGAAGCGGCGATCGGCTCCAGCGCACAACGCTGAGCGGGTGTGAGCGTGAGTGGTGCCGAAGCCGGAAATTCCCGGCCTTGGTAAGGATCCCGATCCTCCGTGAGTTGGCGGATCTCGAGCGCTCCCCGATCAGCCAGCGCGCGGATCGTCGACGGGGTCGTTCCGACCGCATCGGCCAAAACCGCCAATCCAATCGGCTCTGAATTCGACGCCAAATATTCCAACACTTCCCGCTGCTTACGCGCCCTGGCCGGTACATCCGCCAAGGAGGCTTGCAGCTTGCCGTTGTCCGGCGGAAACACGGTGGACACCGTTTTGACCGACAACCGGTCCTCGACTTGCTGTCGTTCCGTTAAGCGGCCTTCCTTCAACCAGCGCTTGAGCAGCGGTCCCCGGTCCGGGAACTGCTGCATCAGCGACGACCATTTCATAACCGCTCGCTGCCGGAACACATGCCAAACGGCGGCCTCCGGCGGTTCCATCCCGATCGGATCAACCGTGCCTTCCGCCAAAGCGATATATTTTTCCGTGCGGCCTTTGAGGGCGGCCGGGAGCATCACCTGCAACGCCACCACAAGCGGACAAAGCCAGCGCCGGCTCATCCACATCCCCAACTCGATGAGCTCGGGGGTGAGCGGCGGCATCGCATCCAACACGTCGTTGAGCGGCTTCAGCCGGCTCAGGTCGACTTCCGCTTCTTCCGTGAACCCGGTCACGATTCCCTGCAGCGTACGTCCGCCGAACGGCACGGCGACGCGACTGCCGACTTCCGTCCATGCCGCCAGTCGCTCCGGAACCAAATAATCAAACGGCCGATCCGTTTCGCGGCTCGGCACGTCTACGATTACGCGGGCAATCGTCATGCGCCGTTCATCCGTTCGACGGCGAGCCGCCAGATCCGCTCCGCCACGATTGATTTGGCGGACAGCGCAATATTTTCCACAAGGCCTTCAGGTCCGTAGATGCTGACAATATTGGTGTCGGATGCAAATCCCGCTCCCTCCCGGGAAACGTCATTGGCCACGACCAGGTCGCACTTTTTGCGTTGCAGTTTGTCCATCGCGAATGTCTCCAAATCGCCGGTTTCTGCAGCAAAGCCGATGACAAACGGGACCCGTTCTCCGGGATATGCCGTTTTCCATTCTCCGATCGCCTGCAAAATGTCCGGGTTGCGGACGAGCTCGAGCGACAAGGTTTGTTCTTTCTTTTTGATCTTCGATTGGTACTGAACGGATGGCCGATAGTCGGCCACAGCCGCCGCTTTCACAATGACGTCCACCGTGCCGAGCCGGTTCATCACCGACTCGTACATGTCGGCGGCCGATTCCACTTGAACCAGTTCAACGCCGCCAGGCGGCTTTTCATCCGTCCGCGCACAGATCAGCGTGACTTCCGCCCCTAAATCACGGGCCGTTTCCGCCAGCGCAAACCCCATTTTACCCGAGGAATCGTTCGTAATGTAGCGTACAGGATCGATGCGCTCCACCGTTCCTCCGGCTGTTATCATGACCTTACGCCCCGCAAGAAGCTTTGGCCCCGTCAACCATGCTGCGATCGCCTCCGCGATTTCGTCCGGCTCCGCCAGTCTGCCTTTGCCAACATATCCGCAAGCGAGTTGCCCGGTTCCCGGTTCGACGAACCGCACGCCGCGAGAGCCAAGTTTGACGACATTCTCGATGACCGCCGGGTGTTCCCACATGTGAACGTTCATCGCCGGTGCAACGACGACCGGAGCGGTGGTGGCCAGCAGCAAGGTGCTCAGCATGTCATCCGCGATGCCGTTCGCCATTTTGCCGATGATATTCGCCGTCGCCGGAGCGACGACGACCAGATCGGCGGCGTCCGCCCAATCGATATGCTGCACGACCGACGGATCCCGCTCGTCAAACACGTCGGTCGCCACCGAGTGGCGTGACAGCGTTTGAAGGGTCAGCGGCGTAATAAAGCGTGTCGCCCCTTCCGTCATCACCACACGAACCGAAGCTCCCCATGAGACGAGGCGGCTGCACAATGAGGCTGCCTTGAACGCGGCGATGCCGCCTGAAACGCCGAGCACGATCGTTTTCCCCGAGAGCCGCTTCACTTCGTTTCCCCCTCCGATACATAGGAATGCGGCCTAGAAAAAAAACAACCGCAGGGGTTGTCCTTCCTCGGTACCAAACAGGTCCGAACCGTTTATTATTCCAGATGTTCGACTTTCACATAATCGTGATAAATCTCTTCAAGCGCGACTCCAACCACTTTGTGCGATTTGGGAGCCATCATCTCCGACTGGATGCCGTCCCGCAACCCGCGGGCTCTCTTCGAAGCCGCCACAACCAGCGTGTATTTACTGTCTACTTTACGGACCAATTCGTCAATCGACGGATATAACATACATTCACCTCTCCGATACGTTTTCTGCAGCGGTCAACTCTTTCAATTCCCGAAACAATTCGTGCAGGAACCGTTCCCGCTTGCAGTGTTCCGCCGTGATAATGGCGCCGATCCGGCCGCAAGCCGAATCGATTTGATCATTAACGACGGCGTAATCATAATGATACAGCAAATTCATCTCTTCCACAGCAACGGATAAACGATTGTCGATGGTCGCCTGCGATTCGGTGCCTCTCCCGACGATTCGCTGCTTCAATTCATTCAGCGACGGGGGGAGCAGGAAAACAAACACGCCCTCCGGAAACTTCTCTTTCACTTTTAAAGCGCCCTGCACTTCAATTTCTAAAATGATATCCTTGCCTTCCGCCAGTGTCTTGTCGACGAATTCTCGGGGTGTGCCGTAATAATTGTCAACATATTCAGCATATTCGAGCAAGGCGTCATGCGTGATCATGTCTTGGAATTGTTCTCGGGATTTGAAAAAATAGTTCACACCTTCGCGCTCGCCTTCCCGGGGTGCCCGGGTGGTCGCGGAAACAGAATAAATCAGCTCGGGCTGTTTGCGGCGAAGCGCCGCGCATACGGTTCCTTTGCCGACACCGGATGGACCGGATAACACGATCAGCAATCCTCTGTTCATGTACTTCTCCGATTCATTCGTCATGTTCGTCGTCTTTGGTAGACAACCGGTGCGCAACCGTCTCCGGCTGGACGGCAGACAAAATCACATGGTCGCTGTCGGTGATGATCACAGCGCGCGTGCGGCGGCCGTATGTCGCATCGATCAGCATATGCCGGTCACGGGCTTCTTGGATGATGCGTTTGATCGGCGCGGATTCCGGACTTACGATGGAAATGATCCGGTTCGCCGATACGATGTTCCCGAAACCGATATTGATCAGCTTGATTGCCATGCAACGATTCCCTCCGGTCTCTCCTCGTCAGCAGCTTCCGGGGCGTCCCTAACACGCTCCCATTGTTGCCGAAAGCGGCCCCCCGCATACTGCGGGACGGATGTGTCAGCCACATCCTATTGATTGATTGCTTTATTGTACTTCAAATCCTTAGGACGGACAAGAGCCGAGAGCGGCATTCTCCGGCTATCTGCTCTGGGAAGGTAAGGCACCGTGGATCACGTATTTCGTTAAAGAGACGCTCATGTCGTAGGAAAGAAACGGCGTAATCAGATAGATTCCGTTAAACAACGGCATAGCCGAATCCAGCAGCTCACGCGCAATCGCCACCCCTTCGGCGCGGCCTGCCGGGCCTTCCAATCCGTTCATCCGCCGGCGCACTTCATCCGGCAATAGGATGCCAGGCACTTCGTTGTGCAAATACTCGGCATTGCGCCCGCTCGCCAGCGGCATGATGCCGAGAAATATCGGCACGCTGAGATGACTCGTGGCCTCGGCCATGCGCTCGATCAATGCCGGGTCGTACACGGGCTGCGTCATGATGTAATCGGCGCCGGACGCTACTTTGCGTTCCAGCCGTTCCACCGCTTTATCCAGGTATTTGACGTTCGGGTTGAAGGCCGCCCCCACGATGAAATTCGCCTTTTGTTTAAGCGGTTTGCCGGAAAACGCGACACCTTCGTTGAGCTGTTTGATCATGCGGATGATTTCGAAAGAGGTCAAATCGTACACCGAGCTCGAACCGGGCAAATCGCCGAACTTTGCCGGGTCACCGGTTACCGCCAGCACGTGATCGATGCTGAGGGCGTCAAAACCCATCAGGTGCGACTGGGTTCCGATCAGGTTGCGGTCGCGGCAAGCGATGTGCACGAGAGGCCGAATCCCGACTTTTTCCTTGACAAGCGCTCCCAGCGCCATATTGCTCATACGAGTGACGGCAAGCGAGTTGTCCGCCATCGTCAGAGCATCCGCTCCGGCGTCCTTAAGCGCCTGTGCTCCTTGCATGAAACGGGCGATGTCCAGATCGCGCGGAGGATCCAATTCTACAATGACTGTGTGGCGCTGCCGCACGAGATCGACCAGGCTCGGTTCCTTGTAGCCGGCCGCTCCTTCGGCATTGCGGGCGGCGGGCTGCAGAGCTTCCTGAACGGCAATCGAGCCTGCCGCGGTTGGTGCGGCGGCGGATTCCCTCCCAGGCGCAGCCGGGGCATAACTGTTGAGCGCTTTCGCAATGGCGGCAATGTGTTCCGGTGTTGTGCCGCAGCACCCGCCGATCAGCCGGGAATTCAGATCGGCGAATCGTTTCGCCGATGTGGCGAAATATTCGGGCGAGGCCTTATACTCGACTTTGCCGTCCACATAGTCCGGAATGCCCGCATTGGGAAACACGCTGAGCGGTACGCCAAGATCGCCCGGGATCGTTTCCATCGCCCGGAGAATGGCGTTAGGACCGCTGCGGCAATTGAAGCCGATGACGTCCGCACCTTCGCCCTTGAGACGCCGGAACGCTTCGGCCAGCGGAACGCCATCTTGCGTGCGCGCAGCGTCTTCCACCGCGAATTGGCAGATGACCGGAAGCCCGCTCCGCTTGCGAATGAGGGCAAGAGCCAGCGACAGTTCCTCAAGGTCGAAAAACGTCTCGAGCAACAACCCGTCCGGCCCGGCAGCCAGCAGCGCTCCGATCTGTTCCTCGAAGTCCCGCTTCATGCTGGTTGTACGCACATTTTTGCGCCGGCCTGCGCGGATCGCGCCGATCGCACCCACCACGTAAGCGGCATCTCCCGCCGATTGCCTGGCAATGGCCACACCCGCTGCATTGATCTCTTCCGTTTTCTTCTCCAGACCATATTTGGACAGTTTCCCGTGTTGAGCGGAGAACGTGTTCGTCTCGATCACTTGTGCGCCCGCTTGGACATAGCGTCGGTGCACGTCGGCGATAACGTCCGGCTTAAGCAGGTTGAACTCTTCATACGAGACTCCGACCGGAAAGCCGAGCTGATATAAATAAGTTCCCATCGCACCATCGCCTACAAGAGGTTTTTCCCTAAGCGCCATGCGCAAATCCGGTTTCATGAAGCCTCCCCATCCATTCCATCGATAAAGTAATTATAAATGTAGCACAATATGCGCCATGCGAAAACGCGGAAACGCCAAAAACCCGGCCCCGGAGCCGGTTAAGCGTAATCCCTTGACTTCATATTCCCGTTATTGCACCATTATGCGCACGAGCAAGGCATCCAAAAAACGGGTTATCCGGGCACCAGGGCGTTAGATACGACCCGTGAACACGAACGCAGCAGGGCCGGTCATATACACTCGATTGTTATCTTCTTTCCACTCGATCAGCAGATCTCCGCCGGCAAGCGAGATCGTCGCTTTGCGGTCCGTACGCCCGCTCAATACAGACGATACAAGCGTCGCACAAGCCCCGGTACCGCAGGCAAGCGTGGGACCCGCTCCCCGTTCCCATACGCGCATGTCCACCTGTGAGCGGGAGTTGACCTTCGCAAACTCCACGTTGATCTTGCGGGGGAACAATGGATGTTTCTCGAGCTTCGGCCCCCACTGCGCCACATCGAAACCCACCGCATCATCCACATAGATGACGCAATGGGGATTGCCCATCGATACGGCTGTGAATCGGAACTCGCGCCCGTCTACTTCCACGGAATGATCGATCACCGGATTTGCGTCGATCGTGGTCGGTACATCGAGCCCGTTCAAAATCGGGGCGCCCATGTCGACGGTCACACGAGCCGCTTTGCCGCCTTCGGTTTCCAGAACGAGCGGCTGCACGCCTGCACCCAGCGTCTCGATGGTCATCTCTGTCTTGTCCGTCAGGCCGTTATCATACAGGTACTTGCCCACGCAGCGAATCGCATTGCCGCATTGCTCCGCTTCCGAGCCGTCGGAGTTCATGATCCGCATCCGGAAATCCGCTTTGTCGGACGGCAAAATATAAACAAGTCCATCCGCACCGATACCGAAAAACCGGTTGCATAGCTGAACGGCCAACTGCCCCGCTCCAGCAGGAAGCTCCCGCTCCCCATAAACGACGATGAAGTCATTGCCTAGACCGTGCATTTTCGTGAATTCCATGACTGACTTCCCCCTTCTACGTCCTGCCCTTTCTTGCATATGCAACGTATTTTACCGTATATAGACGGGAAACAGCATACAACCATTCACTCTTTGTTTGCACTTTTCCGTTAACCACCCCGCAACCTCAGCCCTTCGTGAGCCGCAGCTTGTCCAATGCCTCTTTCGCCCTCCGGCGCGCTTCCTCGATCGTATCCGCAGTAGAGAGCGTCACGGCCATCCGGCGTCCGGGCTTCGTGACCGGCTTGCCGAACAAGCGGGCTTGCGTTTCCGGCACCGACAACGCCTCTTCCAGCCCTTCGATCCGATAGGACGCCCATTCGGCTTCCGCTTTCAGGGGCCGGCTCGCCCCCGGGGCAACTGTGCGGATTTCCGGAATCGGCAATCCCAAAATCGCCCGTACATGCAAGGAGAACTCCGAAAGATTCTGGCTGACCAGCGTCACAAGGCCCGTGTCGTGCGGACGCGGCGATACTTCGCTGAAGAAGACACGGTCCCCCGCCAAAAACAGCTCGACACCGAACAGACCCGCGCCGCCCAGCGAGTCGGTAATGATGCGGGCGATCCGTTTCGCTTCCGCGATTTGAACGCTCGTCATGCCATGAGGCTGCCAGGATTCGATATAGTCCCCGTCTCGCTGAACATGTCCGATCGGATCGCAGAATTGCGTTCCATCCACGGATCGGACGGTTAGCAGCGTGATTTCCGAATCGAATCGGATGAACTGCTCCACGATCACCTTACCGTGCCGGACACGTCCGCCTTCCATGGCGATCTCCCAGCAGGGAGACAGATCCTCCTCGGAATGACAGACACTCTGGCCTTTGCCCGAGGAACTCATAAGCGGCTTAACCACACATGGAAAACCGATTTCCCGTGCTGCACCGCCAAATTCTTCGAATGTCTCGGCGAATCGATAGCCGGCCGTGGGCAGACCCAGCGTTTCAGCCGCAAGACGCCGGATTCCTTCCCGGTCCATCGTCAGCCTGGCTGCCCGCGCTGTCGGGATGACCCGAAAGCCTTCTTCTTCGAGCTTCTCCAATTCCGCGGTGGCGATAGCCTCGATTTCCGGCACGATCAAATCCGGCTTTTCCTTTTCCACCAATGCCCGAATCGCACTCCGGTCGAGCATGTCGATGACGTAGCTCCGATCCGCAACGTGCATGGCCGGCGCTCCCTCGTACCGATCCACCGCCACCGTCTCCACGCCAAGCCGTTGAGCTTCGATGATGATTTCTTTTCCAAGCTCTCCTGATCCGAGCAGCATCATTTTTTTCGTTAGATACATGGGCTCTACCCTACCGCCTTTCCCGCGATTGATTGTTCGTCATGAGGTAAAGAATACCCTGAAACCACCAAGACATAAAGTGTCCATCGGTAAAAAATGCCGGGAGAAACCCAGAAAACCCTCCGGCACATCATGTGCGGAGGGTTCCTGCTCTTTTACCGGGAAGCCGGACGGGCATTGGCAGTACCGCCGTAGGTGATCTTGCCGCCCTTGCTTGGTTTGGACGTGCCCAGTACGCTGCCAATTCCCATGGCGAATGTCGGAATTCCGGCGGCGACAATAACGAGTGCCCAATCTCGCAGGCCGAGCGGGACTGTTTTGAAAACGGGCTGCAGCGGCTGCACATAGAGAACGGCCAACATCAACAGCAGGGACGACAGCACGGCAAGCACGAGGAAGCGATTTTCCAGCAGTTTTCGGTGAAAAATGGAGCGGGAGCTTCTGCAGTCGAACACATGAATCAATTGTGCCATGACCAGCGTAGCAAAGGCGACGGTTTGCGCATGTACAAGCGAAGCCGCATCACCCGAGCCGGCGCGCAGTGTCAGCAGGAACGCCGCCAGCGTACATAGACCGATCAAAATGCCTCGGCTGATAATTTTCCACCCGAGCCTGCGTGCAAAAATATTCTCCTTGGCGGAACGGGGTCTTTGGCGCATCAGATCGCTTTCGGCCTGGTCGACTCCAAGTGCCATCGCCGGTAGACCGTCCGTCACGAGATTTACCCACAAAATCTGAATGGGGACCAGCGGAAGCGGCAGCCCCATCATCATCGCGATGAACATCGTCATGATTTCCCCGACATTCGAGGCCAGAAGATACCGGATGAATTTGCGGATGTTCTCATAGATGCCGCGGCCTTCTTCCACAGCGGCGACGATCGTCGCGAAATTGTCGTCCGAGAGCACAAGTGCGGAGGCTTCCTTGGTCACATCGGTACCGGTAATGCCCATCGCGATCCCGATATCGGCTGCCTTGACCGCGGGAGCGTCATTCACGCCGTCACCGGTCATCGCCACCACATGTCCGCGCCGCTGCAGCGCCTGCACGATTCGCAGCTTGTGCTCCGGAGAAACGCGTGCGAATACGTTGACCTCATCCGCAATCTTGTCGAGATCTGCGTCGGTCATACCCGACAGCTCCGCACCGGTCACCACCCGGCCGCCGCGCTGCATGATGCCGATGCTGCGGGCAATGGCCTCGGCCGTCAGACCGTGGTCGCCGGTGATCATCACCGTCTTGATTCCGGCTTGGCGGCACTTCACAATGGCCTCATGCACTTCTTTGCGAGGCGGATCGATCATGCCCGCCAAGCCGACGAACACAAGCCCGGCTTCCGCCTGATCGTTCGTGTCGCAGGCTTCGTGGGTTTTGACATCCCGATAGGCGAAGCCGAGCACACGAAGCGCGTCTTTGGCCATCGCTTCGTTCGCCTGCACCACCCGTTGGCGGATTGTGGCGGTGAAGGGCATCACCTGATCGCCCCATAATACATAGGTGCAGCGTTCGACCAGCAAATCGGGCGCGCCTTTGGTCAAGAGCAGGCGTCCTCCCTGATGAGCGACGAGAACCGACATCCGTTTGCGATCGGGGTCAAACGGAAATTCCTGCATCCGCCGATAAAGCGTTTCGAGCGCGGAACGGGTCAGCCCGGTTTTGGCCGCGAGCACCAGCAGTGCGCCTTCCGTCGGATCACCCTTCACTTTCCAATGGCCTTCTTCCGCCGCTACTTCGTCTTTATCGGGTTTCCGCTTGCGCTCCGCTTCCTCTTGGTCGTCCTGGGCCAGCATGGCATTATTGCACAGCGCAGCGACTTGGGTGAGACGGCGAAGCGTGCCGTCACCCTTGGCTTCCACCGTATTCCCCTCTTCCTTGAGCTGGCCGACCGGCTCGTATCCTTCCCCGGATACTTCGATTCGCCTGCCGCCGAGCCATAACCGGGTGACGGTCATCTGGTTTTGGGTGAGCGTGCCGGTTTTGTCCGAACAGATGACGGAGGCGCAGCCGAGCGTTTCAACCGATGGGAGCTTGCGGACGATCGCACGCCTCCGGATCATGCGCTGGACACCTAACGCCAAAGCGATGGTGACGATCGCCGGAAGTCCTTCCGGGATCGCGGCGACCGCCAGACTGACACCGGCCAGGAACATGCCGTACATCGGCTGCCCGTGCAGCACCCCGGCAACCACGACCAACACGGTCAGCAAAATGGAGACGGCAATCAGAATTTTACCCAACTGCTCAAGGCGATGCTGAAGAGGCGTATCAGCCTCTTCCGTCCGTTGAATCAGATCCGCGATTTTCCCCATTTCGGTGGCCATGCCGGTTACCGTCACGAGTCCTTTGGCCGTCCCTCGGGTGACCATTGTTCCCAGATAAGCATAGTTTTTGCGGTCTCCGAGCGTCAGATCGGCCGCCTGCAGGGGACCCGATTCTTTCATGACAGGCACCGATTCCCCGGTCAACGCCGATTCGTCCACGGCGAACTGCTGGCAATCGATCAGCCGCAAATCCGCAGGCACCCGGTCGCCGCTTTCGAGCAGCACCAAGTCTCCTGGCACCAAGGCACGGGCCGGAATCGTCTCCATCGTGCCTCCGCGGATCACCTTGGCCGAAGGCGCGGACAATTCCTTCAAGGCGCGCAGCGAGCGCTCCGCCCGGTACTCCTGGAAAAATCCGAGAATGCCGTTGATCAGAATGATCGCGATAATCGTAAGGGCATCCAACATTTCTCCCAGCAGGCCGGATATAACCACCGCTCCGACCAGGACGAGCACCATGAAGTCTTTGAACTGATGGAGGAGAAGCTTAATCGGCGATTCGCCGCGTCGTTCCTGCAGTTCGTTGGCGCCTTGCTCCTGCAGACGCCTGACCGCTTCCTCCGGCGTGACGCCGCTCCGCGGATCGGTGCCGAGCGTCTCGGCGAGGACGGCTTCGTCCATCTGATGCCACGTTTTCTCTTGCACTTGGATGTTCATCTCCCTCCGTTTCCCGCTGTTCGCTCCTATGTATCGGGCGGACAGCCTTTTCAAGCTATGTCTATTCAGACAAGCCGGGAAATATCCCGGCCTCCCTTTCCCTTTGAGGACAACTATGGCATCATAGGAAGACACGAAAGCGAACAGGAATAGGAGTTATGGCCTTATGTCTCTCGACGGTATCGTCACTCGCGCCCTCGTTCATGAACTGCAAAACGCCGTCGGCGCGCGCATCGCCAAAATCTATCAGCCAACCGGTAACGAAATTGTGCTTCATATCCGCGGCCAAGGCGTCAACGGCCGCCTATTGCTGTCTGCCCACCCTTCCATGCCGCGCCTGCACTGGACGGAACAGGTATGGGACAATCCATCGGAGCCTCCCATGTTCTGTATGCTGCTTCGCAAGCATTGTGAAGGCGGTATCATCGAAAGCATCCGGCAGGAAGGTCTGGAGAGGATCGTTTGGATCGACGTGAGACATCGGGACGAACTGGGTGACTTCTCACTCAAAAGGCTGACGCTCGAACTGATGGGCAGGCACAGCAACCTCACCCTGCTTGATCCTGCCACCGGTCTCATCCATGACGGCATACGCCATGTAACCCCTTCGATCAGCAGCTATCGCGTCGTTCTTCCGGGTGTTATTTATGTGTCTCCGCCGTCTCAGGACAAACGAGATCCGCTGGCTGAGACAGAACCGGGCTTCCGCGAAACCGTTCCGGATCTATTCGCGGCTGCGGACATTCCGGCCCCGAAAACCGCGGCACAGGCCATGCTGAACGGTTATATCGGTGTGAGCCCGTTGACCTCCCAGGAAATCGCCCACCGTGCCGCAGGCCGATCCGACCGGCTGTGGCAGGTGTTCCACGAAGTGATGGAGGATGCGGTGAATCACCGATATTCGCCGAATCTCGTGGAAACGGCCGACGGTAAAACGGTGTTTTCGGCGATTGCTCTCACTCATGTGCCTGGAGAAGTCCGCATGTTTGATTCCATGCATGAATGTCTCGAAATCTACTACAGCGACAAAGCGGAGCGCGACCTTGTCCGGCAGCGGACGACTGACCTCAACCGCTTCCTTCTCAACGAGAAGGCCAAAAACGAGAAAAAGCTGATCAAGCTGGAAGAAACGCTGGAGGAAGCACGGGAAGCGGACAAGCTGCGGCGAATCGGGGAGCTGTTGACGGCTCAGCTTCATTTATTGTCTCGAGGAGACCAGTCGGTGCAAATCACCGATTATTATGAGGAAGACCAACCGCTGGTGAAAGTGACGCTTGATCCGCTGCTTACCCCCACGGAGAATGCCCAGCGGTATTTTCGCAAATATAACAAGATGAAGAACAGCAAAGCCGTAGTCGAGGAACAAATGGCTGCGGCAAAATTGGAAATCGGTTATTTGGAGTCCGTGTTGCAAGGTTTGGAGACGGCGACACCGAGGGATATAGAGGAAATCCGGGAAGAGTTGACGGATCAAGGCTACATTCGTCAGCGGGGGAGCAAACGGGGAATCCGCAAAAAGAAAAAAGATACGCCCGCCGTGCTCAGCTTTACTTCGAGCGAAGGTGTCGAGATTTATGTCGGCAAAAACAACACACAGAACGACTACGTCACCAACCGGCTCGGCCAGCCTTCCGATACTTGGCTGCACACGAAGGACATCCCCGGCTCACACGTGCTGATCCGCAGTTCCGAATACGGGGATGCGACCTTGCATGAAGCCGCGGTGCTGGCTGCCTATTACAGCAAAGCTCGTGAATCGGGCAACGTGCCCGTCGATTACACCCGCATTCGCAACGTTCGCAAGCCGAATGGAGCGAAGCCCGGCTACGTCATCTACGAAGGACAAAAAACGCTGTATGTTACACCAGACGAGACATTGATCCAACGGCTTCCCAGCCGGGTGAAATCGTTGTTAGGGGGCAAATCAAAACGGGTTCAACGTACCTTGTGAGGTGAACCCGTTTTCGTCGGATCTCGGAGACCCTTTAGAAGTGGCCATCGTTAAAAAACGGCAATTCCCGTTTACTGAACCGGAATTCGCCGTTTTAATTTTTCCACCGTATCTCTCGCGTTGCCTGATAACAAATAAACGTTTTTCGAGCCCGGCAGAAGCCGGTCTTGCCGCACGATTTGACCGCCCACAATGACTTTGGTGGTTACGCCCTTGCTTCGGATGCGTTCATCCAAACCAAGCAAAAAGGGTGTGGCCTTGTCGAGCAGATTTTCCGTCGTGAAGCTGAACAGAAACGCGCGTGGCCGCAATCCTTCCAAACAATCCATGATGCCTTTCTCCGAAGGCGAAACGCCTAGATGGACGACACGATACCCTTGCTGCATGGCAAAATAGCCGAAGAAGAGAATGCCGAGCTCGTGCTGCTCCCCCGGACCGCATGCAGTGACGATCAGCGGATCGTCTGAACGGACAGGAAAAACGTTCTTGAGCGCGAGCAGTTTCTCCCGCACAAAATGGCTGCCGAAGTGTTCCTGGTACTCCGATATCTGTCCTCTTCTCCACCGTTCACCCAAATCCACGAGCACGGGCTCCAAGATGTTCAACAACACGTATTCGATATGGTGAACCGCGAGAAGCCGGTCAAAATACTGTTGAGCGCCTGCGTAGTCCAGCTTCAGGAACAGACCCAGCAACCGATCCCCTGCTTGCTTGCTTCCACCCGCCAGAGTGTCGTATTCCTCCGCTTCCGGTTTTCGACCGCTGCCCGCACTTGAATCCCGTTGTTGAACGGCCAAACCGATCGGCACCCCTTCTTGCACCCTGGTTTTAAGAGCGGCGAGTCTGGAGATATCTTCCAGCGTGTAACCCCGATAGCCGTTCGGAAAACGTCGCGGTTGAACCGCCTCGTAGCGCTCCTCCCATTTGCGGATCAATTGGGTGGAAAGCCCGGTGCGCAGCGACGTTTCTTTAATCGTAAACAGGCGTTGATTCATGCTCGCTCCACCTCCGGCGGTCTCATGCGTATTCGTTCAACATCTTCGGGAATGGAGCGCGATCAGTTGATCCACGACGGCGGCGTCTACCGTCCTATGCCCAATCCTTCCATGAAACGTGACGCCACCCCGGGTACCGTGAAAATCCGAGCCCCCGGTGACGAGCTTCCCGCGCGATTTGGCGAGCGTCTTATAATGACGCTGCATGGATTCATCATGGTCAGAGTGGTAAGCTTCCAGTCCATCTGCCCCCCGATCCAGCAATTCGAGAACGAGCCGGTCGTTCCGATACAATCCGGGATGGGCAACGATCGCGGCGCCTCCGGCTTCGTGAATCCAGGATACAGACTCCTCCGGGTCAATCCGAGGAGGATTCACATAGGCGGCACCGGTTTCCCCGAGATACCGGTTGAAGGCGTCGCGCAAATCCTTCGCAAAACCGCCCCGCACCAGTACATCGGCCATATGAGGGCGCCCTACGGATCCATCCCCCCGCGGTGAGGCGGACGCTTCTAGTTCCACTTCGGCGAGAGTAATCGGAATGCCCAGACCGTTTAACCGGGCAATCATCTCTTCGTTGCGCCGATTGCGTACTTCACGCAGCGACTCCAGCCGCTGAAGCAGAATCGGATCGCCTTGTTGAAAACCGTAGCCGAGAATATGGATGTCCTTGCCACCCGCCGATGTGCTGATCTCCACGCCCGGGACAACCCGGATTCCATATTGCAGGCCGGCTTCCATCGCTTCGGCCACTCCGGCCACCGTATCGTGGTCGGTAATCGCAACGGCGGACAGCCCGGCTTGCCGGGCCATCCGAACGACTTCTTCGGGCCGATGCTTGCCGTCGGACGCGGTCGTGTGCGTATGCAGGTCAGCCAGACTCATGCGACAATCCCCTCAATTCTTCCAATAATGCGGCTGCCGGTACCGGCAGCAGAGAGGACTGCAGCCGCACGGCAAAAAATTGGCGCCTGAAAGCCACATCCCGGATGCGCACCGTCTTGAGCAAACCGAGCGTCGTCTCGTGTTTGATTGTCCAAACCGACAGCACCGACAATCCCAATCCGGCTTCCACCGCTGACTTGATCGCTCCGGTGCTGCCGAATTCGCTCACGACCCGAAGCCGTCCTTCATCCGCCCCCTGACGGACCAGCTCTTCCTCTACGATCTGCCGTGTTCCCGAGCCTTTTTCACGCAGGACCAACGGCTGCTCCAGCACTTCGGACAGCTCCACAGAATCCCGTATCGCAAACGGATGACCCGCGGGTACGACCAACATCAATTCATCGTTCATCACGGCTTCCGTGTAGAAACCCGGAACGTCGCAAGGCGCTTCGATCAGGCCAAAGTCCAATCCTTGGTGTTGGATCGCATCTATGATTTCCGTTGTATTCATCACCCGCATGCTGACCGAAAGCTCGGGATGCCGCCTAAGGAAAGCGCCGAGCAGCGGCGGCAGCACATATTCACCGATCGTTAGACTGGCGGCGAACTGTAGTCGTCCTTTCAAATCTTCAATGAATCGGACCATCATAGCGTCGGTCTCGCGCATAAGTTCCACGGCTTTGCGGGCTTGGGGCAGGAGCCGGTGGCCGGCTTCGGTCAATTCCAGCTTCTTGGTTGTGCGATTGAGCAGTTTGGTCCCGAAGCGTTCCTCGAGCGCCTGAACCTGCATCGTAACGGCCGGCTGGGTCATGTGAAGCATCCCGGCTGCCGCGGAAAAACTGCCTCTTTCCGCGACGGTGTAAAAAATATGCAGTTGATGCACATTAAGCGCCATGCTCTCCCGCCTTCTCACGCGTCAAATTTACGTTCATTATACCATATCGCGCCATAACAAAAGGCTGCTCCGGCGGGTGTACATGCCCGCGGAACAGCCTTCGTCAGGAGAATATAACGCTTTCAACGCCGCTTACGGTTGTTCTTGATCAGCGTCATCCTGCGGGAATGCCGCAGCCACGAATAATAAGTTTTCAGATCACGCAGTTCCATCGTTTCGGACATCCGTCCGAGAAAGGTGACCACAATCATCTTATGCAGCGGATTGCCGAGCAGATCGGTATCCTTGTCGGAGACTGTAAATTCCGCCACGAACACGAGGTCGTCATCGATTGTATAAACATCCTGCTCATTCCGGTAATAGGAGACGATCCGATCGTCCTTCAAACATTCCCACATGTATTGGGCAATATCGGAATAGCCGGTTTTTTCGCTTTCCACCCGGTCGGTCCAGCGCTCTCTGGCGTGGTTGGTAATAATGATATCGGCTACTCTCTTATCGCCCAGAACGACGTGAAAAGGTTCGTAGGTGTTCCACCGCTCCGTGTGTTTGTCTTTCACCGGCCCATCGCTCCCGACATTAGGTCTTTAAACCCACTTAAGCATCCCGTTTCCCACATGAAGATAAGTCCATTTTACCCCATCGGTTCCCGAGGATTCAACAAAAATTTAAATGCCGGGCAAGTATTCCATTTATTGGTAATCAACGAGTGCTTTGATAGAAATAAAAAAGCCTCCGGTTCAGGGAGACTTCTTCGCGCGTCGTCCACGGCTTACAGCCCATAAAACTGGGTTTTGTCCGGGACGCTTTTCTCGTATTCGGTTTTGATGTCGCCCCGATAGGAACGTTCGATCTTGTGCACAAAAGGCAGCCGCTGCATGTTGCGAACCGCCTCCTCGGCGCTTTCCGCATTCATGTAAAGCACGGCGTAGTTCATTTTGCGCGACATATAATGAAGGGTGCCGTATTTATCCAACCCACGGGCAGCTTTCCAATCGTTGAACCATACGATGTATCCGATGCGTTCCGCAAACATTGGCATTTCCTCCGGTATTCCGATCTGGTGGGCCCTAACATTCGGGCCTAGTCAATTGAAGTCAACTGCAGCCGCCGCTGCCGCACGAGCAAGAGCCTCCATTGCCGCAGCCTTTGGCGCTGCCCGGGTCTCCGTCGGGCACTTTAATCGTTTCCGAAACGGCCCGGGCGACGGCGAACGAGATTTCGTGCAGCAGTTCATCCAACTCGCGCTCAGCTGTTTTGAAGTGACTGACGGATTCCAGTCCGTCGAGCTCCGCCTGCACGGCATAAACGCGGTCGAGCGCTTCGTTGTAATCGGGATGAAAGCGGCCGAACCGCTCGCATTCCGCAAACTTATCCTTCGCGGCGGCAAGTCGGCGGGCGATCCGTTTCGCCTCGTCGTCCCTGCTGACGATTTGTTTCCAGTAAGCATATTCATCCGCCATCGCGGATCGTTTAATCAGGTCTCCCAGCGAGTAGGCGCGGGACAGCAGCTCCGTCAAATCGGCTGGAACGGCTTCCTGTGCGCCCGGCATTGCCGCAGGGAGGGTATGTGGCATGACGGCCATAAGCCTCACCTCACCTCTCGGCTATTCAGTACTTTTCTAATCATACCACACATGGGCGACAAGCGGTCAACAACCCGCCACTGCACGTTTGTGAGCATCAGTAAGGGAAATGTTTACGGATCATTTCCAGAACCACCTTGGTGCTGATCGGCTTGCTGATATAATCGTCCATGCCGGCCGCCAGGCATTGTTCCCGGTCACCTCTTAAAGCGCTGGCCGTTACGGCCACAACGATCGGAGACTCTTCGGCTTTCAGCGCATCCTTGATTTTCGCCGTCGCTTCGAATCCGTTCATTCCCGGCATATGGATGTCCATTAGAATGAGATCGAATTGCTCGGTTAAAGCCGCTTCGATCACTTGTTCGCCGCTTTCCGCAATCCGGATCCGATAGCCGTATTTTTCCAACATTTTACCGAGAACGAGCTGATTGATTTTATTGTCTTCGGCAATCAGAATGTTGAGATTAGGATGCGGAGCTTGCTCGGCTGCGGCCGCCCATTGATCCTCGGCGATCGACGCCGGTTTCCCGCCGTCTTCGAGGGTCAAAGTAAATACGAAGGTGGCTCCGGGCTCTCCCGAATGTTCCACCCAGATATCTCCGCCCATTCGATTTACAAGTTTTTTGCTGATCGTCAGGCCCAGACCGGTACCTTCCGAATGTCTGGTCATGAAATTATCCAATTGGTAAAAGGGCAGGAACAATTGATCCGTCTTCTCCTTCGGAATGCCGATGCCGGTATCTTTAATCCTGAACTTCAGCATGACCTGATCTTGATGGCGGGCTTCCTGCCTGACCGCAACCGAGACGCCGCCTTTGTTGGTGAACTTGATCGCATTCCCGATCAAATTGATGAGCACCTGCTTCAGCCGATTGGCGTCACCGATTAAAACGGACGGAACGTCCGGATGTAAGGAGAAAGAAATGTCCAGATGTTTCTCGTTCGCCTTGGGCGATAAAATATCAATGGCCTCGACAATGCACGCTCTCACATCAAAAGGTTCTTCGAACAGCTCCGTTTTTCCGGAATCGATTTTGGAAAAGTCTAGAATATCGTTGATGATGGTAAGCAGCGTTTCGCCGCTTTTACGAATGATATCGAGAAACTCTCTTTGCTGGGGATCAAACGTCGTCGTTTCCATCAACAAATCGGTCATCCCGATGACGCCGTTCATCGGCGTCCGGATTTCATGACTCATCATGGCGAGAAATTCACTTTTGGCCCGGTTCGTCGATTCTGCCGCCTCTTTGGCAATTATCAATTTTTTTTGTTCCGTGATGTCTTTGGCGATAATGTAATAACCCACGTTTTCATTATTGATGATAATGGGCGCGATGGTGGTCAACACTTCGACCGTCTGGCCGTTTTTATGAATCAGTTTATCGATACTTTTTTCCACGGAGACATCTTTGAGCGAGTTGGACAAAATATCCTTGACGTTCTCTTTTTCGATAAATTTGCTCAAATTTTGGCCGATCATTTCGCTGATGGAATATCCGGTCAGTTTCTGGGCCATGGTGTTGCCGTTAATGATGTTGCCTTCAATGTCCAGGGAAACCACGGCGTCGTGGTTGTATTTTTTGAGAGACGTATACCGTTCTACGGTTTCTTGCAGCTTCAATTCGACCTTTTTGCGATCTGTGATGTCCTGAATCGTTCCGTTGATTTTGACGGGTTCCGCATGGACGCCATAAGAAACAAGCCCGAGAATATGCAAATATTTGATCGTTCCGTCCTCTTGATTCTGCCGAAATTCAAAGCTTAGCTCGTGACTTAGCAGAGACCGCTCGATTTCTGCTTGAAAGTCAGGGCGACAATCAGGCGGCACCAAATCCAGCAGACGGGGGGATCGGTCTTTCCATTCATTCATTTCGATCGTAAAAATCAGATGAAGCTGATCCGAGAAAGAGAGCTCGTCATGCACCACATCCCATTCCCAGCTGCCGATCCTCGCGATTCGATGAGCTTGCGCAATGAGATCTTCCTTTTTCTTGCGCTCGGTGATTTCTTGCCCGGTTCGCTGGATAAACGACACTCCGGTTTCACAGAAAAGGCTGTCCGTGATCATTTCAAACCATAAATAGTTCCCATTGGCATGCCGCATCCGAACTTGGTTGACGATTCCGTCCTTCGCTTTACGAAGCTTGCGCAGATCGTCAGGGTGATAAAGGTTTTCTTCGCTCCCCCCTTCCCATTCATGAGCCGAATATCCCAACAACTCCAGGAGCGATGGGGAACAATAAACGATCAAACCGTCCGGGCTGCATTGGTAAACGATATCACGGGTATTTTCAGACAGGAGGCGGTATAGTTTCTCCACTCTCTCGAGTTTGCGTTCCGTCTCCTTTAAACGGTCGGCCAAACTTTGTTCATTGATCTCTGAAATTGGCATAACCCTACCGCTCCTCAAGTTGAAAATGGACATAATGTATCGACTCATTACCCTCGTCCTGATCATACAAAACAACGGAACAAGAAAAAAGTCCGTTTTCGGATTTCTCCGAATAAACGGACCAACTGCCATGCTGCCACGAGTTAGTGTGTCCAGGCCGATTCCCTATGCTCGTGTTCGGAGATCCCGCTCAGGGCGTCTCCGGCTTCGTTGACAAATATCTGGCGGACAGCCAAATCCCCCAGTGCGACGATCCCTTTCAGTTCGCCGTCCTCGACGACGGGAAGCCTGCGAATCTGCATCGAAGCCATCAGTGTCACAGCTTCGTCGACCGACAGGTTCGGAGACACTGTCTGTACGTCATCCGATAAAACTTCCATGACCGACGTGGATCCGGAATGTTTATCGGCATAGCCCCGGATGACAAGGTCTCTGTCGGTGAGGACGCCGATCAGCTTTTTGCCGTCCACGACGGGCATAAAACCGATGTCGTGTTCCCTCATTTTGAGCGCCGCTTGGTACAGGTTTTCATCCGCCGTTACCGTCACACAGTCCTTCGTCATGATATCCGCAATTTTTCTCATGGTTTCCCTCCTTCCGACATAGCGTGACCGAAAAAGGGAAACTCCATTCGGTTCTTTACCGGTGCGGTATATCTGCGGCTGAGTCGTCGGCCACAGCCACGAGCATGCGCGCAGCGACCAGCATCGCCCGTTCATCGATATCGAACCGGGGATGATGATGCGGCGGCGCCATGCCATCCTCCGTGCCGGCTCCGACGAAGAAAAAGCAGCCGGGTTTTTGTTGCAAATAATAAGAAAAGTCTTCCCCCGCCATGATCGGATCACTGATCTGCATACTTCCCTGTGGGAGCAATGTGGATGCCACGGCCATCACCCGCTGCGTTTCGGTCTCGTCGTTGACGACGGGCGGATATCCCTCGACATATTGAAAACGGTACTCGGTTCCGTGCATCTCGCATGTGTGCCGAACGATTTGCTCCAAACGACGGCGCACCAATGCGCGAACCTCAGGGGTGAAGGTCCGAACCGTTCCGCTTAGCCGGCAGCGTTCGGCAATTACGTTGTTGGCCGTTCCGGCGTGAAGCCGGCCGATCGACACCACCGCCGAGTCCAGCGGATTCACCGCACGCGCGACGATGTTTTGAAGTGCCGAGACCAAGGCGGCACCGGCGACAAGCGCATCCGCTGCCTGATGCGGCAGCCCGGCATGGCCGCCTCGTCCGATGATTTCCACTTCAAATTCATCGGGACAAGCCATAAAGGGACCGGATCTTGCCGCCACAATCCCGCAAGCAAGCGGGGACCAGACATGGATGCCGTAAATCGCATCCACTCCGTCGAGTGCCCCTCCTTCAATCATGCCAACGGCTCCGCCCGGCAGCACTTCCTCGGCGGGTTGAAACAGAAAAATCCGGTTGCCTGCGGTATCTTCCCTGTGCAGGCCGTAATAACGGGCGACCGCCAGCAGCTGCGAGGTGTGCGCATCGTGGCCGCAGGCATGCATCACCCCGGCAACTGTCGAAGTGTACTCGCAATGTTTCTCATCGCCGATCGGAAGCGCATCGATATCCGCGCGAAGCGCGATGGTTCGGCCGGGAAGAGCACCGGTCAACTTCGCGACCACTCCCGTTCCCGCTACGTTGCGGCGCACCTCGAGCCCCCAGGACTCCAGCAGGTCCGCAATCATTCGCGATGTCTCGAACTCACGGAAAGACAATTCGGGATGGCGGTGAAGATGTCGGCGCCATTGCACCATGTCGGGATAAAACGACTCCAGCGTTTGCTCCTTCACGATCAAGGTAGCGCCTCCTTCGGTCGGCCGATCCTTGAAATCGCCGATTTTTCATTATTGTATCAGAAACACCCGAACGAGTCATCGCCGCAACGACGCTTTTGATCGGCAAACTGTCATCAAACGTTCGCACTTCCCCGGTCCGACAGGCTTGCAGAAGGCAGGCAAACCGTCTATGATGAAGGGTGAAAACAAAGGCTTGTTTGGCCTTCTAGAGGAGGAGCTTGACATGTTACTCGATAATACAGGTTTAAACGGAATGCGGAGCGATTTGGCCCATTTGGACGATTCCAGCGAGAAGCTCGGCTTTGTCCGCTGGCAGTGGGAATACCGCCGCGCTACATATGATTTGAAGCTTCACGACGGGACGAACGGAGAAGATTATTTCCTCCGCATCAATACCCGCGCAGTGGAAGGCAAGCTGGAAAATCCGGATGCCATCCTTGAAGTCGAAGCCGTCTACATAGGCCGTGCGACGTTCCCGCACGGACTGGATTATGAATCCCCAATTCCGCAGCCGATCCTGAACACGGCAACCCAGCGCGTGGCGGAATTGAAGCAGTTGCTCGCCTGAGCCGCCGGGGGATAATCCAATGAAAACCCCAGCCACGGGCCAGCGCGGGACGCCGGATTTTTTGCTGCTCATCCTGACGCTTCTGCTCGTCGGCTTCGGCCTTGTGATGGTATTCAGCGCCAGCTCGAGCATGACCGTCGTATCCGCCAAGTATGGCAACGATGCCTTGTATTTCACGAAAAAACAGCTCATATGGGCGGGTCTGGGAACGTTCATCATGCTTATTCTGATGAATGTTCCCTACCAAAAATACAAAAAGTGGTTCGCTCCGTTCCTGTTCCTCACGATCGGGATGCTCATTATGGTTCTATTTGTGGCAAAAGTAACGAACGGCGCCCGAAGCTGGTTCGGGATTGGCGGTTTAGGCATTCAGCCAACCGAATTCGCCAAGCTGGCGATCATCCTTTATCTGGCAGCCATCATTACGAAGAAGGACGTAAAATTTCGCGAGTACAAGCGTGGTTTGTTACCGGTCATGGTCGTAATCGGATTCATCGTCTCTCTGATCTTGCTTCAGCCGGACGTGGGTTCTTGCATCATCTTGCTGCTAAGTGCAACCGCTGTGATCGTGGCCGGTGGCTCGAACCTGAAACAAGTGTTTTTGACCGCAGTCCTACTGATCGGAATCGGCATACTCGGGTTCAGTATCTACCAACTTACTCATCCGGGTTTCGACGGAGGGTACCGGGGCGCCCGTTTTACGGCTTTCTTGAATCCACTAGCAGACGAAAGAGGAGCCGGCTTCCAGCTCACCAGGTCTCTGGAAGCGTTCGGTCATGGCGGTCTGACCGGCGCTGGGCTTGGACATAGCGTACAAAAGCTGTTTTATTTGCCAGAGGCCTACAATGATTTCATTTTCGCCGTCATTGCCGAAGAGTTGGGTTTTATCGGTACGACCATTTTCGTTATTTTTTATGTTCTTTTTCTTTGGCGGGCACTGATCGTTGCTCTTCGCTGCCCAGACATATTCGGAACGCTTGTAGGTGTGGGAATCGTATCTCTGATCGCCATTCAGGCATTAATCAATATGGGCGGCGTCAGTGTAGCCATCCCCCTTACGGGAGTGACACTTCCCTTCATCAGTTACGGTGGTTCATCCCTGCTGGTGACCCTGACCGGTATGGGCATTCTGCTCAACGTCTCCCGGGAATATAACCGCGTGGACAGAGACAAGGAACGTCGGCACGTGACGACTGCCTGATACGGAAACACTTCCGGCAATGACCGGGAGTGTTTTTTATAGCCGGTTGCGAACACTGTAAACTATCGTATGAGGTAAGAATTTCATCTGTGTGATGAGCCGATCAATCAACAGATACAAGTATAAACGGCTGTCGCCGTCCTTGGATGGCAGCATACGTTTATGTCGGTGACGTTTTCAGAAAAGTACAGGTGACAACTTATACTTTCTGAAACGTTCAAAAAGGGCCAACCCGATGGCTGGCCCTTTACCTCACTTACTTTACCCGGTTCAATTCTTCGATTTCCTCATCCTTGAAGGTGACGCCTTCCACCTTCACGTTCACTTCGACCACGTGAAGGCCGGTCATGTTCTCGACGGTTTCCCTGACGTTATCCTGCAAGCGGCGGCCGACCTCGTGGATTGGAATACCGTATTGGACGACGATGCGCAAGTCGATGGCCGCCTCCACTTGGCCGACTTCGACGGAAACGCCCTTCTGTGCGTTGCGGCCGCTGAGCCGTTTGGCCAGTCCTTCCGATATACCGCCCGACATGGCGGCGATGCCCGGCGTTTCCAACGCCGCGAGCCCGGCGATGGTGGCGACAACGTCATCGGATATACGAATGAAACCTGCTTGCACCAATTCTTCCGTCATGGCGGCCACTCTCCCGAACCTTTAATGTTTTCATTGTACTGGAAGAACCCGCCAGAAGCAACCGATTCCACTTCTCTTCCCGCCTGCCGGCCGCATTTACTTGACTACGGCTTTTCGCTATAGTTTAGGAGAAAATGTGATGTCCTCCCTATTTGACTACAACGAGGTGTCTAGACATGAAAAAGCTGTTCTTCCCCCTGCTGATCGCTGCTTTCGCTCTAAGCGCAGCCGCTCATTTTCTCCATTTCGGTGCGATTCCGGAGTTTATCCTGTCCGCCGTTGCGATTGTTTTCGTAGCCGGTTTCCTAGGCAAAGCGACTGAATCGGTCGCCCATTATGCCGGCCAGCGTTTGGGCGGCTTTCTCAACGCCACCTTCGGCAACGCGGCGGAGCTGATCATTTCTATTTTCCTGATCAAAGAAGGATTGTTTGATATTGTCAAAGCCAGCTTAACGGGCTCGATCATCGGCAATCTGCTGCTCGTGCTTGGCGCCAGCGCCTTGGCCGGCGGCCTCAAATACAAAGAGCAGAAGTTCAACATCCACCTGGCCGGCCAGAATGCCTCTCTTATGTTGCTGGGGATCATCGCGCTGTTTATTCCGGCCGTATTCGTGAAAACGGAAAAATTCCCGGCCAACGAAACGTTAACGCTGAGCCTTATTGTGGCGGGCTGTCTGATCCTCGCCTATGTGGGCTGGCTGATTTATTCCATGTTCACGCATAAGGATTTTCTGGAAGACCACGAAGACACTCAGGCCGATCACGGAGAGGAACCGGCATGGTCTCGCAACAAGTCCATCCTGTATCTGGTGCTCGCCACCGTTATGGTAGCTTTCGTGAGCGAATGGCTTGTCCGTACGCTGCACGTTTTCACCGACCGGTTCGGTCTTTCGGAGTTATTCGTCGGAGCGTTCCTCGTGGCCATCATCGGTAACGCCGCCGAGCACAGCGCAGCAATCATGCTGGCGATGAAAAACAAAATGGGCGCCGCCGTTGAAATCGCCGTAGGCAGCAGTCTTCAGATTGCACTGTTTGTCGCACCTGTGCTCGTATTCATCAGTCTTCTGTTCAACAAACATATGAACCTGATTTTCTCGACCATTGAACTGGCGGCCATCGCCGTTGCCGTTCTAATCGCCACCTCAATCTCACGAGACGGCTCCACCACTTGGTATGAAGGCAAACTGTTGCTGATCGTTTACATCATTCTGGGTGTTGCTTTTTATTTCGTGTAATCGCTAAGCGGGCTAGCCCCGCCCTTTTTTTGGTGGAACGCAACCTATAAAAATGACGGTCGACCACAAGGTCAACCGTCACAAATTCGAAGATAGCGGAGCACGATTCGGCTACTCTATTTTTTGATTCAATGCTTCGTACAACAAGGCCAAATTTCGTTCCAGCTGACTGACCAGCAGCTTGCCGGAGCCTTCTTCCATCAATCCGGTACGTACCGCGAAATCGACCGCTCGAGAAAAGCCGTACATTTGCGTATCCAGCACTTCTTCGTAAAGCGGGCATTGGCGGGTTGTCAGATTTTCCATCTGGATGGAGATCAGCTTCTCGATTTTATCGGCATCATCCTGCAGCAGGCGGAGCGCCTTCTGCTTCAGGTTCATAATCGTATCCGTCTCCAGTGAAGCCATTCCCACTCCCCCTGTGCCATACTCCCATTCATCTTTATCCCTTCATATTAGACGAAATTGCAGTGAAGTACAAGGACGGGGCGTCATAGAGACAACCCGGTCACGAGATTAGCGAGGAACAAGGATAAACGGCTGTCGCCGTCGTCTTCACGACGGTAGATGTTTATGTCGGAGATCATTCAGAGATGAGCGCTTCAGCTTATAAATCCTGTATGATCGACAAAAAGCACCCCGTCACGAACGGACGGGGTGCCCTCAAACGCATGAATTATTCCATTACTTTGACGTTCAGGTTATGCTTGGCGAACACCGCCGCCACTGCTTGCTTAGCCTCTTCCGCGTCCGGACCGTGCACATGAAGCTCGTATGCATGGTTGCCTACCAAAGTGGTGAACAGGCCCAGAATGCTTTTCACGTCGATGTACTTGTTTTCGGCTTGGAGCACGACGGAAGAACGAAATTTGTTCGCCGTTTGGGACAATTCGACGATTGCCGCGTTGTTGGACATCGGAATCCCTCCAAATTATAGGGTTGAACTTGCTTCCCTCATAATACTTGTTAGAGCGAAGGCATGCAAGGGTTAACCTATTATTTTAAGGCGTCCGGATTGAGGCTTTGCAGCTCAGGAATGACGAAGAGGCCGTCTTTGCGGATCAGCCGATCGTCGAAATAAATCTCACCGCCGCCATAATCCGGACGCTGGATCAGAACCAGATCCCAGTGAACGGAGGAGCGGTTGCCGTTGTCGGTATCCTCGTATGCCTGTCCCGGTGTAAAATGCAGACTTCCGGCGATTTTCTCGTCGAATAGCGTGTCTTTCATCGGGTGCAAAATATACGGGTTGAAGCCGAGACTGAATTCGCCGATATAACGGGCTCCCTCGTCTGTGTCAAGCAATGCGTTGATTCGATCCGTGTCGTTGGCGGTGGCTTCAACGATTTTGCCGTTTTCGAAACGGAATTTTACATTTTCGAAAGTGAAGCCGTTATACACACTTTGGGTGTTGTAGGAAAGCGTGCCGTTAACGGAGTCGCGCACCGGGCAAGAGTACACTTCACCGTCCGGGATGTTTCGTTCGCCGGAACATTTTTTGGCGCCGATGCCCTTGATGGAGAAGGTTAAATCCGTTCCCGGTCCCTTGATCTGAACTTTGCCGGTCCGTTTCATCAAGTCCGCCAACGGATCCATGGCCTGGTCCATTTTGGCGTAATCCAGGTTGCAGACGTCAAAATAAAAATCTTCGAACGCCTCTGTGGACATCTGGGCCAACTGCGCCATGGAGTCGCTTGGGTAACGAAGCACGACCCATTTGGTTTTCTTTACCCGCTGTTCACTATGTATCGGATGGCGATAAATACGGTCATATCGTTTGTACGAGTCGGAAGGAACATCCGCCAATTCGTTGACATTGGTTCCCGACCGGATGCCGATGTAGCCTTGCATCTGTTTCATCCGCTCCAAATCGTAAGCGGCCCATGTTTCCATCATTTCCGGTGTTGCATTCCGAAGCAGCGCCCGCTCTACCGATTTGTCCGTAATTTCGACGAAGGGACGGCCCCCTCTCTGCGCCACTTCTTCGATGATGCAATTCAGAAGCTCGCGCTCGGATCCGATCATTTCAATCAATACGTTTTCGCCGGGCTGCACCTTGATGGAATATCCCACCAAATTGGCCGCCAACTGTTGCAATCTCGGGTCTCGCATGATTATTCCTCCTTGATTAGGTATGAATGAGCTGCTACATCTTGCTTCTTATTGTACCATTCGGACCGCCGCGCAGGAAATTGGTCTCGGTAACCCGTTTCTCCCGCAATGTCTTTCCGTTCCATTCATAGGCCAGCTCGGTCTCTTCTTTCATCTGGCGGGGGAACCAGGTATTCCGGTCGGCAGTCCAAAGGCATAGGGTCTTCACATGCAAAGTGGACAGCGCCTTGTTCAAGTTTCGACCGGCTTGGTCCAATACGGTTGCCGCTTGATTTCTACTTGCGCTGCTCAGCGTTTTTCCCTTTATTTCGGTTCTCAGCCCGCTGAGTTCCGCCCGCAGCCCCTCTGCAACTCTCCTTTTAGCGGCATTGTCGTTCAGCTTGACCAACAGCCGCACGTTTCCGTCCGCATACGGCTGGTCGGCATATACCACTTGAGCCGTGCCATGATGTACTTCATCCAACAACTGCAACGGCTGAAAACGGGCTGGACTTTGCTGACCTCCGGCTGCCCGAATTCGGACGAGCGGCGCGCCTTCGGACCATTTGAGGTTGAAGTTTCCGTGCCCGGTCACTTCTCCTTCGTAACGGGATTTGCCCGCCATCACCCCATTCGGATCGAAAATGGACACTTGCCCCGCCACTCTATACCGATCGCTGCCGGACAAAGCCGAAGCCGACAGGGCAAACGCCTTTTCCGGCGGCATTGCGGACACTCCCGGCCTGCATCCGGTCAATAACGAAATCGCGCATAACATGGCCAATCCCGCAATCACAGGCTTTCGTTGGTCTCTTCGCAACGGAAACCCCCCTTTCCTTTTCAAGGTAGGCTTTCCCCTTTCTCTCCGCTTATACAGACACCCTGACACAAGAAAAACCCCCGTTTCTTGGACGGCCGGTGGGTTACTTGAATTCATCATCCGTATCATCTTGACAATAGCGTGCAAATTCTTATAATATAAGTCTTGATGAATATTGGGCGAACAATGCGTGCTCCACCCTCTTGGGTTTCCCACTGGCAGGCTGCGGCTGAACATCCTGACCGGAACCGGACGTCACGTCATGGTTGCGGAGAAATCCGGCGCGAGCGAACCCTATTTTCAAAAAAATCCCCTTTTGAAAAAGGAGTCTGCATAATATGTCACGCTACACAGGTCCAAAATTTAAATTGAGCCGTCGTCTGGGCATCTCCCTGAGCGGCAGCGGCAAAGAGCTGAAACGCCCGTTCCCTCCGGGACAACACGGCGCGAACCAACGCCGCAAAATCAGCGGTTACGGCCTTCAATTGATGGAGAAACAAAAGCTTCGCCACATGTACGGCCTGAATGAGAAGCAGTTCCGCAACCTGTTCGACCGTGCTTCGAAATTGAAAGGGATCGCCGGTGAGAATTTCATGTTCCTGTTGGAAAGCCGCCTCGACAACCTCGTATTCCGTCTGGGCTGGTCCAACACCCGTGCAGGTGCACGCCAACTGGTTGCCCACGGCCACGTGACCGTGAACGGCAAAAAAGTCGACATCGCATCCTACACGGTTGCGCCGGGCGACGTTATCGGCCTGCGTGAGCGCAGCCGCAAACTGAAAGCGATCACTGAAGCAATCGCCGGCCGCCATCACCTGGCAGGTTACATCGACTTCAACGCCGACGCGATGGAAGGCAAGTACGTCCGTCTGCCAAGCCGCGAAGAGCTGTCCCAAGACATCGACGAGAAACAAATCGTCGAGTTCTACAGCCGCTGATCCATTTAACCCTGGCACCTCGATCTTCGGATCGGGGTGTTTTTTTCGAGAGCGGCCGTAAAACAACAAAAACGCCGCTCGCTCCCACACGGGGAGATAAGCGGCGGGTGCTTCACGCGCTGTCCAATCCATATTTGCTCTATCTTATCCTAACTTAACACGCACAAATTTCCGCTTGCCCACCTGTACAACATCGCCGTCTTTCGGCTGTACTTCGTCGTTCGGATCGGCCAGCTTCTGTTCGTTCAGACGCGCAGCTCCTTGTTGTATGCTGCGCCTTGCTTCGCTCGCAGAGGTTTGCAGACCCAGAACCGTCAGCAGCTTCGCCGCCCGGATCATTCCGTCATCCAGCTCGGAAGCCGGCAATACGACTTCTTCGATGTCTTCCGGCAGCGCTCCTTGCTGGAATACGGTCACAAAATGCAGCTCCGCGGCTGACGCCGCTTCTTCCCCGTGATACATCCGCACGAACGTGCGCGCCAACTGCATTTTGGCATCCCGCGGGTGAACGGACCTATCGGCCAGCCCGTTGCGCAGCCTCTCCAGTTCCTCTTCGCCAACATCCGTCGCCAGTTCGTAGTATTTCACCATGAGCTCGTCCGGAACGCTCATCGCTTTGCCGTAGATCTGATTCGGTTCCTCGTCGATGCCGATATAGTTGCCGAGACTTTTGCTCATCTTGTGGACGCCGTCCAGCCCTTCCAACAACGAAACCATGATGGCCGCCTGTGCCGGTTTGCCGTATTCCTTTTGCAGCGTACGACCCATCAGCAGGTTGAACTTCTGATCCGTCCCGCCGAGCTCCACATCGCTCTCAAGCTCTACGGAGTCATAGCCCTGCAGTAACGGGTATAGAAATTCATATATACTGATCGGCTGACCTGATTGGTATCGTTTCGAAAAATCGTCCCGTTCCAACATGCGCGCCACGGTGACCTTAGCCGTCAAACCGATGACATCGGCCATACTAAGCGGCGACAGCCATTCCGAGTTGTAAACGACGGTCGTTTTAGCGGGATCAAGAATTTTAAAAATTTGTTTCTGATACGTCTTGGCGTTTCGTTTCACGTCTTCCTCACTCAGTTGCTTCCGGGTTTCGGACTTTCCGGTCGGATCGCCGATCCTTCCTGTGAAATCGCCAATCAACAGTTGCACTTCGTGTCCGAATTCCTGGAACTGCCGGAGCTTATGCAGCACCACCGTATGACCTATGTGGATGTCCGGCGCAGATGGATCGAGCCCCAGCTTGATCTTCAGCGGCCTTCCCGTCAAGACGGACTCCGTGATCTTGGCGGCCAACTCTTCTTCCGGTACAATTTCGGCCGTTCCCCTCGAAATGACCCGGAGCTGTCGGTCCACTTCCAACTTCTGTTCCGCAGTCAGACTCTTTTTGCCTTCCAGCATCGTGCATGACATCCTCTCGATTATACATTCCGTGTAACGCCTTTCCACGTTCGCTCAGGCCGGAGCCCGTATGTGGCGCCGCTTGCCAGCGGTCGCGAATTTCTCTCTTTATAGCACACCCTTTCCGATGAAGTCAACGCCAAGTAAAATGTGCTATAATAATTCTGTTTGTTTAAGGAGGTTGCTCGATGGATCAAACGAAACAACCCGTTCAAACCCCTCCTTCGCCAAAGCGTAAAAACGAAGGTCTGGTTGTGGCGGGCAAAATCGCCGGATTCACCGCTTTGTGGCTCATCTTTTTCGCAATATTGGCCGGTTTGACGGCGGCAGGCGCGGTTACGGGGTATATCGCATCGCTGACCAGAGATGATCCTATCCGGAGCCAGCAAATGATTGAACAAAAAATCAGCGAAAACGCTCAAACCGGCTTCGTCTATTTTCGCGACGGCTCTCTGATCGGACAACTTCGGACGGAAGAGGACCGCCGGCCGGTAACTTATGGTGATATACCGCAGCCGATCATCGATGCGGTCGTGTCGATTGAAGACAAAAACTTTTTCCATCACTTCGGGGTCGATACGAACGGGTTGTTCCGCGCAGTTAAACAGCAGATCTTGAGTGAAAACGTTCAAACGGGCGGAAGCACGATTACCCAACAGGTCGCCCGCCGGGTATTTCTCACCCTCGATCAAACGCAAAGCCGTAAAGCGAAGGAGATTTTCCTCTCGCTTCGTCTGGAGCGGTATTTGAGCAAAGAGGAAATCATCACGGCCTATTTGAACAAAATCCCTTACGGCAACGGTTCTTCCGGCTACAACCTTTTTGGCATCAAAGCTGCCGCCAAAGGTATTTTTGGGGTTGACGATCTTCACAAATTAAACGTGGCCCAAGCGGCTTATCTGGCGGGCTTGCCTCAGCTGCCTTCCGTCTACTCGGCTTTCACCAGCAAAGGCGGATTCAGTCCGACAAACTTCAAACGTGCAATGGCTCGCCAAAAGCTAGTATTAAAACAAATGTTGGAAGGAGGCAAAATCAGCCGTTCCGAGTACGACGATGCCCTTTCCTTCGACCTTTATCACTCGTTGGCCAAACCGGTCGAGAAAGCCTACAATACATACCCTTATTTAATGTTGGAAGTCGAACGGCAAGCTTCCGAACAGCTGGTACTCCAACAAAATCCGGGATTAAAACAAGAAGATCTCAAGAAAAAGCAAAACGTGGCATTAATCGAGGACGCCAGACTGCAACTGCTGAGGGGCGGTTACCAAATCACCACGACCATCGATAAAAAAGTGTATGATTTGATGCACAATGTCGCCGAAAATCCCAAAAACTTCTCGCCGGACAATAAGGTCAAGGGCATAGAGCAGACCGCGGCGGTCATGTTGGACAATAAAACAGGTGCCATTATTGGCATGATCGAGGGGCGCGACTTCCATATCGAGCAGATGAATTTCGCGACCCAGATGACCCGCCAGCCAGGTTCGGCCATGAAGCCGATCGGCGCTTATTTGCCGGCCATCGACAAAGGATTGATCCAACCGGCCAGCGTACTCGACGACGCTCCGATCATACTCGATAACGGCGGCAGCGCCAAGCATATCCCGAAAAACTCCAACAACAAATACTCGGGTCTGGTTACCGCTCGGACGGCGTTGAACAAATCTCTCAACACAGTGGCGCTCAAAATATTTTTGAATAAAGTAACGATCCCGGAAGCTTGGAATTTCGCCCGTTCCGTTGGCATCACCACGCTGACCGAAGACGACATGCATGCCCAGACGGGCGTGATCGGCGGTCTCAAATATGGCGTTTCCGTGGAAGAGCTCACGAATGCCTACAGCGTTATTCCCAACCACGGCGTGTTCAACGACGCCTACTTGATTGAGAAAATCACCACGTCCGACGGACATCCTTTTTACCAGCACAAGGCCGCCCCCAAACGCGTCGTATCGGAGCAATCCGCCTATTTAATGACCGACATGCTTCGAACCGTCGTCACGAATGGAACGGCCACAAGTGTGAAGGCGAATTTCAAACACTTCTCCACCATTCCGATGGCCGGTAAAACGGGAACCACACAAAATTATGGAGACGTCTGGTTCCAAGGGTTTACACCGGATATTACGCTCGGTGTGTGGGCGGGCTACGAAAAACAGATCAACGCCTTGTCGGGCGAAGGACACAACCGTGCCAAGACGATTTGGACCGGCGTCATGAACCTGGTCACGGACTCCAGGCCCGATCTGTTCCCGACCAAAGAATTCACGAAGCCGGACGGAATCGTGTCCATGACCGTGTCCAGCGTCAGCGGCAAACTTCCCACCGATTTGACCAAGCAAGCCGGCATGTTGGTCACGGACATATTTAATCGACAGTTTATCCCGACCGCAGAAGACGATGCGCTCGTGAAATTAAAGTATATTTCGTATGACGGGGTCAATTACGTCCCTCTTCCGCAAACGCCTGAGGATATGCTGCGCGAAGCGGTTATGGTAAAACGCGAGATGCCGATCGATCAGCTGATTGAAGACCTGAAAGCCGCGCTGGGCAAAGTATCCGCCCAAAGCCGCCAATCGCTCTCCTATTATTTGCCTGCGGATGCCGGACAAAGCGCGCCCTCCAAAACCGATCCCCGGGTTGAGGACGGCAAAGCTCCGCCGGCGCCGGCGCATGTCTCAGCCGAAACAGTAAGTGGAACGATACAAGTCTCGTTCACCCCCGTCGGCGACGCCGATGTCGCGGGATACCGGCTTTATCGTTCCGGCGATGGCGCCAATTATGAAAAAGTCGGGAATTCCGTTCTGACCGGCGAGGATCCGAAATTCTCAACCGCCGGCACGCTTGGCGCCGCTTACAGTTTTTATGTGACGGCGGTCGATGTAGGCGGGAACGAGTCTCCCCGCAGCGAAGTGGTCACAAGCGACGGCCTGCCGGCTGCACCGGATCCGAATTTCCCCATACCGGGAGATACGGGCAATCCGGGCACGTCGGGCGATCCAGGCAGCACGGCTAATCCCGGCAACGGACAATCCGGCAATCCGACGAACGGCCTGTCGTCCCCCACGTCTCCCATGGGGCTGAAGGCCGAGAGCACGGACTTAGGTGTTGCCCTGAATTGGCAGGACAATCCGGGCTCGGAACGGGTAACCGTCTATCAGATCTGGTACTCGCAGAGCGAATCCGGAAAATACAAACTGCTCGGAACTTCGGAAGCGAACCGATTTGAATATGTTTCACCGTTAGCATCGGGCTGGTACCGGGTAATTGCAGTAAACGCCGCCGGGGAGTCGCCCCCATCCGCTTCGGCTCAAGTAAAGTAATACCGCGAACGCAAGGAACCACAATAAAACCTCCGACACCGCCCATAATAGGCCAATCGGAGGTTTTTCTTTGCCATTCTGTGATTAAAATGAGATCAGTCTTCGATGGTGGACAGGTCTCCGGTCGGGAGATTGAGCTCCCAAGCCTTGAGCACCCGTCTCATGATTTTACCGCTGCGGGTTTTGGGCAATTTGTCCTTGAACTCGATTTCGCGAGGCGAAGCGTGGGCGGACAGCCCTTCCTTCACAAACTTGGCGATATCCGCTTTGAGTTCATCCGAAGGCGTGTATCCTTCCCGGAGTGAAATGAAAGCTTTGATGATTTCGCCGCGAAGCGGATCCGGCTTGCCGATGACGCCGGCTTCAGCCACGGCCGGATGCTCGACCAGCTTGCTCTCGACTTCGAACGGGCCTACTCGCTCTCCGGATGTGTTGATGACATCGTCGATCCGTCCCTGGAACCAGAAGTATCCTTCTTCGTCACGGTAAGCAGAATCTCCCGATACATACCAGCCGGGGATACGGAAATATTCTTCATATTTGGCCGGGTTATTCCAGATTTTACGCATCATGGACGGCCATGGGGTGCGGATCGCCAGATTGCCCATTCGGAGGGGCGGAAGCTCGTTCCCTTGATCGTCAATGATCCCCGCTTCGACACCGGGGATCGGCCGGCCCATGGAACCCGGCTTCACCGTCATGCTCGGATAGTTGCAGATCATGTGGGCGCCGGTTTCGGTCATCCACCACGTATCATGGATCCGTTGGCCGTACACTTTATAGCCCCAACGAACGACTTCCGGATTGAGCGGTTCGCCGACGCTCAGAATATGACGAACGCTGGACAGATCAAACGGTTTCACCGACTCGTCCCCTGCGCCCATGAGCATGCGGAACGCCGTAGGCGCGCTGTACCAAACGGTCACTTTATATTTTTGGAGCGTGCCGTACCAATCCTGCGGACTGAAACGTCCGCCTCGTACGACATTGGTCACTCCGTTCAGCCAGGGAGCGAACACCCCGTAGGAAGTTCCCGTCACCCAGCCCGGATCGGCTGTACACCAATACACGTCGTCTTCCCTCAGGTCGAGAACATTACGGCCGGTATGGTAATGCTGGATCATGGCGTTCTGAACATGGAAAACGCCTTTCGGTTTGCCTGTCGAGCCGGACGTATAATGAAGGATTAATCCGTCTTCCCGGTCCAGCCATTCGATCTCTGCTTCATCGGAAGCGCCGGCCATCGCTCTCTTATAATCGACGATCCCGGCGCCTTCTTCTACGCCATCTCCAAATACGATGACCTGTTTCAAGTCCGGCAAATCCGAACGCGAAACCCGGGACAACAAGGAAGTCGTCGTGACGATCACGGATGCGCCGCTGTCCTGCAGGCGATCCTTCACCGCAGTTTCCATGAAGGCTTCGAACAGGGGACCGACGACGGCGCCCACTTTCAGAATGCCGAGAAAGCTGAAGTAAAGTTCCGGCGTGCGGGGCATAAAGATGAATACCCGATCGCCTTTGGCGACGCCAAGACTGCGGAGTACATTGGCAAACCGGTTGGATTGCTTGGCCATCTCCGCGAAAGTATAGCTTTCATCCCTTTGATTGTCACTGTAATGAAGCGCGATTTTGTTTCCTTTGCCGTCGGCGACGTGGCGATCGATCGCTTCGTATGCCATATTGACATGGCCTGTCGTCGCCCAGGAAAACTGCGCTTCAACATCCTCCCACCGGAAAGACTTCACTGCTTCCTCATAGGGTCCCATATTGGAGACCGCCGCCGTAACGGCCAACTTCTCATTCTGATCCAGTGTCATCGTATTCACCTTCCCGTCTGGAAATTCGACATCTTTTTTTCGAATGCGCTTACACCCTAGGAGACGTCCGTCTCCGCCACTAGCATTATAACACAGCGACCGCAATACGCGCACAGATTTGCAGGCAAGATCTTAAGCAAAAGGGACAAATTCCGCCGCCTGGTGTATAATGACACCAAATCGAGCGACCCCTCCGTCTGCCTTGCCGCGCGGGGGGTCGCCTTTGGAGAGATCGGTATGAATCACGTCAAAATTGAAGTTGTGCACGCGATCGAACGTAAAGGAACGTCCCTTGTCGTCGAAGGACCGGTTCCCCCGGATCGGCTGCGGGCTCTGACGCTTCATCCGTCTTTGGACGCGTTCAGAAGACCCAAGGAACAGCACCAAGCACTGATCGAGATTGCGGGTTTGACCGAGGGACGAATCGTATTGGCCAGGGAAGACAACGTCGTGGTAGGTTACGTGACGTTTCATTATCCGGATGAGATGGAGCGCTGGTCGGAAGCCGGAATGGAAGATTTGATCGAGCTTGGCGCCATTGAGGTGGCCGACGACTATCGTTCGGTCGGGCTCGGCAAGACGCTGATTGCCGCCGCATTCGAACGTGGCCAGCTAGACAACGCCATCGTATATACGACCGAATACTATTGGCATTGGGATCTGGAAGGAAGCGGACTGACCGTATGGCAATATCGCGAGATGATGGAGCGGTTGATGAAATCGGTCGGAATGGTTTGGTTTGCCACGGACGACCCCGAAATCTGCGCCCATCCGGCGAACTGCCTCATGGTCCGGATCGGCAAGGATGTGCCGCAGGAGTCCGTCGAGCAATTCGACCGGGTGCGGTTTCGTCAACGTTTCATGTACTGAGTGATCGCAGCGCAGAAAGGCAGGAGACGACTTTTGAATTCGAAAACCGTTTGGATCGATTCGTCCGCCAGCGGACGGTACCGCTTTCATGAAGAGCATCCCTTCCACCCGATTCGTCTCGCCCTGACGGAAGATCTCCTCCGGAGAAGCGGGGCGCTGGATTCTTCCCAAATGTCGGCGCCGCTTTCCATGGTGGAAGCTGAGCAAGCGGTCCGTTCGCTTCATCGTGCCGATTACGTCGAAGCCGTACGAGCCTTGAGCGCGAGTAAGCCGGAAACAGCCGCTGTCCGGCGCGCAGCCGAGTATGGCCTGCAAGAAGACGGGGATACGCCCTATTTTCCCGGCATGCATGAAGCGGCGATCTCCGTGGTTGCGGGTTCGTTGGCTGCTGCAGAAGCCGTCATGTCAGGAGCAGCCGCTCATGCGCTGCACTTGGCCGGAGGACTCCATCACGCCTTCCCCGAACGAGCGTCAGGTTTCTGCGTCTATAACGACGTCTCGGCGGCCATTGGGCGAATTCGGGAACGATACGGCGGACGAGTGTTGTATATCGACACGGACGTTCATCATGGCGATGGCGTGCAGTGGTTCTTTTACACAGACCCGGATGTATTTACTTTCTCGATACACGAGACGGGCAAGTTTCTGTTCCCCGGCACCGGATTCGCCCATGAACGCGGAGAATCTACCGGTTATGGCGCCTGTCTCAACTTGCCGATGGACCCTTATACCGAGGATGATTCGTGGCTGGAATGCTTCGGTGCCGCTCTTGAGACGGCTGCGGCAGCTTTTAAACCGGACGTGATTGTGAGTCAACACGGCTGCGACGCGCATGCCTTCGATCCTCTCGCGCATATCCACTGCAGCATGCGGGTGTATCGGGAGATGCCCCGGATGATTCGGGAGCTCGCCGGCAGATATACCCAAGGGAGATGGGTCGCGCTTGGCGGGGGCGGATACGATCATTGGCGGGTTGTGCCCCGTGCGTGGGGCTTGCTCTGGCTCGAGATGAGCGGCAATCCTCTGCTGAAAACCATCGATGCCGCGCCGGATGAAGCCTTTCTGCCACAAGATTGGCCGTCTTTGTCTTCGGACAAACGCCCTTCGCACATGCCGGTAACCTGGATGGACGACACCTCGGAATGGACACCTATGCCGCGACGCGCCGAAATCACCGACAAAAATCGAAAAATGCTGGAGCTCGCGCTACAGCATCTCGGATAAAGCTGTTTTATAATCTTCGTACCATATCGTCGACGATAGCGAACGACCGATTGGCCGCCTCTACCGTAAATTCCTCGAAATTCACGTGCGCCGAACCGTCCGCTTTGTCGGACATGGAACGGATGATCACATGGGGAATGGCGTTCATATGGCATACCTGAGCGACCGATGCGCCTTCCATTTCCGTGCAGGTGCCGCCCAGCTGCTCATGCAGTTGTCTGACCGTTTCACGGTCGGCGATGAATTGGTCGCCGGAAAGCACCTTGCCGGTGCGGCACCGGCCGGGAAACACCCGCTCCCCAGCCTCTTCCGCCAGCCGGATCAATTCCGGATCAGACGGAAAGTCGGACACATCTTGATAAGGGATGACACCGCGGGCGTATCCGAGTGGAGTCACGTCCATATCATGCTGGACGGAGCTGCGGGAGACGACGATATCGCCGATCTCGAGAGACGGATCCACAGCTCCAGCCACGCCGGTAAAGATGACGGCGTCCGCGCCGAAACGGTCGATCAGCACTTGTGTGCAGACGGCTGCGTTGACTTTACCTACTCCAGATTTGCACAATACCGTTTTCTTACCGTGAAAGTCACCCACATGATAGGTAATCCCGGCATGATTTTGCACTTGTTCATTTTTCAGTTCCCGCTGCAGCAACGCGATTTCTTCCCGCATCGCCCCGATGATGCCGATCGTTCCCAAATTCAACAGAATCACCTTTCTTGGTCAGGACAAAGCCCCGCGGCGGGAAATAGATCCCTCGCGGGGCTTTGTCCGTGGTTTCGTTATACCAGGCTTATGCTTTGGGGCCGGCGACGGATTGGCGCGACACCAGCTCGTGCGGCAGCGTCACCTTCACATTCTCCACCGATTCTTTCTTCATGAGCTTCGTCAGAAGACGCATGGATACGGCACCGATATCATACATCGGTTGCGCGACCGTCGTCAGCTGCGGACGCACCATGGAAGCCATGCGGCTGTTATCCACACTGATCACGGACATATCGGCAGGCACGGCCACGCCTGCATCCTGGAGGCTGTGGATCGCACCGATCGCCATTTCGTCCGTGGCGGCGAAAATCGCCGTCGGCCGTTCGGACAACTCCAAGAAATACTGGGTCGCTTCAATACCGGATTCGTATTTGTAGTTGCCTACCCGCACATAATCCTCACGATACTTCAAGCCAGCTTTCTCCAGCGCGCGCTTGTAGCCTTGGAATCGGGCATAGCCGTTCGCAGGATCCTGAAGGGTGCCGCTGATCATCGCGATGTTGCGATGGCCTTCTTGGATGAGCTTGGTCACGGCGTCGAAAGCCGCGCCTTCATGATCGATATCAACCGAAGGTATCCCGCCCTTCTCGTCGGTCGTCGCGCAGAGCACGACCGGCACGTTGGAAGTGCTGAATGCCTGCAAATGCTCGTCCGTTACCGTCCCGCCCATAAACAGCAGGCCGTCCACCTGTTTCTCAAGCAGTGTGTTGATGACGCGGATTTCCTTGTCTTTGCGTTTGTCGGCGTTGCAGAGGATGATGTTGTAATGGTACATATTGGCAATATCCTCGATGCCGCGCGCCACTTCGGCAAAAATCGCGTTGGCGATGTCCGGAATGACGACACCGACCGTGGTTGTTTTCTTGCTCGCCAAGCCGCGAGCGACGGCGTTAGGACGGTAGCCGAGCCGTTCAATGGCTTCAAAAACTTTTTTCCGCGTTTGCGGCTTCACGTTGGGATTGTTGTTGACGACACGGGAAACCGTGGCCATCGACACCCCGGCTTCACGAGCCACGTCATAAATGGTTACCGTCACAATTATTCGCTCCATTGTTATGATCGGAATGGCATAAAGCTTGTCCGGTCATGGATTATTAAGGTAATGATACGACAAAACTACCGGATTCGCAATGTTCCCGGTTTACCGGCGCAAATTCGGCAATCAGTGACCTGCCGCAGCGGGCTGGCCCAGTTTCTCCGTCAAAAAATCGTATGTGATACGCCAATGCGATTCATTCCATACAGGCTTGCCGTCTTGGATCAAAATCGCCTGCGGCGATTCGTGCTTCACGCTTAGCGCCTCCGCTACCGCGTTGCTTACCGGTCGATTCTCCAGCACATGAACGATCGCAAAATCAACCTTCGGAGATTCCGAATCCCCTGCATAATGAACGTAATCTTCGTGAGCACCCGCGCTGACCGAACAGCTGGTGCTGTGCTTGAATAAAAGCAACGGCCGCGAGGAGGTGCCTTGAAGAGCCTCTTCCCATTGTTCCACATTCGTTAACTGACGAATGTCCGCCATCCGATACGCCTCCTTGAAAATGCTTTGTTTGTTTTCATGGTAGCAGAAATCAGGATGGACCGCAAAAAAGTTACGATATGTATACCGAGTTTAACTGGGATAAGCGGCTCTGCAGCTCGGCTTTCCAGTTCTCGTCCCCGACGGATGAGGCGATCAGCCACAGGTCGAGCAGCTCGTTCGTCCTCTCTTCCGCCGCCCGGGTGACCACCGTCTTGTGAAGCGTTTCGGCTCCCTCGGAAGCTGCCGACAAAATGCCCGCCCATTCATGAATCTGATCGAACGGGATCGTACGGGCAACCGGCCGGGGTCCAAGTCCGCCGATCAGCCGGCTTATGTCTTCTTTTACTCCGGAAAACACTTCGTTACGTCCGCATTGCGAGCAGCAATAGACTGGCACTCTCGTGATGTTTACTTTGCGGGCAAATATAATCGTACGCAGCAGCAGTTTTTGGGTGTCGCCGCAATCGCATCGCTTATCCAACGGGGTATCTCTCCTCATAAAAATTAGAGCTTTCCTCATTTTATTCGAGGTTCCCCGGGTGATTCCTGCCTTGACGGGATTTGTAAAGTCTGGAACTTCCGTTGCCCCCAAAATATCCGATCAGAAGCAGAATCAGACAAGCCGCCGCAGCGCCGATGGTGTCATGCCACAAGTCTTTCAGGTCCGGTGTCCGGTTCGGCACGTAGGCCTGATGCCACTCATCGCTCGCCCCGTACAAAACGCAGATGACGATGATCCATAAAACCCCTCGCCATGTGAATGCATGCCGGCCCAGCGCAAAGGCGACCGTCAGCGCTAAAACAAAATAGGCCGCATAGTGTACCGGATCGAAGCTTTGAAGCCCTGGAAGAAAGTCGCGGAACAGCGGCAGCCAGCTGTCTAACTGACCTCCCGTACGCGAAGAAAGCACGAAAATAACGGCCATGCAAACGAGCGCCGGAACGAAACGCCAACGGCGAACGCGAGAAGAACGGCTTTGACGCCTGGATGAACGCGGTATTCTTGATGACATCGGTTCGGACCCCCTTCGCGGATGTCTCCCCTTTTGATGAAGAAGAGCGCCCGTTTTGATACAATGAAGTTCTGGCAGGACAATGAGGGTCGGTGCAAGCGGCCGGCCATTGTCCGTCGATGGAACGAGGAGGGAATGGCAATCATGTCGGAAATGAAAAAAGTCGTCTGTCTTGTGGATGACGAATTCGAAGATTTGGAATTGTGGTACCCGGTATACCGGGTACGCGAAGAAGGCGCAGAAGTGGTGTTCGCCGGTCCTGAACGCGGCCGCAAGCATATCGGCAAATACGGAGTGCCCGCAGTGGCGGACATCTCCTACGATGAGTTGGATGCGGACCGGTTCGACGGTCTGCTGGTGCCGGGAGGCTGGGCGCCGGATAAAATCCGCCGGGATGCCCGCGTGCTCAATTTCGTACGCCGCATGAACGACGCCGGCAAACCGATCGGCCATATCTGCCATGCAGGATGGGTGCTGATCTCGGCGAAAATCGGAGCCGGGCGTATTCTGACCTCCACACCCGGGATCCGGGATGATTGGGAAAACGCCGGCGCCAAATGGATCGACGAGCCGGTCGTCGTGGACGGAAATTTCATTTCCGCACGCCGTCCGCCTGACTTGCCTCCTTACGCGAAGGCATTCTGCGATAAACTATTCGGTCGGTAAGATCACAACGGTATCGTATATTTGAGCCTTCGGCAAAGCGGTGCAGCTGGGACCATCGTGCCGGAGGTTATTTATTGCCGCGATTTCACACCCGGCCGCAGCCTAACCGGCCTTTGCGCCATCTTCTCGTGAAAATTGGCTGCCCGTTCCCGGACTTCCATGGCCGTACGGCACCGGAGAAGCTCTTCCAGCACGCTCCGGCTGTCGGTCGCCCTGGTCCGGAGCATGCTTTCCTTGATCGGTAAAATCGCATGGGCCGACAAGCTTAACTCCTCGATGCCCAGTCCCAGCCAGATCGGCAGCGCCAGAACGTCTCCGGCTAATTCGCCGCATACGCTAACCGGAATACCGCGCCGTTTGGCCGCTTCCGTCACGCTTGCGAGCATTCGGATGACCGCCGGATGAAACGGCTCATACAGATGATTGATCTTCTCATTCATCCGGTCGACCGCCAGCGTGAACTGCACCAAATCGTTCGTTCCGATGCTGAAAAACGCAGCTTCCTCCGCGAGCAAATCTGCAATAGCGACTGCCGCGGGTACTTCGATCATGATGCCGGCGGGCACATCGGACCGATGGCGAACCCCTTCCGCCTCCAGTTCCGCCTGTGCTTCCGCCAGCACCGCATTCGCCTCCCGCACCTCTTCCACCGAAGCGATGAGCGGATACATGATCTGAACGTCCCCATAGGCAGCGGCCCGCAGAAGAGCGCGAAGCTGGATTTTGAACAGGTCTTTGCGGTCCAAGCTGAATCGGATCGCCCGGTACCCGAGAAACGGATTGTCTTCCTCCGGCATTTCGTGGTAATCGAGCTGCTTATCGCCCCCAATATCCAAGGTACGGATGATGAGCGGCTTGCCATCGAGCTTTATGGCCGCCGCCCGGTATACCTCAAATTGCTCGTCTTCAGAAGGGAAATGATCACGGTCCATATACAAAAACTCCGTGCGGAACAAGCCGACTCCTTCCGCCCCGCTTCCGAGCGCCGCTTCCAGCTCCTTGAGTGAGCTGATGTTGGCCGCAAGCGTAAGTGAAAAACCGTCCGGTGTCACTGACGGTACCCGGGCCAAAGCAAGCAGCTGCTCCCGATCGGACAGTTGGCGTTGACGCATTTCATTATAGCGGGTTACAGTTTCCGCATCGGGTTCGACATGCAGCACGCCGGCTCCGCCGTCCACGATGAGCAGGTCCCCCGTTGCGACCGACTTGTCGAGTTTGCCCTCCATGCCCATCACGAGCGGAATGCCGAACGCCCGAGCCATAATCGCGGCATGCGAAGTCGGGCTGCCAATCATCGTGGCAATCCCAAGCACGAGTTCAGGCTTCATATGGATCAACTGGGAAGGCGACAACTCACGCACAACCAATATGAACGGCTGCGTGTTTTCCGGAAGGGCAATTTCCGGTACGCCGAGCAGATGTTTCAACAAACGATTGCCGACGTCCTTAATGTCGAGTGCGCGTTCCTTCATATATTCGTCGTCCAGCAGGTCGAACATTGTAACGAAGTGGTCGATCGCTTCTTTGACTGCCACTTCCGCTGCCTTGTATTGGCGCTGGATGAGGCCCTGGATTTCATTCATGAACACGGGGTCGTCCAGTATAGCCATATGGGCGTCAAAAATGCTCGACTCCTGCACCCCGACCGCTTCATCGAGCTCGGATTTGATGCGGACAATTTCGTTTTTGGATCTGCGCACCCCTTCATACAAGCGTTCGAATTCTTTGGCCAAATCGGACACGTCGATTTTCTGATCCGGGAGTTCCCACTCCCAGTGCGGCAAGACGAATGCTTTGCCGATTGCGATGCCGTCTGATGCGCCCAATGCCTGTATCACGAGTCCACCCCCTGCGCTTTCTCTTCTCTCTGACGAACGACCACCGACATGACGGCCGCCTGCCCCTTTTTCACTGTTTTATAAGGTGCAAACCGCCAAGAACGAACGATGTCCGGATTAGTGATCACCATTGGAGTGGCCAACGATTTGGCGTGACGCCGGAGCGTCGGCAGATGGAATCGCAGCAGAGGCTGTCCGGGAGACACCTCGTCCCCTTCCTTGGCCAGTGCGGTGAACCCTTTACCGTTTAACTGCGACGAGTCAATCCCGACGTGCAGCAGCACTTCCAGTCCGTCCTCCGTTTGGATGCCTACGGCATGCAGCGAAGGGTGAATATGGATGATCTTGCCTTTGACCGGGGCTACCAATTCCCCTTTGTCCGGGATAAACGCGACCCCACGTCCGACCAACCGTTTGGCGAAAATCGGGTCGTCCACTTCTTCGAGCGGAATCATCCGTCCCTGCACCGGCGCATGGAACTGTACCTGTTGCACGTCTTGCAGCATGAGCTTTTGGATTTCTTCGCGGATCAATTCGGAATAGGTGCCGAATACGACCTGAACGTGGCCGCCGCCGAGCCGGATGACGCCTGCGGCGCCCAGATGGCGCAGCGCTTGAACGTCGATTCGCCGGTCATCCTCGAGCGAGAGCCGGAGTCTCGTGATACAGGCATCGAGACGAAGCAGGTTTTGTTTGCCGCCAAGCGACTGCAGAATGAGCGGGGCGCGGTAGGGAATGTCGCCGGCCCAGTCGTCCAATCGGGTCGCATCCTCGCGTCCCGGTGTAGCCAGCTGGAAACGGCGGATGCTCCACCGGAACAGCACGTAATACAACAAACCAACGGCCAAACCGAGCGGCAGCAGCAGCCAGCCGCGGGTGGAAAGCGGAAGGTTGATCACATACTCCAGCGCACCCGCCGAGAAACTGAAGCCGTGACGAATGCCGAGCTCGTAGGTCAGCCACATGATTCCGCCGGACAACAAGGCATGCACGAGGAACAAATAGGGGGCCACAAACAGGAATGCGAATTCCACCGGCTCCGTCACACCTGTCAGAAACGATCCGAGCGCGGCGATCCGCAACTGTTTGGATATTTTCGGCTTCAAGTCCTCCCTTGCCTCGTGGATGATGGCGAACGCCACCGCCGGCAGCGCGAACATAATCGTCGGGTACAACCCCGCCATATAAGCGCCCGAGTTGGGATCGCCCGCGAAAAACCGCGGCATATCGCCGAAATAAACGGCACCGCTCGAATCCGTATATTCGCCTACCTGGAACCAGAACACATGATTAAGCAAATGATGAAGCCCGAAAGCAACCAAAATCCGATGCAAAAAACCGTACAAGAAAATGCCGAAACCTCCGGCGGATCCAACCAGGGTGCCGGCCGACGAAGCGAGACCGGCCAAGCTGTGCCCCGCCGCGATCATCAGCCAAGCGAACAGCAAAGAGAAAGCACTCATAAATAAGGGAACAAACCGGGTCCCCCCGAAAAATTGCAAAAACTCCGGCAGCTGAAATGACTTGAACCGCTCATGTGCCCACCCCGTGGCCATTCCGATGACCACGCTGGCGAACATGGAAGGCTGAACGCCTCCCGGGTCGTAGGTTTGGGTGACCACTGTGAATACGATCATTCCCGCCAAAGCCGCGATTCCGGCAGCGGCCGTCTGATTGGACAAACCCAGAGCAATGCCGACGGCGAATATATAAGGGGTATATTGAAACATCGCGAGGCCGCCTGCGTGAAGCAAATCCGGTACTTGCGGCCAGCCCATGGCTTCCCAGGGCAATCTCGCGAGCATAAGAAATATCGCGGCTGCGGGCAGCACCGTCATCGGCAGCATCATAGCCCGTCCAAGCCGTTGGAGATAGCCCACTCCGAACATGCGGCGACACCCCTTCTCTTTCTCGATGGTAAGCCGACTCCATGGTTTTGTCAAAGACCCGGGGATTTTCGGCTATCTTACCGTTTCCGGTGTCTTCGAGGACGTTTCATTCGCTGTATTGCCTGCGAAATTGTACCGGAGTCATGCCTGCCACTCTGCGAAACGTAGAGACAAAATGGCTATAATCCTGAAACCCGACGGCTGCGGAAATCTTTTTCACCGCCCAAGCGCGGTCCGACAGCAGCAGTTCCTTCGATTTCTGGATGCGGAATTGCAGCAAATATTGATAAGGGCTGACGCCCCAACTTTTACGGAACAGCGTGTTTAAATGCTGCGAACTGATGGCCAGCTCGTCCGCCAATCGTGTGAGCCCCAAATTCGGGTCGTCGTACTCCTCTTCGATCAACAGATAAACCGGTGTCAGCCTTTCGTGCCCTTTAGACAATGACGGTTGCCCGCTCACTTGCCCATACTGCTTGATTTGCGACAAAAAGGCGTACACCTCGTGAGACCCGTTAATCCCCGCGAAGTCGAAGCTGTATCGGCATTTTTCCTCAAACTGCTTATGTAAGGCAGAGAGCGGACAATCCGTTTCCCAACGAATCGGCAGCATATGCTGGATGTCCAGGGCCGCGATAATGGCATGGGCAAGCGCCCCGTCGAAGGTCAAATACCAAGTCGACCAATTCCGGTTTTCCGCGCTGTAACTGTGCGGCACATGAGGCTTAATAAGCAGCCCGTGATTCGCCGGTAATTTCACGGTGCTCCCGTTCATCGTAAACTCGCCGCAGCCATCCACCGTGTGAAGCCAATGAAAACATGGAAAACCGTTGTCGCGGCTGATCGGACTTTGGTGTTCGGTATATCCCACGCTGGTGAGATGAAGAGGCAAACGCCGATCGCGCTCTGTTGTGACCAAATGTCTGCTGTAATACTGATCCATCGTGATCCTTCACTTTCATTTTTTTAAATGGGATACGTTATATATTATATTTTATTTGGCCTTTTCTTGCATTAAGATAAGGGTGTCAGTTGGTTTTTTTTATATCCATACATACGGGAGGATAAGGTAAATGACCGTAAAAATCGGTTTTATCGGAACCGGCGGAATCTCGAACTTTCACTTAAACAACCTGTCTCAAATGGACGGCGTGGAATTGGTTTCCTTTTACGATGTCGACGCTCAGCGCTCGCAGAAGGCCGCTTCCGCGCACAGCGGAGCGAAATCGTTCTCCAATCTGGACGAGATGCTCGACAGCACGAAGTTGGACGGGGTGTATATTTGTGTTCCGCCGATGGCTCATGGAGATGCGGAAAATAAGCTGATCGAGCGGGGTATTCCGTTTCTGGTGGAGAAACCGTTGGGAATCAATCCGGACGTTCCCTCCGCCATCGCAGCGAAGGTAAAAGCCCAAAAGCTGGTGACGGCCGTCGGTTATCATTGGAGATACAACGAGTCCGCGAGCTTGGCCAAGCAGCTGCTGGAAACCAGCAAAGCCGGCATGGCGCTCGGCTATTGGATGGGTGGTATGCCGATGGTTCCTTGGTGGAGAGTGCAGGCCGGTTCAGGCGGACAGTTCGTCGAACAAACGACGCACATCGTCGATTTGCTTCGTTATTTGTGCGGGGAGGTCCGTGAGGTTTACGCCGCGTATGCCTTGCAGGTCATGGGTGAGCAAGTGGAAGGCACCGATGTAGCCGATGTCGGAACCGTGACGATGAAATTGGCGAACGGTATGGTGGCCACGATTTCGAACACCTGTCTGTTGCCGGTTGGCCATCATGTCGGGCTCGATATTTACACGAACAAGGGTATTCTCGAGCTTCGCAGCGGGGAATTGCGGGAGCTCACCCCCGAGGGAGTTCATACGCACCCCAACATCGCGAACCCTTATTATGTGGAGGACGAAGCCTTCATTCATGCTTTGCGGACCGGTGATTCCTCCCGTATTCTGTCCGACTATGATGACGCCTTGAAGACGCATGAAGTAACGATTGCGGCCAATGAGTCGGCGTTAAACGGCAAACCGGTGACTTTGGGCGTATGAAGGAAAGGGGATTATGCGGAACATGAAATTTTCGCTGTGCATCGGGGCCTACCCCGGTAAAGACGAGATTTACCATTTGGAGAAAATCAAAGAACATGGCTTCCACGGGCTGGAGTATTACGCTTGGTGGAATCTCGACGATTTGAGAAAGACGGCCAAGGAGCAGGAGCGGATCGGTCTGGGCATCAGCGCCACTTGCACCAAGTTCATCAGCCTGGTTGACGATTCGCAGCGCGAAGCTTATATGGAGGGTGTCCGCCAGACGATTGAAGCTTGCAAAAGATTGAACGTTACGTCGGTTATTTCGCAGACGGGCAATGTGTTGGACGGGGTTCCACGCGAGATACAGCGGCAGGCAATGGTGGAGACGTTGAAACGATGTGCTCCGTTGTTCGAAAACGCGGGAATCGTGCTTGAGGTTGAACCGCTGAACGGCCTGGTCGATCATGCCGGACATTTCCTGCAGCGATCCGACGAATCGGTCGAAGTCATCGATCAAGTGGGAAGCCCCAACGTGAAGCTCGTGTTCGACGTCTATCATCAGCAAATCACCGAAGGCAACGTCATCCGCAACGCCACCGGTTACATCGGCAGAATCAATCATTTTCACATTGCCGACAATCCAGGGCGCAAGCAGCCGGGGACGGGAGAATTGAACTACGTGAATATCTTAAAAGCGATCAGAAACACCGGGTTTAACGGCTTTGTCGGCTTAGAATGCGGGTATACCATCGACACCGACGTGGCCATTGAGCAGTTTAAGAAAGAAGTGCTGTCTTCAGTATTGGAAGGGTGATAAAACAGCGAGGCTGGGTGAACTGGAACACCTCCTGGTAATCGTCGACTTTTGAACCAGCTGGAGGATTTCCTGTTATGGCAACGCAAAAAAGCGGCGATCCTCTTGAGCGGACGCCGCTTTTTTGCGCTTGCCGGTTATGTTCTGCCGTGAGGAAGCAAAATCGAATCTTCCACCTTAATGCACCGGTCCATGATGACTGTCAATCCGGCTTCTTGCGCGATCCGCGCCGCTTCATCGTTCACGATGCCGAGTTGCAGCCAAAGTGTCTTGGCGCGCACGCCCACCGCTTCCTCGGCAATCGGCGGCGTATGCTCCGGGCGGCGGAACACGTTCACGATGTCGATCGGCCCAGGCACATCCTTCAGCGAAGGGTATGCTTTCT
>JAQBPQ010000035.1 GCA_028287445.1 Cohnella sp.
AAGGAGACCGGTGATTAAACCGGTCGTCTTGCAGAAGATCCATGAGTGTGCCGACACAGCCCGCTTTCGGATCGGATGCGCCGTAGACGACTCGTTCCACGCGCGATTGCAGGATGGCGCCCGCGCACATCGGACAAGGCTCAAGGGTCACATACAACGTACACCCGAGAAGCCTCCAAGCCCCAAGCCGTTCGCTGGCTTCACGGATCGCGATCATCTCGGCATGGGCCGTCGGATCGTTCCGCGTCTCCCGAAGATTGTAGCCGGAGCCGACGATTTCGCCCCCTCGCACGATGACCGCACCGATCGGCACTTCACCGAGGGATTCAGCTAATCGAGCCTGCCGGATGGCTTCGGCCATCCATATTTCGTCTTCCGACACTTTGCAATCTCCTTTCATTTCCACCGAACACGCATTCGTTGTTAACATGCTGTGTATAGTTTTGTGTATAACTCGACTGTTGTCCACAGAGTTATACACATTTTTTATTTTTATTTGGGTACAAGTCTTTTTTATTGTAACAGCTTGGAAAAGAAGTTCAAACCTTGGCCTATCCCGGAATACATTAGGGAAGAAGGGGGGACAACCGCCCTTGGCAAGGAGGTTATGGAATGACGATTCGTCTTCCGTTTCGAAGACGTCCGGATGTGGCACCTTCGGGTAAACTGACGATTTTGGGTCCATCCCGGTGCAGTGCCGACCGGATGAGGGGATATGCCGAGAGGCGCAATCCGCATGCCCCCGACATGGCCGGCTTGTATTTGAAAATCGCAGAGCGGTACGGTGTTCGAGGCGATGTGGCCTTTTGCCAGGCGATGTATGATACCCGGACCTGGACGGCACCGCCGGCTCATCCGCCTTGGTGGACCTTTGCCCATACGATCTGGGGGGAGGGGGTCAGCGGTTGGACCAAGATCAGGTTGGAAAAACATGTAGAGCTGCATATTCAGTATCTGCACGCTTTCGCTTCCACAGAGTTGCCGGAAGATGCACCTCCTCTGCCCGCCATACAAATGAGTAGTCTGACCAAGGCGAATCTGCGCGGATGTGCCGGCTGCTGGGAGGATTTGAACGGAAAATGGGTCGTTCCCGGCAACCGTTACGGGCAGGATATCGCGGCCATCTGGCGGAACATGATGGACTGGAAAGGGGAGGGTGAGCCGTTTATGGACATGATCGAGGATTCGAACGAAGCCGCTTCCGGCGGGGGGGATAAAGTCGGCACGCCCAATGCGGATGGTGCCGCGAACGCCAGCGAAGACATGGAATGGCTGCGCAGCCGGGGCATGCTTACTTCTCCGTTCCCGCATCCCGAGCGGAAGGTGACATGGAATGAGCTGGCTCAACTGCTCCGGAGGTGGGAGACCGGAAATAAGGTGTAGAGGGGAAACAACCATAAACCCGTCCAGACCCATGTCCGGACGGGTTTATGAAAGTGATCTACTTTACGATTACGGTATCCGGCGGCTGCTTGGTCGTTCCATCCGATGCTTGACCTTCCACTACGCCTGTGGTGTACTTCCTGAGGATAGAGACTTCCACCCGGCGGTTTTTGGCGCGGTTGGTTTGGTTGTCGTTGGCGGCTACCGGGCGGTATTCGCCGTAACCGGTGGCGCTGAACAACTTCGGATCGAACGCTTTGTTTTCGAGCAGTACTTTCATGAAATTGATCGCCCGTTTAGAGCTGAGTTCCCAGTTGGAAGGAAACTCGGTCGTGCTGATCGGCTGGTTGTCGGTATGTCCGGTAACCAGGATTTCGTAACCCGGATATTGCTGCATCATTTGGCCGATGGCAACCGCCAGCTTCCGGGAATCCGGCCTGATCGCAGCGCTTCCTGACGGGAACAGGGCTTGGTCCCGGATCGTGATGAGCAGCTGCGAACGGTTAAGCTGGGTATCGAGTTCCGAAGTCAGGCCGTTCTGTTTAATGTATTTATCCAACTGTTGTTTCAAATTCTCCAGATTCTTCTGTTCCTGCTGCTGGAGCTCCGACTTGGTTTTGGCGTTGTTGTTTTGTCGTTTGCGTTCATCCGCCTTGTCTTGTACCGCGCCGGTATCGAGGATGGTCGACTTGTCGAAAATGCTGAATCCGTTGCTGAAAGCGGTTCGAAAGGCTTTACTAAGCTCCGTAAGCTTCGACGTGTTGAGCGAGCTTACTGAGTAGAGCACGATAAACAGGGCCAACAGCAAGGTCATCAGGTCGGAATAAGGGAGCAGCCACGATTCGTCCGTATGCTCCTCAGGAGGCTCATGCCGAATCCCTTTGCGCACTGCCCGATTCCTCCTTCTCATTGAAAACGGTCCGTTCCGCAGGCGTGAGGAATACCATCAACTTCTGTTGGATAGCAATCGTCGAAACCCCGGATTGAATAGAGAGAAGGCCTTCGACCATCATCAGCTTTAACTCGGTTTCCCGTTTGGATAGCCGCTTGAGCTTATTGGACATCGGATGCCACATCACATAGCCGGTAAAAATCCCGAGCAGTGTCGCGATGAACGCGGCGGCGACCGCATGGGCGAGTTTACCCATATCGTTCAAGTTCTGAAGCGCCGAGATCAAACCGACCACGGCCCCCAACACCCCGAGAGTAGGCGCGTACATCCCCGCCTGGGAGAAGATTTGCGCACCTGCGCGGTGGCGGTCTTCCGTAGCCGTCACATCTTCGAGCAGTACGTCTCTGACGAAATCCTGGTCTTGCCCGTCAATGATCATCCGCATACCGGTCTTGAGGAAGTCATCCTCGATCTCTTCGACTCTCGCTTCCAGAGCGAGCAATCCTTCACGACGCGTAATGGTAGCCCATTCCATAAACATCGTAATCAGTTGCTGCCGGGGAAGAAGTTTGGGTTCGGAAAATAGAATTTTGAACAGCTTAGGCACTTTCTGCAGATCCGACATTGGGAAAGCCATGAAAATGCATGCGGCCGTCCCGACCAGAATAATGACAATGGCGGCCGGATTGGTCACCAAGCTCGCAAGCGGCGCATTTTTTAGGATCATTCCGACGATAAGAGAAAACAAACCCAGAAACAAACCGATAATCGTTGTATTTTTCATCGTACACCTCAGCATGGTAAGTTGAAATTGGCGTGTCTGAAGTTTCCTCACATACCGACACTCTATCCTGTTTATCGACAGGTTCCCGGTAAACTATTAGGGCGTTCCCCGGCATTTTCACAAAACCCCGCAATTGGGTGCCGATACTGGCCGGCCGTTGTCTAGACAGCATACAGTGGAAGTGATAAGATGGCATAACAATTGAATACAGCGGAAAACAGGTGCTCGTGAGAGCTTAATAGAGAAGTTCGGTGCAAAACCGACGCGGTCCCGCCACTGACCATGGAGAGTCCCCGGAATAGGCCACTGCAGGCGTCGATAGACGCTGTGGGAAGGCCCGGAAGACGATGATCCAGGAGCCAGAAGAACTGCCTGTTTTCGACAAACACCCGGTTACCTACGAGGAATAGGGGAGGTGTGGCGGCGAGTCCGCGGGAGTTTTCCGATGCTATCCTACGGACACAACCCTGCGGCGGAGCGGTCGAATCAGCGAGCGGCAGGCGAAGCGTACGATTTCGTGCGATGAGCATGAGACGCTGTTAGCGATCGGTCAACCACACAGCATCCTCCGAGTTACAGGGGGATGCTTTTTATGTTGTCTCGGGGAATCTTTATTGGGACTAACGGCCGCTGTGTTACATAGGAGAAGAGGAGAGTTGACGATGACTTGGGGAAAATCGTTTAACGCGGGAACACCGCGAAGAGCATGGCTGCGCGGAATGATTGCTGCGGTGCTTGCGCTGCAATTGGCGTTCGGAGCTTGGGTGGGCGGCGCTTTCGCATCTGATGCGGCTGTGAACCCGCAGCCGGCGGACATCGGGCCTACGCGCGCGCAATTAGATGAAGCGCTGGGGGCGCTGCAGGCAACGCTTGGCAAGACGGAGCCGGTCAGCGACTGGGTCGCGCTTGGTCTGTCCCGTTCCGGCAAACCTGCGGCCGACCGATACTTGCCGGAGGCGGTAAAAAGCGCCGGCGACGGCAGCCTCCGCCTCGTGACGGACTATGCCCGCGTGGCGCTTGCCGTCAACGCCAGCGGCGGAGATGCTTACAAGCTCGGCAGCAACGGGCTCAACTTGTTCGCCAAAATCGCCAACTACGACAAAATGACCGCACAAGGACCGAACGCTCCCGCTTTTGCGCTGCTGGCTCTTGATGCGGGCAACTATACACCGCCGGGAACGAAAGACCGATGGACCCGGGATTCGCTGGTCCAATGGCTTGTCGACAACCGTACCGCGGACGGCGGCTGGTCGCTGGCTCCAGGCAAAAGCGATGTTGATGTAACGGGCATTGTGCTGACGGCGCTGGCTCCTTATTACTCGGATAAAGCAGCGGTGAAAGCAAGCGTGGATTCGGCGCTCGGCTGGCTGTCCGGCGTTCAGAAGCCTAGCGGCGGATTCGGGAATCCGGAATCGAGCGAGAGCTCCGTTCAAGTTCTGCTGGCGTTGACCTCGCTCGGGATCGATCCGGCCAAGGACCCCCGTTTTGTCAAAAACGGCAAATCCGCTCTTGCTCGGCTGATGGAATTCCGTCAACCCGACGGACAGTTCGCCCATCTGCCCGGCGGCAAAGCCGACGGCATGGCTTCCATGTATGCGCTGCTCGGATTAACTGCGGTCGAACGCTGGCAGGACGGTTTGCCCGGTTTGTATGCGGGTCTTCGGCAGAGCATTCCGGTAGAGGTAACGGTGAACGGCCCGAACGGCAAACTGGCGAAAGAAACCGTATATGGCCGATCAGGTATGGAAGTGTTGATTCAAACGATTCAGAAAAACAACCTTTCTTATGCAGTGGAACGTCATCCGCAGTTCGGACCGTACCTCAAACAAATTTCTACCTTTAAAAACGGAGATTTCGGCGGATCCGACGGTTGGCAGTACGCGGTCAAACGGCGCGGCGAATGGCTGGCCATCACGCAGGGCCTGAGCGCCTTTGTTCCGCAAGCCGGAGATCAGGTTGTCGTGTATTACGGTGATCATTCAGCCCTTATTCATTCCATTAAAGTGGAACCGACTTATCCCCGCGAAGATCAGCCCATTAAGGTAACGGTAGAAAAGGAAATCTACGATTGGGATACCGGCAAAGCCGTGGTCAGCCCGGCGGATGCGGCCCGGGTGACGATGGGCGGCATTAGCGCTGTCACGGATAAGGACGGTAAAGCAACCCTGGAAGGTGTGCATCAAGGCGTTCTCACGCTCAAAGTGGACGGATACCGGACCGGAGCTGCACCAACTTATGTGGCGGAGGAATTGTCCTACGCTGTGCAGTCATATGTAAAAAAGGTTGCCGTCCGCGTAGAAGGCGATCAGGGTTTGCTGGTCGAAGGAAACGCCCAAGGCGGAACGGCATTAGATGCATTGGAAGCTTTGCTCAAGGCGAAGAATGTGGCCTATGAAGTGAAAGAGATGTCCTTCGGAAAATATGTATCGTCGATCGGCGATCTTAAAGCCGGCAAGTTCGGCGGATACGACGGTTGGCTGTTCGCCGTTAAGGACGGAGCCAACTGGACGGTTCCCACCGAAGGGATCGGTACCTTCTTGCTGCAAGACGGGCAGGAACTCGTGGTCTATTATGGGGACAACACCAAGCTTCCGGAGCCGGTCGCGGTAACGCCGGCCCAGCCGAAACCGGGCGAACCGATTACC
>JAQBPQ010000037.1 GCA_028287445.1 Cohnella sp.
AATTCGTCGATGATATCCCCGGCGATCAGGGCGTTTGGAGACGATCGCTTCGCTGCGGCACGGTCGCCGGCGGCTCCGTGGGTGTAAACGCCAACCGACGCCGCTTGGGCGTTGTCCAAACCTTGGGCGAGCAGACTGCCGATGATGCCGGCCAGTACGTCTCCCGCACCACCCGTTGCCATGCCGGGATTGCCGGTTGTGTTGACATAAACTTCGCCATCCGGCGTGGCGATGACGGTGCGCGCGCCCTTCAGCACGAGCGTCACGCCGTGCTGCTGCGAGAATCGCCGGGCGAGCCCGATGCGATCGAGCTGCACTTCGCGGACGGACAGGCTGCACAGTCGGGCCATTTCGCCCGGATGCGGGGTCAGCACCGTGGCCGCGGCCCGGCGGGGCCATGCGGAGAACCGCGGTTCTGTCGCGTCCGCGAGCATATTCAAAGCGTCGGCGTCCAGAACGAGCGGCGCTTCGACTGAGCCCCACAGCTCGCGAAGCCAGCCGCTGTCTCCCGGCCAACGCCCCAAGCCGGGGCCAGCGACCACAGCTTGTTTCCCTTCGGCCAGCGCGGCTATATCGGCGGCCTTGGCGTCCCGCCAATCGCCGCTTCCTCCGTCTGCAACACCGCGAATCATGGCCTCTGGCAGCCGGCCGGCGAGCGGCAACGCGAGCAACTGTGGAACCGCCCAAGTCACCAAGCCGCAGCCGGACCGCAGCGCCGCTTCCGCACACAACAGGCCTGCCCCTGTCATCTCTCGCGAGCCTGCGGCGATCAGCACATGGCCGTATGTGCCTTTGTGCGTATCCGGCTGTCTCCGCAGCGGAATCCGGAGACCGAACCGCTGCCGCACCAGTTGCTCGTCGAGCAAGTAAGTGCTGACTGACAACTCCCGCGCAGCATCCATTGGAATTCCGATCGGCCGAACGACAACTTCTCCCGCTGCTTCCGCACCCGGATACAGCAGCAGGCCGCGTTTCATGAAGGCGAGTGCCACCGTAACGCGTGCCCGGATGCACGGCTCCGCGATTTCGCCGCTATCCGCGTCCAGCCCGCTTGGAATGTCCGCTGCCACGATCGGCAGGCCGCTCGCATTGGCTTCGCGGATCAGCGAGGCATACGGTTCCCGCGGAACGCCGGATCCGCCCGTGCCGAGCAGCGCGTCGACGAGGCCGTCCCAGCGGCTCCAATCTGTCGCTTGGCCGACGTCGTACACAGCCGCAGACAAGCCCATCCGCAGCGCAATATCCCGCTGAATCGCGGCTTCGCCGCTCAGTTGCTCAGGCGACACGGCATACAGCAGCTGCACCAAATAGCCCATCTCCGCCAAGTGCCGGGCGCAGACGATCCCGTCGCCGCCGTTATTGCCTTTCCCCACTAAAATAAGCCAACGAGGCGCTTTATCGTCTTTATCGCCGAGCCGGCGATTCCCGCCCGATTCGACAGCCTGCAGTCGCATAACTTCTTCCGCAATCGCACGTCCGGCGTTTTCCATCAGCACCAGAGCCGGTATACCGATCGTGTCGATCGCATACCGGTCAATATCGCGCATCTCCTTTGCGGTCACGAGCATCATATGCGATCTCTCCTCTTTAAGGGGAATCGAACAAATCGAGCTGCTCCGGCGTGGCCTGTCCCGGCAGCTCCGGCGCGGCTTGACCCAGCAGCCGCATCAGATCGGCCGCATTGTCCGCCGCGTCGCCTCCGGAGTTGTTGTTGAAGATCACGCAAATTTCCTTCGTCTGTTCTTCCAGCTCATGAAGCCGCTCACTCCACTCCGCCAACTCCTCCGCACTGTACCGGTACAAATATCGGACCTCCCGCCAATTAGCGGATCCGCCCGCGTTCCAGCCGCCCGCATTCCGGCCGTGCATCCGGACGATGGTGACTTCCGGGTGCGTCGCGTGAAGCACGGTTGGAACCGACCCCGCCCCGGCCTGCGGTTCGTCGCAGATGCTATGGATCCAGCCCTCGGTTGCCATAAAATCCAGCGTCTTCTCGCGAAATCCCGACGCGAACCAGCTCTGATGGCGAAATTCCAGCGCGCAAGGCAATCCTTCCATTCTCGCTTTCGTCTCTCGCAAAATTCGGACACTGTCCCGCGTGCAATCGAACCATGGCGGATATTGAAACAGGACCGCCTTCAGTTTCCCCGCCCCCCTCGCCGGTTCCAGCGATTCGCGGAAAGCCGTATATGCCGCCTCCAACTCTTCGCTGCTGAGCGGTTTTCCACGTTGGTGACCGGTCATGCCTTGGTAGGCTTTCACCACGAAATGAAAATCTTCAGGTGTCTCCCGGGTCCAGGCCTCGAAACGCTCCGGCGTCTGAACGGCATAAAAAGTGCTGTCCACCTCGACAACCGACAAACGTTTGCCATATTCCCGAAGCTTCTCGTGAGGCTTGGTACCCGGCGGGTATAGCTTCTCATGATCGCCCCAGCCCGCCAGTCCGACTCGAATCATCTCCCGCCTCCCTCCATGCCGCAGCCGGTTTTCTTCCAGCTTTTATTATAAACGCCCGATTCTGGTTTGCCCATGCGGATCTAAGAAGCGCGAAAACCGGCCTAGCGGGAATCGAGTAAGCCATAGATCGTATGTAGTCCGCTTTTACCCAGCTGCAGCGCATCAGAGGGAACTCTCATGTTTGCAGTCCGAAAAAACCCAATTGCAAAGCCTTTTCAACCTGACAGTTGCAAATAAAGGCGCTCCAATTGGGCGAAATCGGCCTGCGCAGTTAAAAGAGCGGACCTAAGCCTCGTTAATTCGGAAAAACCCAACTCCAGCGCTTGCATCATTCATGATTTGCCGTTATCGGAGTGGTTGGATTCCTTGTTTAACAACGGGCGGGGCTGGGGATGCTCCCTTCACCCGGCTGATTTGTGTCCCCAAGTATAGGATGAACAGGAGCAACACGATCCCAATGCCGATCACCGACCAATTCACCGACACTCGCAGTTCGGTCATGATCAAATAGATTGCCAACCCCAACACCGTAAGCGTGTTTTCCACCAGATTCTGCACCGCGATCGTTTTGCCGGAACCGATGACGTCCTTCCCTTCCTCCTGCAGCATGGTATTCAGCGGAATCAGGAAAATGCCGCCGAAAACTCCCACGATAAAGAGCAGCCCCACAGTCAGCCATAAATTGTGCGTAAAAGTGGCCGCCATCACGCAGACCACCATGAAGAACCCGTAGTAGTAAGCATTATGCAGCTTGCCTTCCGGCACGAGACGAGGCGTGAGCAGCGCACTGACTACAACGCCGATGGCGGTGACACCGATGATCATCGATTGCTGCTGTGTATCCGTAATTCCCAAGTTGAGCGGCAGCCAAGCGACCAGCGCGATTCGCAAAACCGATGCGGTCAGCCAGAAGGCGCTGGTGCCGATCAAAGAAAACCGTGCCCGGCGAATATGAAACAACGTACGCACATCTCTCAAAAACCGGCCGGCGGATTCACCGTACCGGATCGAGCTATCGCCGGTGCGAACCGGAACCGCAAACGTGAGCAGCAGCGAAAGCAAGTAGACAGCGAGACAGCATATAATCGCAGGCATGTCGGAATGTTGCGCAAGCACGCCGCCGGCCACCGTTCCGAGCAGGATCGCCAAGATGGTCGTTCCTTCCATTTTCGCGTTGGCTCCGAGCAATTCCCTCTCCGTCTCGGTAAGTTCCGCAAGGATGCCGTACTTGGCAGGTGAATAAACGACCGCACCGATCCCAACGAACAGATAACACAAAGCAGGCGGGAGCCCAAATAACAGAAGCGCGATCCCGATACCTTTGAACAGGTTGCCGACCAGCAGCACGCGCGACTTCGACTTCTTATCCGCGAACGCTCCGACAATCGGGGCCAATACGACGTAAGCCAGCAAAAAAGCAATTTGGATGTACGCGATCACCCCATCGGGATTCGAGACTCCTTGGCGATTGACCATCCCTACGATCAAGAAGAAATTCAAATTGTCAGCAAACGAGCTCAGAAACTGGGTAAGCACCACAGCGTTGATCGGTGAAATCCATTTTTTTCGTTGTGACATTTACGCCGGTACCTTCCATCCTCTACGATTTAGATTTCTTTGGTCATGAATCCTTTTAAGGCGTGTTTGGCGGCGGAGCTAGGATTGAAGTTGTACTTTGCCTGCGAATGCGAACTTTTGTTGCTGACCGACGTTCAGTGTGATTTCGGCCCGCAATTCATCATCTTGAAACCGTAATTCAGCGGTTTCGACAAAAGGGGTCTCCACGAAGCATTGGGTCACCACTAAGGTTGCCTCGTTCCGCCATGTGCAACTGGCCGCGACTTGTTGCCGTCGACGATTCATCCGCCAACTATCCGAAAAAAGCCAGCTTCCTCTGCCGCAAGTAGTGCTAT
>JAQBPQ010000263.1 GCA_028287445.1 Cohnella sp.
ACTTTGTTGTCCAAGCTGTACGCGGACGAAGGCATGGTAGGCGCGTACCTGTTCATCGGCTAACTGATCTCAATTTAACGCAGAGAGAGTACGAATCCTTATGCACAATTCGCTAATGATCTGAGCGTTTCGCTCGTCATGAATTTCGATTCCTATTCGTTCGTGAACTTTTGGGTGTTGATCGGGTTCCTCAGGGGCGGCTTTTTCGATGGGCAGCCCGCTGTTCAGACTGCGGGAATGGATATGCAGAGCATGAAGGGACTGAAACGTATCGCATGAGAATCCTCATTGTAAACAGTCTCTATACCCCACATATCATAGGCGGGGCGGAAATATCGACGCAAATTTTGGCGGAAACGCTTGTCTCGGCAGCGGACGTTCATGTGCTTACCGTGGGGGGACAGAGTCGAAGCGCCGGTGTTGTCACGGAGAAGATCAACGGGGTAACCGTGCATCGTATGCCCTGCAACAATCTGTATTGGATCGGCGAGGCGAAAACGCGCGGAACCCTGATGAAAACGGCCCGAAAACTGATCGACCTCTACAATCCGGTGCAAATCCGGGCTGCTGCGGATCTGCTGGCCGTTATCCAACCGGATCTGATTCACACCCAGAATTTATCCGGATTCGGTGCCGGGATATGGACGGCATGTGCCGAAGCGGGTGTGCCCGTCGTGCATACGTTAAGGGATTATTCACTCCTGTCGCCGGTTAGTTCACCGCTCGCAAGCCCTCTGCTGTCGCGGATCTACCGCTTGACTTCCAGTGGCGTCAGCAAACGGGTGTCGGCGGTTGTCGGCATCTCATCGCACATCATGAAACGTCATACGGACGCCGGCCTGTTCCCTAATGCCGCCAGAACAGTAATTCCCAACGTAGTGGATGGCGATATCGCCGGCGCGGAAAAAGATTTTGCCCGGAAGCCGCTTCGCATCGGCTACTTCGGAAGAGTCGAGCCTGAGAAAGGTGTCCACGAGCTGGTGGACGTGATCCGATCCCTCCCGCATGAAGTGGTGGAACAAGTGACCGTTTGCGGCGACGGCGGGTTGAGACAGAAACTTCTGGAACGATGCCGCCATGACGATCGATTCGTGTTCACCGGCAAAGTGAAACCTGAGGAGGCGCGTAAGCTGATGGCTGGGGTTGATGTCACGTTTGTGCCCTCCATTTGGGAAGAGCCGTTCGGACGGGTGATCATCGAATCCTATCAGGTCGGTACGCCGGTATACGCTTCCGCTGTGGGCGGCATACCGGATGCCGTCTGGAATCCGGACGACTTCTTGTTCCCGCCCGGGAGTGCTGACGCAATCAAGGACAAGATTATGGCTTTTTATTCCTTATCGGGTGGCGAGAAGAAAAGGATTCAAGCGCAATGTTTGAAGCATTGTCGCGGGTTTACCAAAGCATCGCTGCTTGAAAAACACCTTGATCTATATGAGCTAACCAAAACAGGCAGCAATGGATACCCGCTCGATGCGGCATACGGGCAGGTGAATTAGATGAGCAAGCCGACCGTTTACATGTGGCCCAAGGCCAGCCCGCATAACAAATACAGTGAACTGCTGACCAAGTCGATCGAGCAAAACGGACTGCATGTCGAGCATTACGATCGGGCGGCCATGTTAAAGCCCGGTAAGGGAGACATCGTTCACCTGCACTGGCCGAGTTATTCGTATCAGGCGTCCGTCTTTGCGCTGACGATCGTAAAGTCGCTGCTTTTCGCTTCGCTTCTTCTCTTTTTCAGATGTAAGGGCGTTCGGCTGTTTTGGACGGTTCACAACGTCTGGCCGCATTCGGGCAAGACGCGATGGGATTATGTCATGCGCAAGTTCATCTTGATCGTCTGTCACCGGGCCTTCGTTCTGAGCGAAACGGTTAAGCAGGAAGTTGCCGCAACGTTCGGGGTACAAGCCGGGAAGCTTGTGGTCACGCCGCACGGTCACTACGTGGATGCTTATGTGGGCAAAGGTACGGATATCCGGAGGAGATTCGGCATTTCGCCGGACCGGTTCCTTTTCTTGTTTATCGGCCGGATTAATCCGTATAAAGGGGTGGATCAACTCGTCGAAGCTTTCTCGTCACTGAAGCTCGAATCGAGCGACCTGCTGATCGCGGGTGAGGTCGATTCGGGGTATAACCTGAATTTCATCGACCGGATCAATGACGAAACCATTAAAGTATATCCGCATTTTGTAGATGATCATGAGCTTGCCGACTTCCTGCGGGCAGCCGATGTGATCGTGCTGCCGTACCAACAAATCACGACTTCCGGGAGCGCTATTCTTGCTCTTTCCTACAAAAAGCCGGTTGTTGCGCCAAAACTTGGAGCACTGGGCGAGTATGTGTCCGATGGATGCGGCATCCTGTACGATCCGGAAGATCCGGATGGCTTGCGCAAGGCTCTCCGAATGTCCATGTACATGGATATGAAGGAAACCGAGAAGCGCATTTCGGAAAAGCTGAGGGAACTGGACTGGGGCCGGATTGCCGCTAAAATGATTCGCGTTTATACCGGTACGATGCTGTATGAGGTGAATACATGAAAGCATCTGCAGCCATTTGCACCCATAATAGAGCAGCGGATTTGAAAGAAGCGCTCCTGAGTCTGCTGCAGCAAAACTTTAAAAATTGCTATGAGGTGATCGTGGTGGACAATTGTTCCACCGATCATACGAAACAGGTT
>JAQBPQ010000061.1 GCA_028287445.1 Cohnella sp.
GCCAGCGCATACTGGATGACCATGCGTGTACGCGCTTTTACGTTGCCTTTGCCGCCGCGGCTCAGATGACGGGGAGTCCCGATCGTCTTGAACGCATGCTCCGTTTCGAGCGCGATTTCGTCTACCGCTTCTTGGATATTCGTCTCGGCCTTGTGCGTGATGCCGAAAGCTTCCGCCACCGCGTAGCTGTGAGCGATGTCCTCTTGCTCGCCGTACGGCTGGAACACACCTAAAGTGATGTACGGCTTGCCGGTCTCCTGCGACAGCTCGTCTGTCGCACGTTTGCATAGACCGGCTGCAACACCGCTGTCGATTCCGCCGCTGATGGCGATGAGTAACCCCGCAGCGTCTGCTTGTTGGATGTAATCCTTCAGAAACGCGACTCTGCGCGCGATTTCATCCTCTACATCGATGACGGGCTTCACGCCCAGCTTGGCGATAATTTCCTGCTGCAAAGTCATGAAAGACATCCCTCCAGCCCGCATTCCTCGCTAAAATAAAATAACCCGGCGGTTCGGCCTCCGAACCCCCGGGGTTTGTTGATGTTACCGGCAGTGGCGGTCGAAGGCGGCCGACAGATCGGCGGCGATATCTTCGGCGCTGCGGTTTTCAATTTGATGCCGCTCGATGAAGTGTACGAGCTCTCCGTCTTTCATCAAAGCGATCGATGGGGAAGAAGGAGGATAAGGGGCGAAATATTCGCGTGCTTTGGCAGTCGCTTCCTTGTCTTGACCGGCAAACACCGTGTACAGGTGATCCGGCGTTACATCGTGCTGAAGCGCTTGTGCGACACCCGGACGAGCTTGGCCCGCCGCGCATCCGCAAACGGAGTTCACGACGACCAAAGTGGTTCCTTGGGAAGACGGCAGCTTCTGCGCCACTTCCTCCGGCGTTCTGAGTTCCTGAATTCCGAGCCCGGTCAATTGGTCCCGCATCGGTTGCACCATATCCAGCATATATCTTTCGAAAGACATCGACATGAAGAGTGCCTCGCTTTCCATAACTTTGAAATTCCGGCTGATTGCCGTTGTTCATTTATTATAACTCTACTCCCCTAAGAAAGAAAACCCCGACGGTTGTCAGGGTTCATCCAAAACCCCACGTGCCGGAAAATAGGTCAAGTCTCCGTATCCCTGCATTGTCATGATCCTTACCTGCATTGGCGCCCCGGCTTGCAAAACGTGACTATAAAAGTCGTACCGGCACCTACAACAGACTCCACCTCTATTTTTGCGTTGTGCCGCTCCACAATGCTGAGGCAGAGGGAAAGGCCGAGACCCGTCCCGTTCGCCTTGGTCGTGTAAAACGGCTCGAACAGGTGCTCCAGCTTCTCTTGAGGGATGCCCACTCCGTGGTCGACCACCCGCAGCTGCACCGTATCTTCCAGATTAACGGTTTCGATTCGCAGGATGCCCTTATCCTTCATGGCCTCCATGCCGTTCCGCGCCAAGTTCAATACCAGCTGCTTGATTTCCTTGCTATTGATGGCAAGGGGCTCTGTCTCCTGGTTCAGGCTGGTCTCTACCATCTGTCCGCGCATGTTCGCATCCGCCCGCAATAACGGGGTCAAATCGCTCATTACCTCGTGAAGGCTGCTGAACTCCTTTTCGACGATACGGTTTTGGGCCAGAGACAGAAAATCGTTGATGATGCCGTTGGCCCGGTCGAGCTCCTCCAAAACGATATGAAAATAAGACTGCTGCTCCGAGGGGCTCCGTTCGTTCAGCAGTTGCACGAAACCGCGAATAACCGCCATCGGATTGCGGATTTCGTGCGTGATGCTCGCCGCCATTTGACCGACAAGGCTGAGCCGTTCCATTCTTCCCACTTCATCCTTCAACTGCTGGAGCTCCGTTACGTCATGGCCGATGAACATGATGCCTTCCGGCAGCTGCGAACCCTGATCTTTGATCGTGCAAGTTACGGTGTAAAAGGTCTTGCCGCCGAAGTCGATCATTTCCACGATCCGTTCTTCTCCCCGAAGGTTGCGCTCGATGGGCGAATTATGAACGATTCCTCCAAGGTGGGTGATATCCTCAAAATGTCTGTAAAGCAAATCTTTGCTGCTCAGCCCAAGCGGATCGATCAGCTTAAGCGTTTCCTCATTAACATGGGTGACATAGCCTTCCGCATCGAAAATGATAACCACGAGCGGCGCTTGATCGATAAACTGCTGCAGGCGTTGCACCTCTCCCCGATATTTGTGTGAGATATCCTGCAATTCCCGCTGAAGCTGGACCCTTTCGAATGCCAATTCCAGAAAATAAACACTTGTGACGATACCGAACAAAAAAACGGCCCAGTAAGCCAATCGAACTCCGGATCCATTCCAAAACCGGACCGGGGCGGAGCCATAGCCCACCATGATCGTAACGACGATATAAATTCCGAAGACCAGAGCGAAAAGAAGAAGAGCTATCTTATACCGGCGGATTCTGCCGTATTGGGGGAACTTCAAAGAATGACGGATCAACGGGGGAATAAAAATGACCATAAAAAAGCCGAGCAGCATCATTTTCGAAGGACTCAACACTTCAAATAACCGCGCACCGGCATATAACACGGATAAAAAAACAGCGACCGTCACGCCGCCGTATAAAGAGCCGATGATCAAAGGAATATGACGTAAATCAAAATGAATGCCTTGTTCTAACACGACGGAAAGCCGCATGTCGAGAAGCATGGCCATTCCACAGAAAACGGCGAGGAAAAGAGAAACGCGGCGAGTGCGATCCGGTCTGTCGAACCATACGAGGAATAAGAAAACGGGCAATAGCGCGATCAGTAATTGCAGCAGCATTTCTTTCCACACACGAGAGGCCTCCCGTAGCAACGTATCGGTCTGACGGGAAAAACTTACCTAGATTAAAACACATCTCTCCAACGGTGACAATTAAAGGGTTTCCAAAAAATTTAAAACCCGCCTTATCTGGTCGTTATTGGAAGTTTGATGATGAAGGAGGAACCGGATAAAATAGAATGATAATCTCGCGGGTACGGGGCGCATAGAGAAAGGTGCGGAATCAAGCGCATGATATGGGATGTAATCGTCATAGGCGGCGGGCCGGCAGGTCTGATGGCAAGCATAGCCGCCAGCTCCGAAGGCGCGAAAGTGCTGCTCATCGATAAGGGGAACAAGCTGGGGAGAAAACTCGGCATTTCGGGAGGCGGAAGATGCAACGTCACGAATAATAAGGAAATGGACGAATTGATCCGGCACATTCCCGGGAACGGTCGTTTTCTATATAGTGCGTTAACGAAATTCGGCAACCGGGATATCGCGGCATTTTTCGAGAAACTGGGCATTGCGTTAAAAGAAGAGGATCACGGCCGGATGTTCCCCGTCACGGATCGGGCCAAAACCGTTGTGGACGCACTGGTTGGCCAGGTTCGCCGGCAAGGGGTGGAAATCCGGGAAAATAGTCCGGTGAACGAGGTCATGTATGAAGCCGGGCATGTGAAGGGGGTTCGTCTCCAATCCGGGGAAACGATACTGTCGCGCGGCGTCGTTATTGCGGTGGGGGGCAAATCCGTTCCGCAGACGGGCTCGACCGGTGACGGATACCCATGGGCCGTCGCGGCCGGTCACACCATTACCGAGCTGTATCCGACCGAAGTGCCGATCAAGTCGGACGAGGCTTGGATTCGCAGCCGCGAACTGCAGGGATTGTCGCTGCGCGACGTCACGCTGTCGGTACTGGACGGGCGAGGCAAAGCGGTTGTGTCCCACCGCGGCGACATGATCTTTACTCATTTTGGATTGTCCGGACCGGCCGCTTTGCGGTGCAGCGGTTTTGTCGTGCGGACGCGCAAAGACGGAAAAGGGCCGGTCACGGTGGCGATCGATTGGTTTCCGGATGTGTCGGGGGAGCTACTCTTGGCGGAGTGGACGAGCCTGGCCCGGTCGGAGCCACGCAAAGCTTTGAAAACCGTTTTGAAGTTGAGGCTCCCGGAACGCGCTGTCCCGCTGCTGCTGCGTCTGGCCGGCGCCGACGGCGACACGGCGGTGGCGGGAGTGCCCAAAGCTGTGTGGCAGAAGTTGGCCGACCTCTGCAAGTCGCTGCCGGTGTCCGCTTCGGGGACGTTGTCAATCGAAGAGGCATTCATTACCGGCGGAGGCGTCAATGTCCGGGAGATCGATCCGAAAACGATGGCCTCGAAAGTGATGCCGGGCTTGTTTTTTTGCGGCGAAGTGCTGGATGTTCACGGGTATACGGGAGGCTACAATATCACCGCGGCTTTCGCCACGGGGCATGCCGCCGGTATGGCGGCTGCCGGGCTGGCGCGCGGGTGAGAGGCTGCATTGGCTGTCTAACTAACTGCCATAGTAGCAGGATCGGTAGTTTGGTGGACCATTTTGCCCCTGCAGGGATGCGAATTTAGCAGGAAATCGTGTGGGTTTCCCGCATGATTCGGATCAGAGTCGGGTCTGCCGGGTTTCGCTCCAACCTATCTTCAATCAGGTGGCATCGAAACGATCGTACGGAGCGTCGTCGGCCGGGAATCTCTCGGTTTCCGATTCCGTGGAAGCCTCCATGCCGCTGTACTGCTCTTCCCAATCTTCATTCACGGTATGAGCGGGAATCGGAATGGCGTCCAACCCGTAAGCTTCGTCGGTAATGGCCATCACTTCGGCGGGTACCCGTTCGATGATTCGGCCTCCGTGGCACTGCATAATTTCGAGCGCCGATGTCAAATCTTCGTTGCGTACATGGATGTGCAGGCGCCCTCCTCCATGCAGATGCGGCTCGTAGCCCAACTCGCTCAGCGTATCTGCTGCAAGACGGACATCTTCGTCGCTCCGAAACTCAATCATCAGGCCGTCGTGATTCATGGAATCATCCGCTCCGTTCCTCGATGGATTTGGTCATGCCGGATAGGATTCCCTGTTTTGGAAGGAGCCTATGCGTCCGGTACTTCCGTTACTTCCGGTACGTGCCTTGCGGCGCCGCCCTTCAGTTGACGCCGGAACCGGCCCATCCCCGTTACCATAGGATTCACCGCGCGAAGCCAAATCCAACCGGCTGCGGGAATCACCGCCAATCCGATCCATGCCGCCCCGCCATATGCCAACCCCTGTCGAACCGCAATCTCCACGGCCCACAAACCGACGATCGGAAGGCTCAGCATAAATCGCGCCTTCTCCCCCGCTTTCTCGGCCGTTGCCTCCTCCCACCGGAACAAAGAGACGAAATCTTCGCTCAGCCAGTACCTCCATTGCCCCTGGAGCCAGCCGAGTAGGAGCAGAGGGAGCACAAGCCATACCGCAAAAGATAAAAACAACGGCACCAGTCCGACAGCCGCGGCTCCGAGTACCGTGAAAAACAACAGAAGCCGAACGTTGTCGAAGCGCCGGATCAGCGATTTGATCCAGGATTCCGCAAGCCGTTCGATCGTCCCGCGTTTTCGGAATAAGGTAACGGATCGGGATAGGAACACCGGGCGGCTTAACTTAGGCAGCGGTTTTTTCTCCATGGTGTCTCTGAGCAGCCAGCCGACGGCCGATAGGAAAGCTTCTCGCTCCAAGCCCAATTCATGCAAAAAAGTGCCGCGTGCCCGGAACCTGAGCCAACCGATTCCGATGGTCACCATCCCGACAATACCTGCAGCAACTCCCCAGAAAGAGGCGCTTTTCGCAGCCATCAAGCCAACTCCAACGAACAAAGCGACAGATGCCGTTCGTAAGAGAAACAAAAAGATCCTTTTCCACCAGCCGATGCCTGTCCGCGAGATCAAGTCCCGCAGCAGCGTCCAGCTCATTCCCCACAAGACGGAAAAAACGGCCATCGCCATGAGGAAACCGGCAGAATATCCCTCGCCATTTTTCCAAAGCGGAAGCAGCACAGGGATGACCGACACCGACAGCACCGCGTGGACAACAGCCGAGTACACAAGACCCATACAGGTAAAGCCCTTTGTCCATGTCCGGTTTCGATTGAGAAACAATCCGTCCCCGGCATCCGCGAAAGTGCGCAGCCGTCCTCCGGAGAATACCAAGCCGACGACAGCAAGCGGCAGCGCTGCCGGAATCCCGGACATCCACACAGGGGGATCCCGAAGCCAGTCCAGATAGGTCCCCCCGCCGATCCAGATCGCCGGAACTACGATATACAAAAGAACCGTCCAATCAAAAGCGGTTCTCCAGCACTTCCACACGAACTTCCAATAGGCGGACACCCGCTCCAAAAACAGGGGGATCGGCCGGTACCGGCCGATTTTGAATGTGTCATCGCCGCTGTTGCCGAGGCTCAAGCTTCTTCCTCCTTCCACTCCGTGAGACGGCGGAAGCAGTCAAACAGCGGAGCTTGCGGTCCCAATCCGGCGGCCGACCGAATGTCGTCGATCGTACCGGAAGCCGCCACGCCTCCCTCAAACACCAGCACGAACCGGTCGCACAACCGTTCCGCAGAATCCAGCACGTGCGTCGTCAGCAGCACGGCGGCACCCCGCGATCGTTCTTCCTCCAGCGCGTCCAGCAGTTCCATCACCGCGCCCGGGTCCAGCCCGATGAACGGCTCGTCCACCAAATAAAGGTCCGGCTCCAGCAGGAAAGCGATGATCAACATCACCTTTTGCTGCATGCCCTTGGAAAAACGGATCGGGTACTCGTGACGCCGGGCGCTTAACCGGAACCGGCGGAGCAGCTTGTCTGCCCGCTCCCGAAACGCTTGCTCCGGCAACTCCCCGGCAGCGGCCGCGAGCACGAGATGTTCCCACAGCGTCAGCCGTTCGTAAAGAATCGGTTGTTCGGGGATATAAGCCATCCGGCGGGACATCTGCGCACCGGCGGCTTCTTGCTCCACGCCGTTCCATAACGTTTTACCTCTCCAATAGGGGAGTTGGCCGAGCAGCCCTTTCATGATCGTGCTTTTGCCTGCGCCGTTCGGTCCAAGCAAACCGACCCTTTCACCCGCCATAACCTCCAGAAACACGGCAGTGACGATGGGGCGGTTCGGTTCGTATCCGGCTTCCTCAATCTCTGCCGCAAAACGGGACGTTGACTTTGGTTCCATGCGAGCTCTCCCTTCCTATTCCGGACCATACGGAATCAGCCATGCCAAGTTCCACTTAACGTTTGACGCCCAGCATCCTTAGCGTCATCTTCTCGATCAAGCTCCACGGAAGCAGATATTTGGCCAAGATCAATCTTTTTTCCCCGGACCCCGGCAAATAACGCAGCCGCGGCTTTCCATCGGATAAAGCACGATATATCGTTTTCGCTACCTGATCCGGATGTCCGCCACCGGCCCCACTGCGTTCCATCATGGGCTTAAGTTTCGCGTACAGTCCGGCATAAGGAGAATCCGGGGGCGAAGGCGGCAGACTGTCCAGGCTTTTGCGCCAAATCGATGTCTTGTAAGGACCGGGCTCGATAATGCTCACCGCTACTCCCTGCCCGGCAAGCTCCAAACGAAGCGATTCGGCCAACCCTTCCAGCGCATGTTTGGAAGCGGCATAAGGAGCGAGGCCGGGAAAGCCGATCCTCCCGCTGATGCTGCCGACCAACACGATTCTGCCCGAGCCCGTTCTACGTATCAGGGGCAGCGACTCCCGGGTCACTGCGACCACTCCAAATAAATTCGTCTCGAACTGTTCCCGCCAAACAGACAACGGTATTTCCTCGACGAAGCCGCCCGCCGCATAGCCGGCGTTGTTGATCAGCGCATCCAGCCGTCCGGCCTCCGTTTCAACCAGTCGAACCGCCTCGCGAATTTGCTCTTCGTCGGTTACATCGAGCCGAATAGCCCTGATCCGGCTTTCGACCCCCGTCGCGGCGGCTTCTCGCATCAAGTCCCCGCTCCGCGCGGGATCGCGGAAACCGGCGTAGACCGTCCATCCCTTGCCGCCAAGCAGAAGCGCCGTGCGCAAACCGAACCCGCTGGATGCACCCGTCACGAGTGCAATCCGGTTGTTCGAACCATCCGCCATCTCTCCTGACTCCCCTTTACCACTTGATCCAGACTTGACTCTGAAGCTGCAGCGTTTCACACAAAAGAGAGCCTCCGCCCGGTGTGGAGCCGGGAATGTTGGAGGCTCTGGACTGTTTTCGAAAAAGGTCGTTTTCTCCTCTTTCTATACTACGCTGAATCCCTAATTTCGAAAAGCGGATAAGGATTGATTGAGAGCCGAAGTCTGGGCATAGACCTCCTGGTAGATCCGGAACAGCTCCGCGTAACGCTTCACGGTTGCCGGATCCGGCGTATAAGCGCGCGTTCTCTTCACGAAGACGCCGGCGCATTCGTCCAAGCCGGGGAACCAGCCGCAGCCGACCGCAGCCAGCATAGCCGCTCCAAGCCCCGGGCCCTGCTCGTTCTGCAGCGCTACGACTTCCGCGTTGAAAATATCGGCTTGCATTTGCAGCCAAACCGCGTTTTTGGCGCCGCCGCCGATGGAGATGATCGTGCCCACCTTCTTGCCGGCAGCCCGGAACAAATCCACCGATTCGTTCAGCGAAAACGTGATCCCTTCCATCACGGCCCGTGCAAAATGCTCCCGCTTGTGGCTGCCGTCCATGCCGATGAAGCTCGCCCGAATGACGGAATCGGCATGCGGCGTACGTTCTCCGACCAAATACGGCGTAAACAGCAGCCCGCCCGAACCGGCAGGCACCTCGCCCACGCCGGCCAGCAAGGAATCGTACGACTCTCCCGCCGCAAACGTGTTTCGGAACCAGCTAAGCGAATACCCAGCCGCCAGCGTCACTCCCATCGCATAAAAAGCGCCGGGCTTGCCGTGGTTGAAAAAGTGGACTTTCCCCTGATAATCCACGTCCGCATGGTCTTCATACGTGAGAATGACCCCGGACGTACCGATGCTGCACAGGGTGAGACCGGGGGATAGAATGCCGGCCCCGATCGCTCCGCAGGCGTTGTCCGCCCCACCCGCAAATACTTTCGTATGGGGGGACAAGCCCGTAACAGCCGCCGCTTCCCCGGATAAGGTTCCGACTTGTTCTCCCGCTTCCACCAGGGGCGGGCAGAAGGCTTCAGAAAGCCCGAACGCCTCGAGCACTTCCTCGCTCCACCGTCTATGCGCCACGTCCAACATGAGCGTTCCCGCCGCATCGGACAAATCCATATGAATCGCTCCGGTCAGGCGATAACGCAAATAATCCTTAGGCAACACAAATCGAGTGGCAGCGTCGAACACCTGCGGCTCGTTGCGCCGCACCCACAGAATTTTGGGCAGCGTAAAGCCTTCCAGGGCCGGATTCCGCGTCACAGGCAGCAACCGGTCACCCAGCGTTCGTTCGATCTCCCGGCACTGCTCCGTCGTGCGGGTATCGTTCCACAGGATCGCCCGGCGGACAGGCCGATTGCCGTCGTCCAGCAGTACGAGGCCGTGCATCTGGCCGGAAAAGCTGATCCCTTCGATATCCTCAAGGCGAATGCCCGATTGCACCACCAGTTCCTTCAGCGATTCCGTCGTGCCTTTCACCCAATCTTCCGGCTCCTGCTCGCTCCACCCGGACTTCTCATGGTACAGCGGATATTCGCGGGCCGCCTCCGCCCGAACCGTGCCGTCCTGTGCGACCAGCAGCGTTTTCACGGCGCTAGTCCCGAGATCGACGCCGATGACGTATTTCATCCGGATCCCTCCTCACCCTGTCAGACGCTGAAAATAACCTCATTCAAAGTCGCCTTCAGCTGCTCGAGACGTGCCGATTCGTTTCGGATCGGATTGTTCTGCAGCACGTACGTTTCCAATGATTTCAACGTTGCTTTGCCGGCCACGATCTCGGCTCCGATACCTTCGCGGAAGCTGCGGTAGCGGTAGTCGAGAATGTCGTCGAACACCCGTTCCTCGATCAGCTTGGCGGCAGCTTTCAGCCCGCGGGCATAGGAGTCCATGCCGGCGATGTGAGCGTAGAACAGATCCTCGTCCTCAAAGGAAGAACGGCGCACCTTAGCGTCGAAGTTCACGCCCCCGCGACCCAATCCGCCGTTTTGCAGCACTTCGTACATCGCGAGTGTCGACGTATACAGATCGGTCGGGAATTCGTCCGTGTCCCAGCCGAGCAGCAGATCGCCCTGGTTCGCGTCAATCGAGCCGAGAACGCCATTGATCCGGGCCGTGCGCAGCTCATGTTCGAACGTGTGTCCGGCCAATGTGGCATGGTTAGCTTCGAGGTTCAGTTTGAAGTGCTTTTTCAGATCATAACTTTGCAGGAATGCAAGCGCCGCGGCCGCATCGAAATCGTATTGGTGCTTGGTCGGCTCCTTCGGTTTCGGTTCGATCAGGAACTGGGCGTCGAAGCCGATTTCTTGAGCGTAGTCGACGGCCATATGCAGCAGACGCGCTAAATTATCAAGTTCGAGCTTCATGTCCGTGTTCAGCAGCGACTCATACCCTTCCCTACCGCCCCAGAATACGTAGTTGTCGGCACCCAGCTCTTTGCCGACTTCAAGCCCTTTCTTGATGGTTGCGGCGGAATAGGCGAACACATCGGCATTGTTGGTCGTGCCGGCACCGTGAACATAGCGGGGGTTGGTGAACAGGTTCACCGTGTTCCACAGCAGCTTTTTGCCCGATGATTTCATGTTCTCTTTCAGAAGGGCGACGATGATGTCGAGGTTTTTGTTGGTCTCGGCGAGCGTAGCGCCTTCCGGGGCGACATCCACATCGTGGAAGCAGTAAAACGGCATGTTCAGCTTATCCATCAGCTCGAAGTTGGCTTCCACCCGGGCTTTCGCTTTATCAAGCGGTGACAGGGAATCCCAGCTGCGAACTGCGGTGCCGACGCCGAACGGATCGGAGCCCGCTGCGACAAACGTATGCCAATAGGCAACGGAAAACCGAAGATGCTCCTCCATCGTTTTGCCGAGAACCATCTCTTGTGCGTTGTAGTGTTTGAAGGCGAACGGGTTTTTGGAACCGCGGCCTTCGTACCCGATTTTCGGTACATTAGGAAATAAACTCATTGAAAAATTCCTCCTTGAAAGCGTTTTATTGGAATCGCTGATTTCAGCATAGCATGCATCAACTTAGTTTGTCTATCCAATAAACTAAGTTACAAACCATTGCTTATGCTATGATGAAATTACCCTATTTAGAGGAGTTCTCCCAAGGAAATGACAACCACTCCAACCGGCGACCAAGCCCTCATTAAACGCATCAATACCGCCATCGTGCTGGAAACGATTTTGCGCGGCGCCCCGCTTTCCCGTGCCCAAATTTCCGAACGGTCCGGCTTAAACAAAGCAACCGTGTCCAGTCTCGTGCAGGATTTGATCGACGGATCGCTTGTCCGTGAAATCGGAACGGGAATCTCCAGCGGCGGCCGCAAGCCGGTCATGCTGGAGTTTATCGCGAACGCAGGCCACACGATCGGGCTTGATCTTGGGGTCAACTATATTCGCGGGGTACTCAGCGATCTCCGCGGCTCCGCTATAGCGGAGCGGACGCTGTCTCTGAACCGGCTAGAGCCGGAGCCGGTTATCGCTGAATTGTTCCGCTGTATTGACGCTTTACTTTCGGAAGCTCCTCCCTCATCTTACGGTATTGCGGGGATCGGCGTCGGCGTGCCCGGTCTCGTGGACGAGTCCGGCTCGGTGCTGTTTGCGCCGAATTTGAAGTGGCGGGGAGTGCCTCTCCGGCGTGTGCTCAGCGATCGTTACGGCCTGCCTGTCACCATCGACAACGAAGCCAATGCCGGGGCGTTGGGCGAGCAAATTTTCGGAGCCGGCCGCCGGATCGACAATCTCGTTTATGTAAGTGTCGGGATCGGAATCGGTACTGGGCTTATTTTGCACAAGAACCTCTATAAAGGCGCGTCCGGCTTCTCGGGAGAAATGGGACATCTGTCGGTGGATGCATTCGGTAAACCCTGCAGCTGCGGCAACCGGGGCTGTTGGGAGATGTATGCATCGGAACGGGCGCTTCTGGAGAAGGCGGCGCCTCTCGGTATCGAGGATCTGGACAGCCTATTGGCTGCGGCGGAGGCGGGACGCGAGGAAGTGCTTGCCCTGCTGGAGGAGATCGGCGAATTTCTGGGGATCGGCATTGCCAATATCGTGAACGTGTTTAACCCCGATGCGGTCATCATCGGCAACCGGATGAGCCAAGCCCGTCCGTGGATTGAAACCTCGCTCCGACGGACCGTCGTGCAGCGCACACTCGGATTTCACTTACGGAACGTGCAGCTGCTGTTCGCGGAGTTGGGCGCAAGATCCGCCATGATGGGCGCCGCCCAAATGGCGATCGCCGGTTTTTTTGACCGGCTGAAGGCGAGTTTATAAGAGCAGACGCGGGCAACCGCGATTTACTCGTGAATCTTAAAATTTCACACTCTAATTTACTAATGTATTATATAATGATATAAGCATAAATCGCAGACTCGTTGTTCAGGAAAAGAGGATAGGCAGCCATGAGCGAACATGGAACGATCGCAGAACTCGCGGAAATGGCGGAGCTGCTGAAGCTGTTGGGCGATCCCATTCGCCTCTCGATTTTGGCGCTGCTGCAGGAGAGGGAATTATCCGTAACCGACATGACGCAATTGCTCGGCGCTAGTCAGCCCAATACAAGCCAGCATCTGCGCAAGCTGCGAAGCGCGGGACTCGTGCGGGAAACCAAACGCGGGCAATGGGTGTACTACTCGCTTAATCTGGAGGATTATCCGGATCTGCGGATCTTTCTGTCGCAATTGCCGGGACGAGAAACGCGACGGCTCGAACTGTCGAATCTTTCCCAAGTATAAACGGCTATCACCGTCCGCATCGCGGCGTTTAACGTTTATGTCGGAGATCATTCAGAGATGAGTGGTGCAAACTTACAAATCCTGAATGATAAAGTAAGACCCGCCGGACAACCGTCCCGCGGGCCTTATGATACCGATGTGTCAGGGCAGCAATTAACCGACGTGTTCCATCGAATCGTTCGTTTCGTACCAGTCATCCAGCACCTTGCTG
>JAQBPQ010000084.1 GCA_028287445.1 Cohnella sp.
GGATCTTCGTTGTATATCGTTTCTTGGTTATAATCACCCTGGACAAGCCGGACGCATTTGCCGTCCCGAATGTCAATCGCGGGATAGATGACGAACTTGGACATACGTTAAACCTCCGAAAGGGCATTGTTTAATGGGTTATCTTTTAGCTTGTGAAAGATTAACGGGACCAATGGTAGTAGTAAGCGGCAACCATCATTTATCGTACTAGTTTTCAGTGAAGTGAGCATATGCGTCATTGAAACGTGTTAGGAGCCCGCGAGTCCGACACTCCATCCGCTTTGTGCTCAGCCAACTCCAAGAAACGCTTCAACAACTCGATGCCGAGTTCGCCGCTTTTCTCCGGATGGAACTGCATTCCAAACAACGAACCTCGTCCTACGATAGCAGTGACGGGCTGATGATAATCCGTGACGGCCAGCAAGTCTTCCCGCCGATCAGGCAGGACGTGAAACGAGTGCACGAAATACACATGTCCTGGCTCCAAGCCTTGGAACAGCAGGCTTTCCTGCAAGAAGATCAGCTCGTTCCACCCCATATGGGGCACTTTGTACTGGCCTTGAAAACGCACGACGCGGCCCGGCAGCAAACCAAGCCCATCATGCCGGCCGTGTTCTTCGCTTTCTGAAAATAATAGCTGCATTCCAAGACATATGCCTAACAACGGCTTACCCGACGCGGCATACTCCTTCACAACCGCGTCCAGCCCCGTCTCATTCAAGAACGCCATTGCGTCTCCAAAAGCGCCGACACCCGGAAGAATCGCTCCGTCGGCGGCCGAAATCTCCACCGGATCCGATGTCACCTTCGCTTTCCATCCGAGCTTCTCGATCGCAGTGCTGACGCTGTGCAGATTACCCATGCCGTAATCGATGATCGCGATCACCTTTACAGCACTCCTTTCGTGGATGGCACGCCCTTCACCCGGGGATCGATGGCAGTCGCTTCGTCGAGCGCACGCCCTAACGCTTTGAACACGGCCTCGACCATATGGTGCGTATTGCGTCCATAATGAACGATGACGTGCAGCGTAATCCGCGCTTCCAGTGCCAACTTCCATAGAAACTCATGCACCAGCTCCACGGTGAAACTTCCAACCGCAGCAGACGGGAATTCGATCCCCCGCAACTCGAAGTGCGGACGATTACTGATGTCGATAACGACCTGAGCAAGCGCCTCATCCATCGGGACAAACACGCTCGCGTAGCGTTTGATCCCTTTCTTATCGCCGAGCGATTCCCGCAGCACTTGTCCGAGACAGATGCCGATGTCCTCCACCGTATGATGGTCGTCCACATCGACGTCTCCGCGCGCTTCCACCTTCAGATCAAACTGACCGTGCTTGGCGAACAAATCCAGCATGTGATTCAGGAAAGGAACATCGGTCTCCACGGTCACTTCTCCCGATCCATCCACATTCAATGACAGCTTAATATCGGTTTCATTCGTTTTGCGCGATACGGACCCTTGGCGTCCTTCCATCCATTCACTCAATTCGTTTCCCCGCCTTCCCATCGGATTTCCACCGCTCTCGCGTGGCCTTCCAACCCTTCGTGGCGCGCCAGCGTCGCAATGCCGGCCGAATCCCGCAGAAGGGCTTCCTTGCTGTATCGGATTAAACTCGATTTTTTCAGAAAATCATCCACGTTCAGCGGAGATGAGAAGCGGGCGGTGCCGTTCGTCGGCAAAATATGGTTCGGTCCCGCGAAATAATCGCCGACCGGCTCCGAGCTGTACGGGCCTAGGAATATCGCCCCCGCCGTCTCAATACCGCCGAGCAATGCCATCGGATCCTCGGTCATCACTTCCAAATGCTCCGGCGCGAGCTTGTTGATCACGTCCACGCCTTCGGCCAAGCTGCCGACCAGCAGCACCGCGCCGTATTGCGCCAGCGAGCGGGCGGCGATGTCCCTCCGCGGCAGCGAAGCCACCTGGCGGTCGAGCTCCGCGACGACTGCCCTGGCCAGCGGCTCCGACGGCGTGACGAGCACCGCCGAAGCCATCTCGTCGTGCTCCGCCTGCGACAGCATATCCGCGGCCACAAACCGCGGATCCGCGCTGTCGTCCGCCAGCACGGCAATTTCACTCGGGCCCGCGATGCTGTCGATGTCCACCGCGCCGAACACGGCGCGTTTGGCCAGCGCCACATAGATGTTGCCGGGCCCGCAAATCTTATCGACGGCGGGAATGCTCGCCGTCCCGAAAGCCAGCGCCGCGACCGCTTGGGCGCCTCCGACCCGGTAAATCTCCGTCACGCCCGCTTCCGCGGCCGCGACGAGAATGTACGGGTCGATCCCTTGGCGCCCTCCGGTGCCGGGCGGCGTCACCATCGCGATCTCCGGCACGCCGGCCACCTGGGCCGGAATCGCGTTCATGAGCACCGACGACGGATACGCCGCCTTGCCGCCGGGCACATACAATCCGACCCGCCGCAGAGGCCGGATGACCATGCCCAGCATCGTGCCGTCGGCCGATACGTCCATCCACGAGCCGCGTTTCTGCTTCTCATGAAACGCCTTGATATTCGCCGCGGCCTGCCGCAAAGCCGCTAAAAACTCATCCTCCACGCGATCGTATGCCGCCGCGATCTCATCCGCCGTAACTCGCAGACGATCAGGAGTCAACGACACCTTGTCGAACACAGCCGTATACCTAAGCAAGGCCGCATCGCCTTCCCGGCGAACCGCCGAGACGACTTCATCGACCGTTGCGTTCTGCTCCGGCGAACCGAATTCACTCTCCCGCTCCAGGCGGAAGCCCGATGCCGCACCGAAATACATCGTCATCGCCCTCCTTGCGCCGGAATGGCAAACCCCAGCCGGTCACACAGCGCTTGAATGGCCGTATTCTTCAATCGGTAGCTAACCCGGTTGGCAATAAGCCGGCTCGTGATCTGGAAGATGCTCTCCAACTCGACCAAACCATTCTCCCGCAGCGTCTGTCCCGTCTCCACCATATCAACGATGCGGTCGGCTAATCCAATCAGCGGCGCGAGCTCGATCGATCCGTTGAGCTTGATCACTTCCACCTGCTGCCCCTGCTCGCGAAAATATTGCGAAGCCACATTCGGATATTTCGTCGCCACGCGCGGATGAATGACCGGCTTCCATCCGGGAAGTCCGATTACCGACATCCGGCATTTGGCGATTCCCAAATCCAGCAGCTCATAGACGTCTTTATTCTCTTCCATCAAGACATCTTTGCCGACAATGCCGATATCGGCCACGCCGTATTCCACGTAAGTCGGCACGTCTACCGGCTTGGCCATGATGAACTCCATATTCGCATCCGGAACCGGAATGATCAGCCGCCGGGAATCATCGAAATCCTCAGGAATCGGCAAACCCGCCTCACGGAACAGCTTGCTCGCCTGCTTATATATTCGCCCCTTGGGCATGGCGACCTTCAAAACACCGCCGCTATCCGTCATGCGTATTCCCCCCATCCACGGTGGGGAACACGATCAGCCCGTCATATTCCGCCCCGTGATAAGTAAACAACCCGCCGCCGTAATCACGCAGCAAATCCGCAATCGCAGCACGGCCGGCAATGATCTCCGTCACGACAGCACGGCCCGTCGCACGAAGCCTTTGGGCTTCCGCTAACGCCGCCGATCTTTCCGACACGGCATAGGCGACGAGCGTTCTCCCCGGCTGCTGCGAATCTTCCTCCACCATTTCCAGAATCCGCGTCGTTTTGAGCGCGAATCCGGTGGCCGGAGCCGGCCGGCCGAACTGCGCGAGCAAGTTGTCGTACCGGCCGCCGCTGCATACCGGAAAACCCAGATGCGACGCATATCCTTCAAATGTCATGCCCGTATAATAGGAAAAATCGCCGATCATCGTTAAATCGATCAGCACATGTTCCTGCACGCCATAGGCAGCCAGCACATCCCAGACCTCGCACAGATGGTGGATGGCTGCGCGCGCGCCCGCGTTGCCGCTTAGATTCATCGCTTGGTCGCACACTTCCTGGCCGCCGCGAAGACGGAGAATCCCCTCCAACTCCAGCCGCCAAGTCTCATTCAGCGACAGCGAGCTCAGAATCTCCCGATAGCCCACATGGTCCCGCTGCAGCAAACAAGACTTCAGCGCCTCCTGTTCCTCCGATCGGCCCGGCAGCGTCTCCTCGAACAGCCCATTGAGGAAGCCGACATGCCCGACCGCCATCTTGAACGACTGAACACCGGCTGCCTTGAGCGAAGCGATGGCCAGCGCGATCACTTCCGCATCCGCCTCCGGGGACGGATCGCCCACGAACTCCACACCCGTTTGATAAAACTCCGCCTCACGCCCCGCATCCTCCTCGAAAGCGCGGAACACATTGGCGTGATAGCTGAGACGCAGCGGAAACGGCTGATCCTTGAGCAATGAACCTACCACCCGTGCGATGGGCGCGGTCATATCGGATCGCAATACGATCGTGGTTCCTCGTTGATTCAGCAATTTAAACAATTTCTGGTCGGATGTCGAACTCGCCACCCCAACCGTATCGTAATATTCCATCGTCGGCGTCACGATCTGTTCATAACCCCAGCGGTTCATGCAGTCCAACACGTTCCGCTCGATTCGCCGCAGCTTGACTACGGCATGGGGCAAATAATCCTTGACGCCGATCGGCTTTTCAAACCCTTTCGGTTTTGACAACCTAAGCACCTCGTTCCACTCTTAAGCCTTCAAGCCGCTTGGGCTGTGCTCTGCATCCTTCGCTTTAGTGCGCTACCATACTACCAAAATAAAGAGTTTTTCTCACTTTAGCATGAAACCCCGGGAGCGTCAAGAAACACGGAACACAAAACCCCCCGATCGCTCAGGGGGCTCATCGATCTACTGATATTTCACTCCGGCATACCGTTCCACGACATCACGGACAAGCATAAAAGAATCTCCATTGGTCAGCTCATTGGAGTTCGAGAACGTTGCCAATGTGCTGTCGCTCAGCCATTTTCGCTTTTTCAACTCATCCAACGCCGTTTCCGGCTTTGCCTGAAGCCCAGCGCTCAACGCGATGATGTAAGCCGCCTGATTCAAGCTCAGCGGGAGTTTCGCCGAATCTGTCCCAGAGGCAATCGCATGTGGTGGATTTCCAGTGAAAAAGGTAGGATGAACCTTTTTGACCATCATCATATCGTAATAAAATCGCTTCACATTGGACGGCATGTCCAGATCGAAATGCTTGTTGTCTTTACCGCCTACCGTCAGATACATGCTTGCGGCAGCGAGCAGTCCGGGATAATCTTTATTTTTGGCGTATTCGGGCTTAGGAATAACGTTTTGTGTGAAGTCCATGCCTTGTTGCGTGAGCAACTTCCTCAATTCCTGAATATCCGGCTTCGACCTGGACATCTCCCGGAACGACACACCCTTGACAACAGCCAGCTTGGCGGCAGCTCCCGCAGCCTGCCCCGTCGCCATGCCAAGCGGAACGACGCGCGCGCTTCCGTGCGGTAAGGAGTCGAAACTCGCAGCTCTGCCCACAACCAGTATCCCGTCGAGATTACGGGGAACGAGACAGCGGAACGGAACTCCATACTGTCTGGGCTTCATCATCACTGCACCCGGATCTTGAGGACTCGTGCTTTGAATGTCGACTTCGTAGGAGCCATAGGCAATGGCATCCCATTGATCCCGGTTGGTCATCAGATCGGTCATCTTCAGCCGATACTCGCCCTTCATGTGACGGCTTTCCCGTACGTAAAGCTCGGGAGCCGTGCCTGCATACTGCATATCCCGGAATTCCTTAAACGTCTTTTTCAAATAATTGACGATCAAAGGAGCTTCCTTGCGCCCGATCGCCAGACCGTCCTGCACCGACTTCGGATCGATCGGATTCACATCATAGATGTGCATCGCATTGATCAGGATCGTGTCATCATTTTGCCGTCCGATGTTCAGACCGCGCAGCTTTACCCGCTTCGGGTTGCTGGAGACGTAATTTCTGGCTTCAGGGAATCCCCAGCCGCTCATTTTATCGATCTGGGATCCACGATGTTTGCCGAACGAATCCCACAAGGTCTGGGTGACCCCGCTCATCTTGAACACCAGGGTAACCGCCATACGTGCGTCGGGCTGGCCGATATCTTGACGACCGAAGGTATAAGGAACTCCCGCCGCTGCAGCGATATCCGCATCTTGGGTGGCATCGATCAGCGCCTTCGCCCCGATCGAAACCTCCGCTCCGTCTTCTTTCACCACTCGCAATCCCGTAACCCGGCTGCCATCGAGAACCGGCTCCATTTTATGCACTTTCAGCAAAAGGTCGATATTTTTCTCATCAGACACCATCTTGTTGAAAACGTTGGCCGCCGTGTTGACGTCAAACGACGTCCCTTCGATCTGATCGTACCATTCCTGAAACAGTCCTTTATTCAGAAAATTATGCTTGCCGGTCAAAGGCTGCTGTTTGGGAGAGTAGTTCAGATCCAACGAGTTGAGCCACCCTTCCGTCAATAAACCGCCCAATATATCACGGTTCCGGCCGTCCACGAGCAGCACCTTCAGCCCGTTCCTCGCCGCCGACACGGCAGCTGCAATGCCTTCCGGATCGGTGCCGGCCACGATGACATCATAGGAGGCATGTGTCGCTCCCGTTGCTTTCACCGGCTGCAACTGCTGGTGCGGGGCCCGGTTTACGGTGTCCGGACGAAACCTCCAGTAGCATATAGCGGATAACAATACTATGAAAATCAGAGCAAGAAACAGCACCTGTTTTTTTCGTCGGGATAATGCAGCCATGGAGCAGCTCCTGTCAAAAATGAAATGGATTGGCGGATGAGATACCCGGATTGCGGGACAGTCAAAGCTCCCGCAGCGGATTTCCTCCGACCCTGGCAAACGCGGGCACATTGCGATGGACGACGGCGCCTGCCGCGACCACCGCATGATCCCCGATGCTCACCCCGGGAAGTACAGTTACATTAGCCCCTATTAGAACGTTTGAACCGATGGAAATGTTGCCAAGCCGATACTCTTCGATTAAATATTCATGCGTTAGCAGTGTGGAGTTATAGCCGATAATCGAGTTGTTACCAATCGATATCCGTTCCGGAAAAAAGACGTCGACCATCACCATCAGCGCAAACGCTGTGTGATCGCCGACCTTCATGCCGAGAATGTGACGGTATATCCAGTTTTTCACGGGCAAGCTAGGACAATACCTCGCCAGTTGAATAAACACGAAATTGCGGACCGCTTTCCATCTGGATACGGTCCGATATACTTGCCATAGCGAGTTGGGCCCTTCCACCGGAAACCGCTCCACGTTTCTCAAGCCTCGGCAACCTCGATTCCACATAAGGTCAACAACTGTTCCATGTTGTGCAAGATGTGCACGGCTCCGGCCGTCCGTAGGACGTGTTCCCCTTTAAGCGACCAAGCGACTCCCACCGGAATAGCACCCGCCCGCCGGGCCGACTCGATATCTACCGTGCTGTCACCTACCATGATCGTATGATCCGGATGTGCTCCAAGCGCCTGCATCGCTTTCTGGACGGGTTCCGGATGTGGTTTTGCATGTTCCACTTCGTCCAACGTAATAATCGTTCCCATTTGTTCGATCAACCCGAACATCTTCAGCGCTCTTTCGGTGGTCGGACGCATTTTGGTCGTGACAACACCGAGCTGAATGCCGTGCTGCCGAAGGATGGGCAACACTTCCGCCACACCAGGGAACAAGGCGACCATCTCATCATGTTTTAAATAATTGTATTCCCGGTAAGCATGGGTGATTGCCGTCACGTCTTCCAGTCCGGAGAACTGTTGGAGCTGATCGGTCAAAGGTTCACCCATACTCGGAATAATGTGCTCCCGGCCGAAATCTTCCGGAACCGCCCCTTTCAATGCATGCAAAAAGGATTGAATAATCAGCTCATTCGTGTCGACAATCGTGCCGTCCAGATCGAACAGGACAGCCTTCACTTCGTTAGTCATCCAGCTGTTTGTCTCCATTCTTGGTGTCGGCGCCTGCTTGTACGATTTCTTCGACGGCATCCGGTTTCCCCGCCGGTTCTGCCGGCGCCGCTTCTATCGCTGCTTCCTCGGCGGCCACTTCTGACACGTCGCCGCGCCTTGTGAGCGGATCGAGATAACGTTCGTCGGCTTGTCCTGTAACACGACGAATCACAAAGAAGATAACGCCTGCCACTACGATCAATACAGCGAGCAACTGCGACGTTCGAACGTTGCCGTAGGCGGGATCCAGATAACCTTCCTCAAATGCGATCGTCATGGGCGACCATAAACCATGTATGAGGGAAGCCAGCCAATCCGGACCTTTGAACGCCAGACTGTCAGTGCGAAGCGCTTCGATGAAAAAGCGGCCGATTGAATACCAAATGATATAAACCATGAACAACTCGCCGACTTTTAAAAACTTTTGGCGCCGAATGATGAAAAGAATGATCAGGCCCAGTAAACTCCACATGGATTCATAGAAGAAGGTCGGGTGATGGTAAATCCCATCCACATTCATTTGATTCACAATAAACGCGGGAAGGTGAAGCGTCTTGCGAAGGAACGATTCCTCCACCGGGCCGCCGTAGGCTTCCTGATTGACGAAGTTCCCCCAACGTCCGATCATTTGGCCGACCAGCAGGGACGGTGCGCAGATGTCGACGATGCGCCAGAATCGGTATCCCTTCGCGCGAGTATAGAAGTACCCGCAAATCAAGGCTCCGATGAGGGCGCCGTAAATCGCGATGCCCCCGTTCCAAATTTGAAAACTTTCCATGAGATGGTTGCGGTAATAGTCCCATTTGAACGCAACGTAATAGATCCGGGCTCCGATGATGGCGGAAGGAACCCCGTACAACAGCAGGTCGAGGAAAAAGTCTGGCGTAATGCCGAACCGCTTTCCTTCCTGAATGGCCAGCATCAAACCAACCAGCGCTCCTAGCCCCAAAATAATACCATACCAGTGCACCGATAAGGGTCCCAGCGTAAATGCGATCGGATCCAACTTCATGAGCAGCATTGTTTGTCCTCCGTCCCGACTATTCGTAATCGTCCTCGGCAATCGCCTCGGTCAGTTTATTCGTGAATTGCTGCGCAGCGTTGTAGCCCATCCGTTTGAGCCGGAAATTCATGGCCGCCACCTCGAGAATAACGGCAAGATTTCGTCCGGGCCGTACGGGAACCGTCAGCAGCAGCACTTCCGTGTCGAGGATCTTGGTGGTTTCTTCATCCAGACCCAACCGGTCATACTGTTTGTCCTGCTGCCATATCTCAAGCTTAACCACCAGGCTGATATTCTTCTGGCTAAGCACCGCTCCCGCACCGAATAAGGTCATAACGTTCAGGATCCCTAACCCGCGGATTTCCAACAAATGCCGGATCAAATCAGGAGCGCTTCCATATAAATTGTTGTCTGACGTCTGGCGGATTTCCACCGCGTCATCGGCTACCAGCCGATGTCCCCGCTTGATCAGTTCCAAAGCCGTCTCGCTTTTGCCGATGCCGCTTCCGCCGGTAATCAGCATGCCCACGCCGTATACGTCCACGAGGACGCCGTGAATCGTCGCGGATGGAGCGAGCTGTTTCTCCAAAAAGTTCGTGATCCGGCTCAGCAGAATGGTCGTCGCCATGCCGCTGCGAAGCACGGGGAAATGACGGGCATTCGCGATCTCCATCAGCTCGACCGGCGCCTGCTGTCCTCTCGTGATGATGATGCAAGGCGTCTGCTCATCGCAGAGCCGTTCCATACGATCCCGTCGCAATTCCGTCGTCAGCGTCTCCAAAAAAGCCAGTTCGGTTCTTCCCAAAATTTGGGCCCGTTCGGCCGGATAATAATTGAAATAACCTGCCATTTCCAGACCTGGCCGGTTTAAGTCGTCGGTCTCGATCGTACGCCGCAATCCGTCTTCACCCGCCACGACTTCGAGGTGAAATTGCTGCACGAGTTCGGAAACCCTTACTTTTTTAGGCATCGTACAGCTCCTTTCGTATTTGCCGCTTCACTCTTCATCGTAACGAAAATAAGCCCTTAAATCAATGAATGTTTCACGCGATTAAAAGCAAAAACCGCCCGGCCAATGGCCGAGCGGTTAGTTGTTGGTATGATTAAGCTTCGAAGACGTTCAATTCCGAGTCCTTATCGAACACGTGAACTTTATTCATATCGATAGCCAATTTGATGTTTTGGCCTTCACGCAGACCGGAGCGGCCGTCGACGCGGGCGATGACGTTGTCTTTGCCCAGGCCGGTCAGATACAGGAACATCTCGTGGCCGAGATTCTCGGACACTTCAATGCCGGCATTAATGATGCTGTTAGGCGATGCCTCGATGAATACCGGTTCTTCATGAATATCTTCCGGACGAACGCCGAAGATAACTTCGCGTCCGATATAACCTTTGCTCCGCAGTGCTTGCGCTCTGCCTGCCGGAACTTCCACATTGATGCCCGTTGCGTGGAAGCGCACGGAACCGCCGTCTTCAACAAGCTGACCCGTCAGCATGTTCATGGCGGGAGCGCCGATGAATCCTGCGACGAAGAGGTTAACCGGATGGTTGTAAAGGACTTCCGGTGTAGCGGATTGTTGAATGAATCCGTCTTTCATTACGACGATGCGATCGCCCATCGTCATGGCTTCCGTCTGGTCATGGGTAACGTAGATGCAAGTCGTCTCCAGACGTTTCATCAGCTTGGAGATGTTCGCCCGCATTTGGGTACGCAGCTTGGCATCCAAGTTGGAGAGCGGTTCGTCCATCAGGAAGACTTGCGGTTCGCGGACAATTGCGCGTCCCAAGGCAACCCGTTGGCGTTGACCACCGGACAGGGCCTTCGGCTTGCGTTCGAGCAGATGTTCGATTTCCAGGGTACGAGCGGCTTCGCGCACGCGGCGCTCGATTTCGTCTTTGCGGAATTTACGCAGCTTCAGACCGAACGCCATATTCTGGTATACGTTCATATGGGGATAAAGAGCGTAGGACTGGAACACCATCGCGATGTCGCGGTCTTTCGGAGCTACATCGTTCACGATACGGTCACCGATGTACAGTTTGCCTTCGGAAATTTCCTCGAGGCCCGCGATCATCCGCAGCGTGGTCGATTTGCCGCAGCCGGAAGGACCGACCAGAACGAGAAATTCCTTGTCCTGAATATCGAGGCTGAAGTCGGATACCGATGCTTTGTCAGTTCCAGCATATTTTTTGGAAACATTTTCCAAACGTACGCCTGCCATTGAAATTTCCCCCTAACACTCGTTTAAGGTACATTACTATATTACCTCACACCTGGGCGAAATGACTATGCACAAAGCGTACAAAAAATTCATTTCCTTTTCGTGACTTTGTACAATAACAGCAAGATGCGGACCAATACGGCATCGTTGAACGAGCGGACGTCGAGTCCCGCTTCCTGTTTGATCTTGTCGAGCCGGTACAAAAGCGTGTTGCGGTGAATGAACAGCTTTTTGGCGGTTTCGCTCACATTGCAGTCCATGGAGAAAAAAGCGTCGAGTGTTGACACCGTCTCGGCGTCGTTGAACAGATCCGGTCTGCCCATCATCTCCTCGACGAATCGGATCCGCGCCGGTTCCGGAATGCCGTTCAGCAGCCGTTCCAAATGGATCAGCCACGGTAAGTGTACCTGCATGCCCACGTGGAACTTACGCCCGAGTTGAATGGTCTCGCGAAGTATGGCCACAGTATGGACAACACTTTCTGTAGGGTCAATCGGCTCACCGACTGCAATATGACATTCTCCGCCCCACTCGCCCGTGACCATCTGATGCAGCCCCGAACCGAGCGACCCGAGAATCACTTTTCTTTCATGTCCTTCCACCACTTCGTCATCCGCTGTTTCCGCTTCCACAAGAAGCCGATCCGAGGTAAGGATCAGCCATTCATGTTCCCTCAGAGGCACAAGCAACGTTTCTTCGGTGATGAACGAACGAAGGGCCTTGTCCAATTCGCCGTAGGAAGGCCCCTTCTCTTCCGCCTGTTCATGCAGCAGCAGGAAGGGGATCATCCCGTCGAACAACCGGGTCCGAAGCTCCGCGCGATCCGGCACTTCCGCCCGCCAATCGCCGGCGGCAACACATTGCCCAATCCAATCGCCAAGCCGCCGGGCCTGACGCTCCAGATCCGAAAATGCCCCGGACGTCCGGGTGCCTTTTTGCTGCAGAAGCATACGAATCAGATCCTGCTCCAATACCGATAGCGGCATGGAGGTCTCGAGAACGTGTATTTCTTGACCTGCGACTCTGGTCACGAACCGTAACCCGTGGGATAAACCCATCTGATCCCCGGGCTCCGGATGTTTGCTGCCGCCGCCCTGTTCCCACTCTTCCGAAGTGAGCGTTCTGCTAGTCGCACCGTCACCAAGCAACTGCTCCAATTGCTTCCATTGTGTTTTTTGCATGGCTTTCCCCTTTGCCAGCCTGTATCTTGCGTGTATTGTATCACACTTCACATGCCCCCGGGGAACGTCGTCAGCGGAGCGCCAACAGAATCACGATGGAGAGAAGGGAAAAAACCGCAGCAATTAAATAGAGGAAGGATACGTGAAAACGATAGCCGCATCCAGGATCGGTGGCTGTTACTGGTTGATCCTCGAATAGGGAAGCCACAAAAAGCGTGAGCGAAGAAATGACACACACCCCGGATGCCAAGCCGTCGATAGGCGTGCCTCCGGTAGCGACTTTGCCTTAACGATTCCCATTCAGTTACTAGGTCATACAAAAGTGCAATTAGCGGAATTGGATTCCGTTTTTGTACATTCCGGAAATCAAAAAAACAGACGCTTATGCGTCTGCTTCGATGTTTATGGTGGTGAGCCATGAAGGACTCGAACCTTCGACACCCTGATTAAAAGTCAGGTGCTCTACCAACTGAGCTAATGGCTCGTGTTACCGGGGTCCCCGAAAAGTAATCGGAATTTGCTGCTAACGCTTCACTTTACTTTTTGGGGTAAAAAATGGTGGAGGCTGATGGATTTGAACCACCGAACCCAGAGGGAGCAGATTTACAGTCTGCCGCGTTTAGCCACTTCGCTAAGCCTCCACGATTCTCCTTCAGGGTCTGCGTTATTCGCATCGCCTATTCGGAACATACAATGGTGGCTCGGGACGGAATCGAACCGCCGACACGAGGATTTTCAGTCCTCTGCTCTACCATCTGAGCTACCGAGCCGTGAAATTGTGCTTAAGTAAAAAAATGGCGGAGCTGACGGGATTCGAACCCGCGATCTCCTGCGTGACAGGCAGGCATGTTAGGCCACTACACCACAGCTCCAAATAATGATTGCGGATTAAGGATGGTGGAGGCTGAGGGGATCGAACCCCCGACCCTCTGCTTGTAAGGCAGATGCTCTCCCAGCTGAGCTAAGCCTCCATATAAGTGGTAGCGGCAGAGGGGATCGAACCCCCGACCTTTCGGGTATGAACCGAACGCTCTAGCCAGCTGAGCTACGCCGCCACAAAATGATAACGAACCCGATCATATCATGGATTCGCCCTGCATGTACAGCGGCAATAGTTGCCGCTCAAAGCTTGCGCCACTGTGCGATGAAATCGTCACAGCCCGCATAACTGCAGATAGCGTTGCAAAGCAACGCATTGCAGGCTTGCGCCTTGAAAACTGAATGCGAAACGAAAGTGTTCGTGCTAGGAAACATCATCTTGTTACCTGTGCTTACGCTGAGCTAGCTTATGCTTCCGAAGCATGTTTGCCGTTGGCAAACATTTTAGGATAAGCCCTCGACCGATTAGTACTCGTCAGCTGCACGCATTACTGCGCTTCCACCCCGAGCCTATCAACCTCGTGTTCTCCAAGGGGTCTTACTAATTGGGAAATCTCATCTTGAGGCGGGCTTCGCGCTTAGATGCTTTCAGCGCTTATCCCTCCCGCACTTGGCTACCCAGCGATGCTCCTGGCGGAACAACTGGTACACCAGCGGTGCGTCCATCCCG
>JAQBPQ010000086.1 GCA_028287445.1 Cohnella sp.
AGCGACGCAACGTCGTCAGCTTGTCCCGCGCCTACTTCGAACGCGACGAGCCGGGGCAGCTTGGGCAGCAGCCGCATCTGCACAGCCATGCGCCGGTACGGCTCAAGTCCGTCGCCGCCGCCGTCAAGTGCAAGATGCGGCTCATATTCCCGCACCTCCCGCTGTAACCCCGGCAAATCGGCCGACGGAATATACGGCGGATTGGAAACCAGCACATCGATCGGCTCGCCCCCGGCCTCCGCGACGAAAGGCTGCAGCAAATCGCCCTGCACGAAACGCACCCGCCCGTCCACACCGTGTGCGAGAGCATTGCTCCGCGCCACCGACAATGCATCCGGCGACAAGTCGCTCGCCAGCACCCGCCAACCCGGCCGCTCCGCCGCAATCGTCACGGCCAAGGCACCGCTGCCCGTGCCGACGTCCAGCACAACCGGCGTCCCGCCGCCCGCCGCCGGCCACAACCGGTCGCCTGCAGCGAGCACCGCTTCCGCCAGAAGCTCCGTCTCCGGCCGCGGCACGAGCACCGCCGGCGAAACCGCAAACCGCCGCCCGCAAAAATATTGCTCCCCGGCGATATATTGCACCGGCTCCCCCGACTCTCGCCGGCGCAGCAAGCTTTCCCAGGCGTCCCCGTGTTCCGCCGGGAACGGCTCCCGCCAATCGCGCAGCAATTCCGCCTTGCTCATGCCGAGCAAATGCAAAAGAAGAAGCTCCGCATCCGCGGCCGCTTCTTCTATCCCTGCTTCGCTCAATCGTTCCGCGCCCAGGCGCCAAACCACCTGAAGCGTCAACTCTCCACCGCCGTTCACGCCAAGCGCCTCCTGCCTTACCCCATATTCTCGCGTTCGAGCACCGCCGCTTGTTCCGCGAGCGTCAGCGTATGCACGATTTCGTTCATGTCTCCGTTCAGCACGGCATCCAGCTTGTGCAGCGTGAGCCCGATGCGATGATCCGTCACCCGGCTCTGCGGAAAGTTATATGTCCGAATGCGTTCGCTCCGGTCACCGGTACCGATCTTCTCCCGGCGTTCACCGGACACTTTGGCTTCCTCTTCCTGCTGCTTCACATCCATGATCCGGGCGCGAAGCACCTGAAGCGCCTTGGCCTTGTTGTCGTTCTGCGACTTGCCGTCCTGGCACGTGGCCATGATTCCCGTCGGCACGTGCGTCACACGTACAGCCGACTTCGTCGTGTTAACCGACTGGCCGCCGGCGCCGCTCGAGCAGAACGTATCGACGCGGATATCCTTGTCGGAAATCTCGATGTCGAGTTCCGCCGCTTCCGGCATGACAACGACCGTGGAAGTGGACGTGTGAATGCGGCCGCCGGATTCCGTTTCCGGCACCCGCTGCACTCGATGCGCGCCGCTCTCGTATTTCATTTTGCGGAAAGCATCCGCTCCCTGAATGGTGAAAATGACTTCCTTAAAACCTCCGAGATCGCTTACGTTCGCCTCGAGCAGTTCCGTGCGCCAGCCTTGGCTGTCCGCATATTTGGCGTACATCCGGTATAGCTCGGCGGCGAACAAATTCGCCTCTTCCCCGCCCGCAGCTCCGCGGATTTCCACAATCACATTTTTGCCGTCGTTCGGATCTTTAGGCAGCAGCAGGATGCGAACCCGATCTTCCAGTTCCGCCTTGCGGGCAACGAGCTCCTCAATTTCCAGCTTAACCATGTCCCGCATTTCGTCGTCGAGCTTCTCTTCCAGCATCGCTTTGGCACCGGTCAACTGTTCGACAACCGTTTTATATTCCAAATAGGCCCGATACGCTTCCTCGAGACCTGACTGTTCCTTCGAATAAGAGCGCAGCCGTGCGGTGTCACCCACCACATCGGGATCGCACAGCAGCTCGCTTAATTTATCATATCGATCCGCCAACGCTTGCAGACGGTCCAGCACTTTCCTCACCCTCCGTTAATGGGCCGATCCCTCAGGATGCGGCAGATTGCATCCTTTATTATATCACATCCCTGCAACCCTTGAACGCGGGCATTTACCGTTTGCCCTGTTTGCCCCTTTTCCCCTAAAATAGACCCAGTCGAAAAATTCGCGGGATGGGGTTTAGTCATGGAGAATTTGGAGAATCGAATCGTAGCTGCGGATTGCAAATATAGCCTCTGCTACGAGAAAAAGCTATGAAGCTGGACCGTCTGCTCGCCATTACGATGCTGCTGCTTAACCGGAAACGGATCAGCGCCAAAGAGCTGTCGGACCGCTTTGAAGTTTCGCTGCGCACGATTTACCGCGACGTGGAAACCATCCAATATACCGGTATACCGGTCGTGTCCTATGCCGGTATACCGGTCGTGTCCTATGCCGGAACTTCGGGCGGGTACGAGATCATGGACCGTTACCGTTTGGAGCGCCAGTTCCTGTCGCCCCCAGGTGCCTAAATACACTCCAATTTCATCAAACACCCTTGTTTCCGTCATCCAAGTACCAAAGTGCACTTAAATCCCCTCTAAACCCCCTCAACCGCAGACTAACTGTAGATTCAAGTGCACTTTGGTACCCGAATGAGGACATTACGAGCAATCAACAGCTTCGGGTGCACTTTGGCACCCGAGTGACGACATTACGCTAGACGCAGCAGTTTTCACCATTGGTAGCCCAAACCACAAAACAAAAAAGCGGCCCGAAGGCCGCCATTCGCGTCACTACTTATACGTTAAACCGGAAGTGCATGACGTCTCCGTCCGCTACCACGTACTCTTTGCCCTCTAACCGCAACTGCCCCTTCTCCCGCGCTGCCGTCATGGAACCGGAGTTGACCAAATCGTGATAGGACACAACCTCCGCCCGGATGAATCCCCGTTCGAAATCGGTATGAATAACTGCGGCCGCTTGCGGAGCCTTCGTTCCTCTGCGAATCGTCCATGCGCGTACTTCCTGCACGCCCGCTGTGAAGTAAGTGTAGAGTCCGAGCAGCTTGTATGCCGCGCTGATGAGCCGGTCGAGGCCGGACTGCTTCAAACCGAGCTCCTCGAGGAACAAAGCTTTGTCCTCGCCTTCGAGCTCGGCGATTTCGCTCTCCACTTTGGCGCTGATCGACACCATCACGGAGCCTTCGGCCGCGGCGAATTCCCGTACCCGCTGCACATAAGGATTGCCTTCGGAGTCGGCAGCTTCGCTCTCACTGACGTTGGCGGCGTAGAGAACCGGCTTGATCGTCAGCAGATGCAGATCCCGCACCAACTGCTTCTCGTCTTCCGTCAATTCGACGCTTCTCGCGGGCTTCTCGGCCTGTAGCGCTGCGTTGATCCGCTCCAGCACTTCCATCTCCTGAGCGTTCTTCTTGTCGCCGCCCTTGAGGCTCTTGCGCGTACGGTCCATTCGGCGTTCCACCGAATCCATGTCCGCCAAAATCAATTCGAGGTTGATCACCTCGATGTCATTAATCGGGTCCACCTTGCCGGATACATGGGTGACATTCTCGTCTTCGAAGCAGCGCACCACATGGACGATGGCGTCGACCTCGCGAATGTTGGCCAGGAACTTGTTGCCGAGCCCTTCTCCGCGGCTGGCGCCTTTCACGAGACCTGCGATGTCGACAAATTCGAAAGCCGTCGGAACGATCCGGTTCGGCACGACAATATCGGCCAGCTTCTGCAGTCGTTCGTCCGGAACTTCAACAACCCCTACGTTCGGGTCGATCGTACAAAACGGATAATTGGCGGACTCAGCGCCCGCTTGCGTAATCGCATTAAACAAAGTCGATTTGCCCACGTTGGGCAGCCCGACGATTCCACACGACAGTGGCATCGGTTAGACCACTCCTTCTCAATTCTCAGCACATTATAACGGAACAGGCCGTGAACGTCCACTCAAGCAAAAACGGCTTCGCCTTCCGTCAGGAAGAGCGAAGCCGTTAATCATCCATCGCCTGTAAACTCAAATCAGCGGCACCGTTCGGTTCAGCCTGCGGATCAAAACCGCACTTGCCTGACGAATCGCCTGATCGTTCATCTGAGTAAGGGATTGCCGCTCGATCTCGTTGATCCACTGAATCACTCCGTCATAACTGACCGGGGTCAGCTTATTTTGTTCCAGTGCGGCCTGCGCGACCACACGAATGAAAGGTATCTGCCTAAGACGAACCACGGATCCACACCCCTTCCGGGTTCGATTTTACCATATAATGGCTCTAAGCGCCAGTGGCACTCGCCTCGTCAACCAACTTATCGCCGGCCAAGCTCTGAACCGTGCTGACCTGCTCCTGAAAGATGCCTTCGAAGAGTACTCCATACAGTTCACACAGCAATTCGACTTCCCGACTCATCGGCTGGATGCCGTCCACCGTCAAGACGACCCAGGTGCTGACCGGCACGCATATGAGGGAGCCATAAGGGGATTTGGAATCGTGATTCGGCTCCCAGTCGTCGTCCTCTGTCACGTCGTCCACATGGATCAACTGCCTTTTACGCAGACAACGTCCGGCGATGGACCGGTGAATGTGCAGCTTGCGGCTTCCGGGATGAGTCTTGGGGAAACCCGAGCTGGCGAACACGAGCAACAGCGTCTCATCCTGCTGCACCCACAAAGCGCACCGGTGGCGTCCGCCCGCACTGACCTTGATGTCCGAAGAGAGCGTATCGAGGCATCGCTGCGCCAGCGACTCGATCTCACTCATGCGGGTCATCAAGTTCAAATGGGAGCGCAAGCCGTTCAATTGATGAAGCAGCGGACTCAAGTTGCCGCAGGCGGTCGCCAGCTGAGAAGCGACATTGTCCTGCCTTTCGGCGCGTTGCACCGCTTCATGGAGACGGTCGTTCAAATGCTCGATCCGCCGGTCCCGGCTCATGATGCTGTTCATCGATCGGGTGATGCGGGAAGCTCCAAACAGGGTCATGCCGAAAAAGATGATGAGCACCAAAAGGAACAGCACGGCAGACAAGCTGTAAAACCACGGCGGCAGCTTGTCCAGTATACTTTTCAAAAAGCTGTCCATGATCTCCCCCCTTTTCAAATGGCAGGCGCTTTCATTTTATCTCAGCCTGATATTTCCTACAAGATTCTGGAAGACTAAAAAAAATATGCCATCCTTCCTCCCGATAACCCAGGAAGACGATGGCAAGTAAAGGGAGTATGACCTTGTACCTAAAAATGGCCATGCGATAGAGGCTTAATCCATCGGCGGGTCAATCTCCGGCGCTTTTTTCGCTTCCTCGGGTATAACCACCGCCCCGGACGCGTTATGCTGGTTGTAAGTTCCCGAGATTTTCTGTTCCAGGGTGGACGGTTTGCCGGCTTGATACTCGACGGTCATGACGGAATCGATTTGATACGACAAAGGCCATTGGCGGGCAGAATCCAGTGTAAGCTCCACATGCATGGTATCCAGCTTGATGGTGTTGCGTATCTTAGGGTCCATACCGGACAGATCCAGCGTGCTTTGCAATACTTTGTCGAGATAGGTTTTGGCTTCGACACCGGCTCCCTCATAACTGATCGTATAGGAGTCTCCGCCTTTACTAGCTTTCAAGCCGCTGCCGAGCGCCTGCACATCTTCGAGCGATTGGGCCGGATTAATCTGCAGATTTGAGAGCGTCTTGAGGATGTCCGCCGTCTGTGCCTTGGACAGCTTGCTCCATTCTTTGAATTCCGGATCGTACATATAATAGGCATTCGGAACAAGAATGGCACGCAAAGAAGACTTTTCTCCGTCAATGTCGCTTTCGATGGTCTGGTCAAGCTTCAGGGGGCCGAGCTCCGCCCGGCCCTTCATATGCACATTCACGCTGGAATTTCCGCCTTCGCCTTCCCCGCTTAGGTTCTGGGTCAACTGGAGATCAAACGCGTATTTCTTCATTTCTTTCACTGCCGTTCCGGCCTTGGTCAACAGGTCGATCGCCGACGGCGCGGTGGGGGTAGGGGACGCCGTGGCGGAAGCAACGGGAGAAGCCGCCGGTTGGCCGGAATGAGAGCAGGAAACTGCTAGAACCATAAACGTGGAGAGAGAAAGGGCACATAACGCCCGACGGCCGATCCGAAACTTGGCCGCGTGAAGGTTGACACTCATCCGGATAGGCCTCCTTGCGGATATCATGGTCGATAGATAAACCGGACCGGCGTCAAGAGCGCCGGCAGACCCCTGCCTTCAGCGATTCCTGACCCGGCCCGTCAAACAGCCTCTATACGGTAACATACCCATTTCCGGAGAGCAAGCAACATCGCTGGCCAACGGACCACTTATCTCTTCTGCTCCATGAGCTTCTTAACCGGCTCTTTGGGGTCCCAGCAATCGAATTTGTACGCCGGTTCGGTCTGATAGCCCAGCCGGGTACAACGATACGAAACCCCGGATGCTTCTTTCACCACTGCAAAATGAACGCAGGTGGCGCAGCAATGATATTTTTGCATGCTTAAACTCCATAGAAAAAGGATGATTTGTTACTTCACGTTTAACGAGGCATGCAACTGGTACATGAAGCCACCCATGGCGTCCCCTGCATCCCACGGGTAAATATGTTTCACGACCAGGATGCCGCCTTTCACGGGGAACAGCGTATAACCCGCATACTGGTGTTTACCGCTGTAATTGACTTGCGTGCCGCGCAGCTTGCCTTTTTCGTTCAGCTCGACCTTCCCCACCCGGTTGTAGCCGAGAGCAACGAACTCTTTTTGCATCGCGTTTCCGACTTGGTTAAACGTTTGGCCTTTGAACATTTGCAGCGTGACGCTCATTTTTTGCTTCGTTGTCGCAATGGTCCGGGAGAAAGTTACCGCGTGTTTGGAAGCCGTGACCACCGGTTTGAAGTTGGAATCCACCTCGAAAGCGATCCCATACGGCTGCATCGTGTAATGAACGATCTCAGCTTTGACTTTCTCGCCTTCCACCATTCGTGTCTTCGTTTCCTTGGCCCCGGTTTTCAGCGAAAAGCCGGTTGATACCGTTTGTTCGTTGTGCACAGGCGGAGGAGTGATGAGTTTGCCGCTGTCCGCGTATGCAGTACTCGTCAGGGCGATCCCCAGAACCAGAATCAGGGCTGCTGTTTTTGTCATGTGAATCATGATCTCCCACTTCACTTTCCGTTATGGTAATTTGCATGTCTGAAGTACCAAACGGATATCGGAAGGGAAATGTTACAAGCGCCGAAAAAACAACTCCCGGAAAATATTAACGGATGGTCAGACTTGGCCATTCAGCCATGCATTGTTGTCGTAACCTCGCTCTTCCCAGAATCCGATATGCTCACGGTCGATCAGTTCGATCCGGTCCAGCCATTTGACCGATTTGTAGCCATACATTTTCGGTACGATCAGGCGGACAGGTCCCCCGTAGTCCCGGTGGATCGGCTTGCCGTCGTGCAGCACGGCGACCATGACCCCTTCCATATTGGCCTGTTCCAATGACAGCGCATCCGTATAAACCCCGTCTCCTGAATAAAATTTGACGAATTTCGCTTCGGGTTTCACACCGGCTTGTTGGAGCAGCTTCGACAATGGAATGCCTTCCCATGTGTTGCGGTACACGGACCAACCGGTGACGCAGTGAAAGTCGCTGACCTGCACCGTACGGGCAATCTCCAAAAACCGGTCCCACTTCCATTCGGCAGGCTTCTCCACCAAGCCATCCAGCATGAACCGCCATGTCCCCGAATTGAAAGTAGGGAGTTTGGTGACCGTATACACTTGAAACGATCCTTGCGCCCCGCCTCCGACGACCTTGATCGAGTCCGGCAGCGGCTGCGGTTCAGGCAGCATCGCGTTGGGATTCTCCAAGGCACTCATGCCGCCCGGAACCGGGGCGAAATTGGCCGTCCGGCCGAGCCATCGGAAAAAAGGCGGGACCACGGTCACGGCCAATACGGCGCCGAGCGACCACTTCAGAAATTGCCGACGGTCCATCCATGGCGCGGGAACCGTTGGCCCCGGCAATCTGGATGCCGCAGGTGTCTCCGCCTCACTTTGCGATTGCGGCTCCATCGTTCGAATGGCCCGCCGCCCCGGCTGTTTCATCCACCGCAATCGAGTGACGGCATGATAGAGGATATAAGGCAAGCCGACCCAAGTCAGCAAATCGTGCACCACAAGCGCGGCATTCGCCCAGTGAGTAGGAAAATGCCGCAGCTGCCATAAAACGATCCCGGAAAGCAGCCATCCGATCAGCAGGACGAGTACGAAGCTTAGATTGCCTTTCTGCCCGGTCCGGTCTCTTAACTGCTTGAGATGTCGCTTCATTAGGGGAGCATACAGGACAATTAAAATACCGGAAAGAACGCCTACCGCAATATGCAGCTGTTTCAGCCAAACCCGTCCCTCGCCAAGCCAACCGCGGATCGCGCCCCAGGAAAGCAGCAGCCCGCTGATCGCCAAAAAAACCACCAACCAGCCGTTCCAACGATGCAACTCCGCCAACTGCTTCCCGAAGCCCGGTTTTTTCCGGCTCATCCGTATTCCCTCCCCGCTTAGATGGTGACCCGTGCCTTTTTTGTAAATTATACCATAGCCAACGTAACTTCTTGCCTTAGAGTTCGATGCGCTCGGCGGGTTTCCAAAAGTATATTCTCGTTGCTGCGGAACATCTGACCTCTATTCGCGTCTAACTCATTACCGAACTTATCGTACAACTAGGAGGAATGTAAGGATGCGCAGAGTGTATCCGCTTCTGTTATTCGCGGTGATTCTGGCGCTTCTATTATCTGGCTGCGGAGCTTCTTCCGCGCCGGACGGCTCGACGGACGTTGCCGCCGCTACACCCGACTCTCGGTCCCATGAGAGCCTGTCCGCCGCCATGAATAGCGCCGAACCCCTGACACCCGTCGCCTCGCCGGAACCGGCATCCGGTTCCCTATCACCCGAGACCGGTCCCGAGAGCAAGTTGAAGCAAGCAGCCAGCGACATCGTTGATATACTCCGCGACCGGGATTTGAAGCGACTCGCCGAAACCGTAGATCCGGACAAGGGACTTCGATTCTCCCCTTATTCCAATATAGACGCCAAATCCGGCCAAGTATTCAAAGCCGGCGGACTGCCCACCTTCAAAGACGCGACCAAGCTCACTTGGGGTTCCTATGACGGAAGGGGCGAACCGATCGAACTGACGTTTCGCAATTACTTCGAGAAATTCGTATACGACCAGGACTTTGCGGGTGCGCCCAGCATCAGCGTTAACAAACTGCTCGGTGTTGGAAATATGAAGTTCAACGGCAAGAAGCTGTATCCGAATGCCTCATTCGTAGAGTACCATTTCCCGGGATTCGACAAGAAGAATAACGGTATGGATTGGGAAAGTCTCGTATTGGTGCTCGTCCCCTCGGGTAACGACTGGAAGCTGTGCGCGATCGTACATAACCAGTGGACCATTTGAAGAAGCCAAAAAGCCGAGTTCCTTCTCAGAAAGGCTCGGCTTTTTGGCTTCAACCGGCTGCGGCGTTTTACCCGATGATCAGTTTCCCTTCCGGATGGCGGTACAGCTCTTTTTCCGTACGGGGTCCAAGCGCATAGGCAAGCGTCAAGGGCCCAAGTCGGCCGGCAAACATGGTCAATATGATGAGAACCCTTCCGATGTCGCTCAGGTGCGGAGTAATCCCCGTGGACAAGCCCACGGTTCCGAATGCGGATACCGTTTCGAACAGAAGCCGAAGAAACCCTTTATCGGCGTCGGTCAAGGACAACACCATCGTGACGCATATGACGAGCCCCATGGCAAGCATCGTGATCGTCAACGCCTTTAGAATGCGATCCCGTGCCAGCCGGTAATCGAAGATGACGATGTCTTCCCGGCCACGGATCATGGTGTTTGCACCGGCAAGCAGCGTGGCGAAGGTGGTGATTTTAATCCCTCCCGCAGTGGAACCCGGGCCTGCTCCGATAAACATCAACATGATCAAGAAAAATTGCGTGGCTTGCCGCAGGGCGCCAATGTCCACCGTATTCGCACCGGCCGTTCGCGGCGTAACCGACTGAAAAAAGGAAGCTAGAATTTTCCCCCTCCAATTAAGCGGACCCAATGTGTTCGAATACTCCAAAACAAAAAAAACAATAGCTCCCAATAAGATAAGAAAGCCCGTCATTCTTAGAACAACCTTGGAATGGAACGAGAGCTTCTTTTTTTTCCGGTATTCGAGAATATCGGCCAGAACGACGAAACCGATCCCGCCCAAAATGATAAGCGCCATCCCCACGATGTTGACCAGAGGATCGTCGGCGTAAGGTGTCAAGCTTCGATACTCTCCAAACAAATCTAAGCCGGCGTTGTTAAACAACGAGACCGCATGAAAAATGCCGAAGTAGGCGGCTTTGCCCAGCGGCATATCGAATGCCCAGCGTATGGTGAACAATAGGGCGCCGGCCGCTTCAATCGCGACAGAATACATGAAAACCCGCCGAATGAGCCGCACGATGCCTTCCATGTTGTGCTGGTTCATCGCTTCCTGAAGAATAATTCGCTCCCGCAGCGAGATCCGTTTTTTCAGCACAAGAGCCACCAAAGTGGCCATCGTCATAAAACCGATTCCGCCCACTTGAATGAGCAGCATAATGACGACTTGTCCGGCTACTGAAAAGTACCTCCCCGTATCGACAACGACAAGTCCGGTCACGCAAGTTGCCGTTGTCGCCATAAATACCGCATCCAGATAACGAAGAGAGGTTCCATGCGACGAGGCAGAAGGCAGGGATAATAACAGGCCGCCGAGCAGAATAATAACCGCAAACCCGGCGACGAGAAAACGCGGGGGCGACCATTGGGACAGTTTTAATAAGTTGCCGAACAATTTGGAGTCACCTCTCTTGAAGCCTAAGATGCCCCTTTTGCCAAAGTAAAATGTCCGGACTTGCAATTAGATGGAGGGGCACAAGCATGAAAAACACCCAATTTGCCGTGATCGGACTGGGACGGTTCGGTTCCAGCCTGGCCAAAGAATTGATTCACCTCGGGCACGAAGTGCTTGGTGTAGACAGAAACCAGCAGTTGGCCGATGAAATGAGTGCTTGTCTCACGCATATGCTCGTTGCGGACACCACGGATGAAGATGCGCTTCGCGCCATAGGGATTCGCAATATGGACTGTGTCGTCGTAGCCATCGGCGACGACATACAGGCGAGCATTTTAACCTCAATTTTGCTCAAAGACCTCGGGGTCAAGAAGGTGGTCGCGAAAGCACTATCGGCGGTGCATGGGAAAGTTCTGGAAAGAATCGGTGTCGACCGGATCATCTACCCCGAGCGGGACATGGGTGTCCGGGTTGCCAACCAGCTGGTTTCGCCCAACCTGCTGGACTACATTGAACTCTCGAGGGATTACACCATTGCGGAATTGTCCGTAACCCGCAAGCTGTCCGGACGCTCACTGACGGAGTTGGACACCAGAGCCCGTTTCGGATGCACCATTGTGGCCATTAACAAGAAGGAGCAGACCGTCGTCGCGCCGTCAGCGGAGGATGTTCTGGAAGAAGGCGACGTCATGGTGGTCATCGGCACCAATGAACAGATTGATACGTTCGAAAGATCGGTGAATTCATGAAGGGACCTCCCTCGTTGGATGCAAAATAGCCGTCGGTCGCTTGGACCGACGGCTTCTGCGCGTGAATAACGCGGATTGCCTCTTACATTTGGCCTTGAATTTTGGATTGCAGCGCAGCTTTGCTTTGCAGACCGACCATTTTGTCGATCGGTTGGCCGTCTTTGAACAGAATCAGCGTCGGAATGCTCATTACACCGAATTGGCTGGCGAGTTCAGGCTGTTCGTCCACGTTGACTTTGGCGATGGTGGCTGTCCCTTTGAGTTCCTCGGCCAGTTCTTCCACGATCGGCAATTGCATTTTGCAAGGACCGCACCACGGAGCCCAGAAATCCAGCAGGGATACCCCTTGCGAAACAGTTTCGTTAAAGTTCTCTTTCGTGACGGCGACTGCCATATCACATCTCTCCTTATCCAATTAAAATGGGAAAAAGAAAAACCTGCTATGATGATCGGGTTTCTCTAATATACCCGTTCCATCCTGTGCTCAAGCTTGTTGCTTAGCCTTCACCCGCGAGAGCATGTGGCCGATCGTGATCTGCTCGAAGTACATCTCGAGCTGGCGGTCCGCTCCGCAAAACACGGCGTTCATCACGTCACCCATGTTCGACCCGACGATACAGTTCATCTCCGGATTCCCGCTGCACCAGCCGGGGGCCAGAGAACCGGCAGCGAGCGCGCGGTACACGTCCGCGAGCGTCACGTCTTCCGGCCGCCTGCATAGTTTATATCCGCCGCCAGCGCCTTCCCGCGTGTCGACGAAGCCGATCTTGCGCAGACAGCTCATGACCTTGCGTACCCGCACCGGGTTGGTGCAGACGTTCTCGGCGATCTCTTCGCTTGTTGCCATCCCTTCGGGTCGATGCGCCAGCAGAACGAGACTGTGAACGGCAATTACGAATTCACTGTTCATTGACGCTGCCCTCCCCATTGGTTACTGTAATAATATCAGTTACAGATGAGGCTGTCAACAGATTCGTTACCCGTAGGTTGTCGTTGGAGAAACGCTTTTATCCGTTCTCAGAAATTGATGCTGCCCGGATCGGCGCCACCGCTTAATCGAGCCGGGGGTTCCGCGGCATATTGTATGCGGCCTCTTGGTCTGCCATACTGGATGCAGCAAACTCCCAAAACCGTAGAGGTGAATCGAATGAAAATAGAAGTGTATTCCGATATGGTGTGTCCGTGGTGCCGCATCGGCAAAAAAAACATGAGCGACGCCCTGGCGCAATGGGAACAACAAGCCGGCGAGACGGTTCCGGTTTCATACCGCGCTTACCAGCTTGATCCGAACTTGCCGCCCGAGGGAAAACCGTTCCGCCAAAACATGGAAGCCAAAATGGGTGGAGCCGACAGGCTGCAGCCCATGCTTCAACGCGTAACCGACGCCGGGGCCGAGATCGGCGTGACTTTCCGGTTCGACCAGGTGGACAGCATGCCGAATACGCTGCTCGCTCATCGGATCACCAAGCTGTTGCCGGCTGACCGCCAAGGGCAATGGGTGGACACGGCAATGGCCGCGTACTTCGAACAAGGGCGGAACATCGCGGATATGGAAATGCTGCTCGAGCTTGCGGCCGGCATGGGCCTCGACGCGGAAGATCTCCGCAAGAGGTTGGAGGCGGGAGAAGGAACATCCGAGGTGCAGCAAGACTTCGATTCGGCTAAGGCGATCGGGATTACCGGCGTGCCTTTCTTCCTTATCAATGATAAGTACGCGTTGTCTGGCGCTTCTCCGGCTTCGCAATTTCTCGCTGCCTTCCGCAAGATTGCCCAGGAACCGCCGCAGGCTTAAGAGAGCTCGGCAGCGACGGTCTGGAGCATCCGAATTAAAGTATCCATCGTCCGGGTCCGAAGATCGCCTTTGCGGACCAGGATGTGAAAGCTGCGCGTGACAGGAACCAGGTTGGCAGCGAGCAGCTTTAACGTTCCCAACTGGAGTTCCTTACGCAGACTGAGCCTGGATTGCAGAGTAATACCGAGGCCGGCTTCCACCGTTTCTTTGATGGACTGGGTGCTGCCCATTTCCATCAAACGTGCAGGGTGAATGCCGAGTGCGGTGAACATGCCTTCCGTGGCTGCCCGGGTACCGGAGCCGGGTTCACGGACGACCCAAGTCTGCTCGGCAAGCTCCGACGAGGAGAGGTTTGAGGTGTTCTTCTTAGCCAGCGGATGGCCGGCACCTGCGGCGATATACATTTTGTCCTGCGAAAGCAGCTCCACCTCCAACCCGTTCCCGATTTCTTCTCCCTCCACGATTCCGACATCTAGTTCCCTTTTCCGGACCTGTTCCGCAATATCCGAGGTGTTCCCGATTGTAATGGTCGGATGGATATCCGGATATTCCGCGTTTAACCGGGCCAACGCTTTGGGCAGGACGTACTCACCGACGGTGTAACTCGCACCGACGGCAAGAGGACCTCCCGTGTGGTGCATCAGTTCGCTGACCATATCTTCCATCCGGCTGTACAGGTTGCCGATTTCCCTCGCATGGTGCAACACGATTTCACCGGCACGTGTTAACGACACGGATTTATTATCCCGATCCAGCAGCCGGACACCCAGACGTGCTTCCAGTGCGCGGATGTGCTGGCTTACGGCGGGCTGCGTCATGTGGAGCCGCTCTCCCGCACGGGTAAAGTTCCGAGTTTCGGCCACCGTTTGGAATACTTCGAGCGCTTGATCCATTTTGGGCACCCTCCTTATCGGGTAATCATAAGTGATTGGTTATTATGTTAATTATTATAATTTATTTTTCTTATTATATCTATGGCGGTATGCTGAGGGTACGGATTCGAGTGGTCGTGGTCCGGAAATGTCCAGCATCGGAGGAATCGCCATGTACCGTCTGACCGCCGGAGCCGCTCCCGTTTCTCGTATACCCGCTCGGTTCGGAGGCGTGCTTTTCACGTTGGTGTTGGCCTTGGCAGGCTGGGGACTTTCCCTGTTGCCAGGCTTAGACCGTATGGGTCCGCTGGCTTGCACACTGCTGGCTGCAGCTGTTTACCGGCACCGGTGCGGTTATCCGGAAGCGCTGCGGCCTGGAATCCGCTTCTCCTCCGGTACACTTCTTCGCACCGCTGTGGTGCTGTTCGGGTTAAGGCTGGACGTACGGGTCATTCTTGAAAATGGGCTGCACTTCCTGGTACAAGGGGCTGTCACGATCGTTTTCTCGCTTGTTGTCGTGATGGCGCTGGGCCGGTGGTGGAGAGCAGAGACGCCTGTAACGTTGCTGCTAGCGCTCGGTACGGGGATTTGCGGCGCCGCCGCGATTGCTGCTGTTTCGCCGATATTGCGGTCGAAGGAGGAAGATGTGGCTCTCGGCACCGGCATGATCGCGTTGACGGGTACGGTGTTCGCCGTGGCTTACACAGTGGTAATGCCTTGGTTGCCGCTGGGCTCCGCCGAATATGGCGCCTGGGCGGGTGCCAGCCTGCACGAGATCGCCCACGTAGCGATGGCCGCGTCCCCTGCCGGATCGGACGCGCTGTCGAATGCGCTTCTCGCCAAGCTCGCACGTGTGTTTCTGTTGGTGCCCGTATGCCTGGTGCTGCTCCTATGGTCGCGCCGCAAGAGCGGGCACTCAAACAGCGGACAGCACAGAGTCGCTTTTCCCTTCTTTTTACCCGGCTTCGTTGCGATGAGCCTGTTCGGCAGCTATGTCATGCCCGCTTTAGGTATCGATCCAGCGCCGTTGCTCCACGGTACCTCCTTAGCCACAACACTTCTGCTCGGTATGGCGATGGCAGGCCTCGGCCTGAGCGTAAGCCTCCGAGATGTCCGCACCCGGGCGCTTCGCCCGCTCGCCGCCATGGTTGCCGCGTCTCTGCTGCTCTCTGTGCTGAGTTATTTCTGGGTAACCATGTAACAAGCACCCGCGATTCGCTCGCGGGTGCTTGGTTGCCTGGATATCCCGAATTTGCAATTCTACTCGATCAGGCAGAGCACCCGACTTATCCCGCTGACGCCGAACGCTCCGCGATCGCGCGGGCGATCCAGACGCCGGCTGCGCCGGCTTGGGCGAGGCCGCGGGTGACGCCGGCTCCGTCGCCGCCGCAGTAGAGACCGGCGATCTCGGTCTCCAGCGTCTCGCTGAGCTTCGGACGAGCCGAATAAAATTTCGCTTCCACCCCATAGAACAGCGTGTGGTCGGAAGCGATCCCCGGTGTGACCTTGTTGAGTGCCTCCACCATCTCGATCAAACTCTTCATCGTGTTGTAAGGCAGCACGAGCCCCAGATCTCCCGGAACCGCCTCATGCAGCGTGGGTTCTATAAAGCCTTCCTTGATCCGACCTTCTGTGGAACGCCGACCCCGAAGAATGTCTCCGTATTTCTGAACGATGACTCCGCCTCCCGACAAATCGTTCGCCCGTTTGCAAATATCCCGCGCATACTCATTCGGCTTATCGAACGGGTCGGTGAACTTGTGCGAGACGAGCAGCGCAAAATTGGTGTTGGCCGAGCCCAGCGCCGGATCTTTGAAGGCATGCCCATTGGCGGCCATGACACCGCTGTGATTCTCCACGACCACGTGACCCGACGGGTTGCTGCAAAAGGTGCGAACCCTCGTGCCGACGGATGTGTTGAACACAAATTTCCCCTCATACAAATGCTGATTGATTTCCCGCATGACGACATCTGAAGTTTCCACCCTCACGCCGACGTCCACCTGATTGTTCGCCATCCGCAAGCGGCGCTTTTTCAACACCTCGGTCAGCCAAGCCGAACCGTCCCGACCCGGAGCCACTACCACACGCACTGCTTCCAATTCCTCGCCGCTCTTCAGCACAATGCCACGCACGCGATGGACGCCGTCTTCCTTCACCGTCAGCAAATCGGCGACTTCGGTCTTAAACCGCATCTCGATACGAGTTTGCAGATACACATAAATGGACTTCAAAATCTCCAGATTCTGCTCCGTCCCCAAATGCCGTACCTGTGCCCGAAGCAGCTTCAGTCCTGCAGCATACCCACGGTGCTCGATCTCCCGCACCACATCGGTGGTCGGATCGGTCACATGCGGGGTCGCCCCATGTTCGAGATTGATCTCGTCCACGTACCGGATGAGGCCAAGCACTTGAGACGGCGCCAAATAATCCGCCAGCCAGCCTCCGAACTCTGTGGTAATGTTGAATTTACCGTCGCTGTAAGCGCCCGCCCCGCCGAATCCGGCCGTGATGGAACAGGCCGGCAGGCAGCCGGCAAATTCTTTTTTACCTGCCGGCGGCGGACACAGCTCAATTTTATTTTCGAGTATAGGACAATGCCGGTGATGGATATCATGACCTTTGTCGACCAGCAGCACCTTCAGATGCGGCGCAGTTCTCGACAGCTCGTAGCAAGTGAAAATACCGGCCGGCCCTGCGCCGACCACAATAACGTCATAAGTTCCCAAATGAAGCCGCCTCCCAAACCATATCGGTAAGATTCCTCAGCTGCAACGCAAAAAATTCCCGACTGCAGAAGGGTGTGGACAATCCCACATCCTTCGTAGTCAGGAAATTGCGGTTCCTGGTAGAAACCCCCGGCCCATATTGCCGGGGCTATACGATGGACGAACATGTCGCGCTGTTGCGCTTGCTCCCGTAGATTACCGCAGATCGCCGCACAAGTCAAGGGATAATTGCTTATATTATTCGCTTATAAGCCAATAAATCGCAAATTATTGTCCATATTCGCTACTCTAATTGTCTAAATCCGAACATTATTGATTTAATGAATATCCTATGACAGCAGCCGAGTTCCCTTCCGGGCATTGCTATGGTAAACTGGGAGAACAATCACGGAAGTCCCCCGTCAGAGAGGACGGATCGCTACATGAAATCGCAAGCGGCACTCATTCATTCGACCGATCTCCTCCATAGGACCGATACAAGCCTTTGACCCCCGGGTCAAAGGCTTGATTGTTTTTTTGCGTCAGGCAAATTTTGTTTGAGGGAGTTATCATTGTGGCGGACAGGCATAATCAA
>JAQBPQ010000097.1 GCA_028287445.1 Cohnella sp.
GATTCGGCGAACTGACCATCAAAGGAAGAAACCGGGGTCGATTTGAGGACATGATGGTCCGACAGGTCAAGAAGGCGCTGTCACCGTTTCAACGACTTTCTTACAAAAAAACATATGGACGGCTATATATCGGATTAAACGGGGAGGATTACCCGCGCATTGCCGAACGGCTGACGGACGTGTTCGGTCTTCTCTCGTTCAGTCGCGTCATCCGGTGCGGACACGAACTCAACGAGATTCAGGCGGTCGCGCTGCAGGTCATGCGACAGTTGGATCCTGAGCCGCGTACCTTTAAAGTGACCGTCAAACGGGCATGGAAAGCATTTCCGCACGGTTCCCAGGAAATGAACCATCTAGTCGGGGCTCATGTTCTCCGGCACACACCGGATTTAAAGGTTAACGTTCGGGAGCCTGACACCGAGCTGAAAGTGGACATTCAACCGGAAGGTACATACGTGTATGCGGGCGTTGTGAAAGCGGCCGGCGGCTTCCCGCTCGGGATGAACGGCAAAGCGATGCTTCTGCTGTCCGGCGGAATCGACAGCCCGGTGGCAGGGTGGATGTCCATGCGCAAAGGGCTCGAGGTGGAAGCCGTACATTTTCACAGTTATCCGTTCACCAGCGAGCAGGCCCAAGAGAAAGTAATTACGCTCGCCCAGCGCCTGGCCTACTATGGAGGATCGATCAAGCTGCACATGGTGTCCTTCACTGATTTGCAGACCCGGCTTGTCCGGACCGGCGAAGAGAATCTGATCATCACGCTGATGCGGCGTTCCATGCTCCGTATCGCCGAGAAACTCGCAGAGAAACACGGGGCGCTTGCGATCGTTACCGGCGACAGCTTGGGCCAGGTTGCAAGCCAAACGCTCGGCAGCATGAATGTCATTGGACGCGAAACCTCGCTTCCCCTGCTTCGTCCTCTGGTGATGATGGATAAGCTGGAAATCATCCGCTGCGCCGAAAAAATCGGTACGTTCGAAACGTCGATTTTGCCGTTCGAGGATTGCTGCACACTGTTCGTGCCGAAGTCGCCCGCGACCAATCCGAATTTGCGCAAAGTCACAAGGGTGGAGGCGCAGCTCGGGGATGAGCTTGACGGTCTAATCGAGCAAGCGGTGGCCTCGACGGAAACCATCATCTTGACGGAGACTGGCCGTTCGGATGCGGCGGCCTCCGCGGAAGAACGCTGGTTCTGAAGTCGTCCCTGAAAGGGATAGATCTATCGATTCGGGGGCAACCCAAAGTATTCGGAGCAGCTTCGAAGGCGATCGTCACGATAGAGGGATGGAGTGAGCAGGGAGCGCTTAATGCGTTTCCCTGCTTTTTTGATCTGCCTGAGCCCGTCGGGCTTTGCCCGTATTCGTCCAGACGCCGGCCACAATGACCAGAGCAACCAGAACCGCGATAAACGACCAATTTAGCACCGGATTGTCCGCGAACAACGGCTCGAAACGTTTTTCATGCGTAATCATTTTCGCAGCGGTGTAAGCCAACACACCCGAGCCGAGGTAGATGATCCAAGAGTACCGTTCGATCACCTTAATGAAGAGCGTACTGCCCCAGACGACAATCGGAATGCTGATGAGCAAGCCGAGCACGACCAACTCGACGCTTCCGTGAGCCGCACCCGCGACGGCTATCACATTGTCCAATCCCATGGCGGCGTCGGCGATGATAATGGTTCTTACCGCGGCCCAGAGGGTGGTGCCAGCCTGAATAGAGTCATGCTCGTTTTGCTGAACGAGCAGCTTAAAGGCGATCCATAACAGCAAAACACCGCCCAGTGCAAGCAACAGAGGAATCCGGAGCAGCCAGACGACAAGAATCGTCGCCACGATTCGGACGGTCACCGCCCCGAACGTCCCCCACAACACGGCTTTTTTGTGCCTCTCTTTGGGCAGATTTCGTGCAGCCATTCCGATCACGATCGCGTTGTCTCCTGCCAACAGTAAATCGATGAACACAATCGTAAACAGAGACGACCAAAATGGCAGTGTGCCTAAATCGTTGATAAAGCCGGTAATCCCATCCACGGTCGGTCCCCCCCACAAAGTCAAACGGTAATACGTCCAAGGAGACGGATGGATTCATTTTTTACCGCCACATATCCTCGCCGGCTTGTACATAAATCTGGGATGAGGGGGAATTTCCGCATGGAGTTCGTGGATCGATTGATCGTTTTTTTTGAAATTACCTTGATCAATTTGCTGCTTAGCGGCGACAATGCCGTTGTGATCGCCATGGCCGGACGGAGGCTTCCGGTCATGCAGCGGAGGAAGGCGATAAGGTGGGGAGCCGCGGCGGCGGTCATACTCCGCTGTATCCTGACGCTGGGAGCTGTGGCGATGCTCGGTGTTCCGTTTCTGCGGTCGGCAGGGGCGCTGCTGCTGTTCGCCATTTCCTTGCAATTGATGCTCGAACGGGCGGGGGACGCCCGGTTAAAGCCGGCTTCGAGCTTAGCAGGCGCGGTATGGACAATAGTGGCCGCCGATTTCGTCATGAGTCTCGACAATGTACTTGCGGTGGCCGCCGTAGCCGACGGGGACGTCGTCATGCTGATCATCGGAATCGCCATGAGCATCCCGATCATCCTTTGGGGCAGCTCCTTTATTATGCGGATGCTGGACCGGCTGCCGGGACTCTCGTATGCGGGCGGGGCGCTTCTTGCCTATACGGCGGGCGAGATGCTGCTGCACGATTCCGGCTTGAAACGCATCCTTCCCCCTTTGTCTGCGGAACTGGGGAACACGATTCCTTTTATTGCCGCTGCAATCCTCCTGGCCGCCGCTTTATGGCTTCGCCGCCGTCATCCTTCAGCTTGATTCGCGGATTGCAGGAAATGAGAAGACGTTTTGCTTACTGGTTTTTTCCCGCGATTTCCATTACACTAAAGCAAAAGACGTCACGATCCAATCCAAAACGTGTCGTCCGAGAGTCTGCCATGAAGTGGGGGAACCGTCGTGAACAAGCAATCCGCCGGCGTGGGCGTTTTGGTGTTGGCCGCGGGCTTGGTCATTTTGCTGGGCAAGCTGGGAGTCTTCGCCTTTATCGGGTCCGTTTTCTGGCCATTATTTATTCTCATACCCGGGGTGCTTCTGCATGTGCTGTATTTCGGCAGAATGGTTCCGTCCGTCACGCTCGTGCCGGCCGGCATCCTGACGGTCGTGTCCGTCATTCTGCTGATCGGCAATTGGTTCGGCTGGGATTTGATGAGATATCTGTGGCCTTTTTTTCCGTTCGCCGTTGCGGTTGGACTGTATGAATATTACGTTTTCGGCGATTCCCGCCCGCGGACGATTTGGACGGCGTCGGTCGGACTGGCGCTGCTTTCTGTGATCTTCTTCGGTATGACGCTTCTGTGGACTTGGGGAATATACTTGTTGGCCGCTGTATTGATCGGGTTTGGCGCTTGGCTGGTGCTCAACCGGCCGCGCATCTGGTGATTCCGATTCGGGATATGTCGATTTAACTTGGCTTTTACCTGTAACTGGCGTATAATAGAACAGATGTAGAGAAACGTCGGCCTCGCGTCGACGTTTTGTGTTGGAAGGCTTAGTTACCGAGCGCGATGATTATAAACCTAAGATTCCAATTGGGAACAGACATAAACAGAGGAGTGGACCACCGAAACATGCATCCGAGAGACCGTATCCGCAATATTGCCATCATTGCCCACGTTGACCACGGCAAAACGACCTTGGTCGACCAACTGCTTCGTCAATCCGGCACCTTCCGCGAGCATGAACAAGTTCAGGAACGCGCGATGGACTCGAACGACCTGGAAAGGGAGCGCGGCATTACGATTCTGGCTAAAAATACCGCAATCCAATATAAAGATTATCTGATCAATATCGTCGATACTCCGGGACACGCCGACTTCGGCGGTGAGGTAGAACGGATTATGAAAATGGTCGACGGCGTGCTGCTCGTCGTAGACGCCTTCGAGGGCTGCATGCCGCAGACCAAATTCGTGCTGCGTAAAGCTCTGCAGCACGGCCTCACACCGGTTGTCGTTCTGAATAAAATCGACCGTCCGGCCGCACGCCCGGAGGAAGTCATTGATGAAGTGCTGGAGCTGTTCATTGAGCTCGAAGCCAGCAACGAACAGCTGGATTTCCCTGTTGTTTACGCGTCCGGCTTGAACGGCATCGCCAGCACGGATCCCGACATAATCGGCACCACCATGGAGCCGCTCTACGAGACCATTTTGGAACACATTCCTGCTCCGACTGAAAATCCGGACGAGCCGTTGCAGTTCCTCGTCACACTGCTCGACTACAACGAGTATTTGGGACGGATCGCCATAGGCCGTGTCAACCGCGGGTGCATTCGCCAAGGACAACCGGTCGCGGTCATGGATCATGACGGTAAGATCCGCCAAGCCCGCATCGAGAAGCTGTTCGGCTTTCAGGGGCTCAAACGCCACGAAATCGAAGAAGCCGCTGCCGGCGACATTGTCGCTCTCGCAGGCCTTAAAGACATCAACATCGGAGAGACGGTGGCTGATCCCGCTCATCCCGAACAATTGCCTGTTCTGACCATCGACGAGCCGACGCTGCAAATGACATTCGTCGTCAACAACAGCCCGTTCGCCGGCCGTGAAGGCAAATGGGTCACCTCCCGCAAACTGCGCGAGCGTCTGTTCAAGGAACTCGAGACCGATGTCAGCCTCAGAGTGGAAGAGACCGACACCCCCGACGCATTCGTCGTCAGCGGCCGCGGGGAGCTTCACCTCGGCATACTGATCGAGAACATGCGCCGTGAAGGTTTTGAGCTGCAAGTCTCGAAGCCGGAAGTCATCATCAAGGTTGTCGGCGGCGTCAAATCCGAACCGATTGAACGCCTGCTCATCGACGTACCGGAGGTGAGCATGGGCGCCGTGATGGAAAGTCTAGGTACGCGCAAGGCCGAGATGGTCAATTTGATCAATAACGGCAATGGTCAAGTTCGCTTGGAGTTTCTTATTCCGGCCCGCGGCCTGATCGGATACCGGACGAACTTCCTGACGATGACGAGAGGATACGGTGTCATGAACCACGCGTTCGACGGCTACGGTCCCATTGCGGGCGGGCAAGTCGGCGGGCGCCATCTAGGCGTGCTCGTCGCGAGCGAATCGGGGACGACGACGCCCTACGGCATGTTGTCCGTAGAAGATCGCGGCATTCTGTTCGTCGAGACGGGAACGGATATTTATGAAGGGATGATCGTCGGCGAACATACCCGCGAGAACGACATCATCGTCAACATCTGCAAGGAAAAAGCCTTGAACAACATTCGCACCGCGAACAAAGAAGAAACGATCAAATTGAAGGCGCAGCGTCTGATGTCCCTGGAAGAAGCGCTCGAATATTTGAATGACGACGAGTATTGTGAAATTACACCTAAAAGCATCCGTCTTCGTAAAAAAGTGCTGAATAAAAGCGAACGCGACAGATACGAGAAGCATCGCCGTATGGCAGAAGCCGGGGTTTGACGACCGATCGCTCCTGATACGGCCGATCCAGTGATTGCATGGATAAAGGAGGTGTCGCGATGCAGCAGTGGTTCCATTATCATCCGCTGATTGCTTACGTGCTGATTCTCGCCTTTACGATTTATATTTTCAACGCGGTGTTCCGAATGGGACGTCTTCCGATTTTGAAGGAAATTGCCGTGTACCTGATCATGGCGATCGGCTGTCTTATTCTGCTGCTGCTACAGTTCGACAAGCTGCCGATCATCCAGTGTATGGCCGTGGCCGTCGCGATGATGCTTTTGCTGCGGCTCCGCCAGCTGTACGACAAATTCCGAAATCGTCGCGGCCCGGGCGAGGGCGGCACACATAACACGGAATCCGCCGGAAGGCAGTGACGAGCGGGAAAGAGGGATGCAACTTTGAGCCTCATGGACGCGTTATTTTATTGGCTGCAAATGAGGCTTGTGTCCGAGTCTCGTCCCGATGACGAGGCCGCACGGGCGACCATTTTCTTTTTTGCGCAGATTTTGTCGGAAGACCACGAACTGACGTCCTATGACATCAGCTCGCAAGACGAAGAGAAGATTTATGTCACCTATACCGTAAACGGCGCTTTGCCACGAACCGTATGGTTCGACCGGGAAGCGGCCGAACATTTGCTGAACAATCCGGTGCTGAGCAAATCGGAGACAGAGCCGGAAGGAAACCAGGGGGAACATCCATGAGCGAACATATGCCGTTGCCACCGAGGACGAGAATCCAACCCGCAAAGACTGCTAAAGTCTCGCCACCTCCACGGAAGCCCCGGCGCTTTGCGCGCTTCGTGTTTTCCTTCTTGCTTATCGTCATTCTGGGTTTGGCTGCCTATGCCGGGTATTTGTTTGTGAAAACCAAAGATACGCTTCATCAAATTGCCAATCCGAACGATAATACCGTGGCGGCTGCCGATCTCGCCCAAGTTAAGCCGATTGGGCTGCTTGTCATGGGTTTGGATAATCGCCGGGCCACCGGCAGCATGAATACGGACGTCATGATGGCGGCCGTATTCAACCCGAAGACGAAGACGGCAACTGTTGTTTCCGTTCCGAGGGATACCGATCTGAACATGACCGGTTACAAAACACGCAAGGCGAACGCGTACTACGCCCGTTTTCTCTCCATTGCACGAACGGAACAGAATCTGACGGGCGAGAATGCTTCGAAATATGCACGCGACCAGATGAAGGATATGATGTCCAAGTTTTTCGGCATTCCGATCGATTACGCAGCCGTCCTCGACTTCCAAGGGTTCATTGATGTGGTGAACGCGCTGGGCGGAGTCTCCGTCAATGTAGATCAGGACATGAGGTATTGGGACAACGCGGACGGCACAAATATCAATCTCAAGAAGGGCCCGCAAGTGCTCAATGGAGAGGATGCACTCGGGTTCGTCCGATACCGGAAGTCCAAAAACGGCGAAACCCGCGCTTCGAGCGATTTCGAACGGAATGCGCGTCAGGACCAAGTGCTCGGCGCGATCGTGGATAAGATCAAATCGTTCGGCAGCGTTACGAAGGTAGGCGGCTTGCTCGACGCGATGGGGAGTAACATCCGGACGGATATAGAACAGACGCAAATCGAAAACATGATTAAAACCTATTTTGGCATTGATAGGCAGAACGTTCGTTTTATTGCGCTGGAAGGCACGTGGAAAAGCCCTTACGTGTACCTGGATCCCACGAAGCTGGAAGAAGCCAAACAGGCGCTTAATGAGGAGCTTCAACCGGAAGGCCGCACTTCTTCCACGCCGCCTGCGTCGGCAACATCTGGCAATGGCTGACTCCATACCCGCCGCTTTTAAACAAGGCGGGCTCTATGCTATAATGGTGCCAGACTATAGCGGTAAGGAGGGCTGCGAATGACGGAAACGTTAACGGCATTGCCCGAAGCGCTCTTCACCCAGCTCCAGCACGAGAACTTCGTTCTTCTTCACACGGTTGACGCGGAAAGCGGAAGCCCCACTTCCAGCGCCATCTCGTGGATTTACGCGGTAAATGCAGGTAAGCTGCGATTTGCCCTCGACGGCCGTTCTCGGCTGATCGAGAATTTGAAGGCTCATCCCGAGGTCAGCGTGACACTGTTCGGCGGGGGCAGCGTCCATGCCGTTTATGGTCCGACCAAAGTACTGACCGATAAGCTCGAAGGGGTACCCTTCCCGCTTGCTTGTGTGGACATCGAAGTTATCGCGGTGCGCGACGCTATGTTTTACGGCGCCCGTCTGTCCGTTCAACCCGAGTATGAGAAAACGTATGACAAAAGAGCGGCCGACCGCTTGGACGGTCAAGTGTTCGACGCCATGAAGAAAGCCCAGTGAGCTTAATCACTGGGCTTTCTGTCATTTGCGGCCGCTGTGGGCGTTGGCCGTCCCGAGGTTTTGAGGCGATGGCCGCGGTACGACACTCCGAGGAAACTGGGGAACGAGCCGTCCGACCATATCGGCGAGCTCCTCCGCAAACCCGGCGACCGGGCGTCCATGCTGCACGTCCGTCCTGATTTCGCGGATCCGCTGGGCCATGTCGATGTCCGCCGTTACCACAGCGTCTGCGCCGTAAGGATCTTTGTGGAAGGCTTCGGCCACGGCATATTTGGTCGTTCCGACACGAGACCGGTCCATCTTGGGATCCACATCGAGGCCGACGATGGCGTATTTACCGAAGACGACGCAATTGGCGCCGTTGACGCCATGGACACCGCGTGCCAGCATTTCGAGATGCGACGCTCTCGTATTCGAATTCGGATGGTTCTGTCCGCGGGCACCGGGGACCATATTCTGCACTTTGACTCTGGCTTTTTGCGCGGAGGGGGCCGCTTGCGGATTGCCGCAGCCAGACATTCCGATCGTCGCCGCCGTCAGCAGCAGGACGGCCGCGCAAACCCATTTTTTCCTTTTGCCCAACTGTGTCACCACCTGGTTTGGAGGGATTCGTTTATTCCCCGATAAGTACGCGAGCATTCGCTTTTGGGGAGCCCCCGAGTTTTCAAGAGAAAGGCTTATGCTTACCTCTTTAGTGTTCTCCATAAAATTCAGGTCTATGACAAAATTCGCCGAAACCCGGGAGGGACCACCGTTGAAAAAAATTTATGTGCTCGATACGAATGTGCTGCTCCATGATCCTTTGTCGATGTTTTCTTTCGAGGACAACGAAGTCATCATTCCGTCCGTGGTACTGGAGGAGATTGACTCCAAAAAACGGTTGGCGGATGAAATCGGGCGCAATGCCCGTTTTGTCTCGAGGGAACTCGATCGCATTCGGGCAAACGGGCATTTGCACAACGGTGTGGTTTTGGAGAATGCGGGCGTTTTGAAGGTGGAGATGAACCACCGCCACTACGTCCGTGTACAGGAATTATTCGGAGAAATGACGAACGACAACCGTATTCTCGCAGTGGCCCTCAACTACTATTTGGAGGAACAAGAGGCACAGGAACCGCGGCCGGTTATCATCGTCAGCAAAGATGTGCTCGTCCGGGTCAAGGCCGACGTTCTCGGAATTACCGCCCAAGATTACCTGACGGACCGAATCGCATCCGATACCGAGCAGTATATTGGCCAGCTTACCCTGCACGTGCATCCTTCGGTCATCGATGAGTTTTACAATCATCGTTTCTTAGGCGTCAATCAGCTCCGGTTAAATACGAAGCTGTTACCGAATGAATTCATCATTTTACGTGACGAGATGGGCACCTCCAAATCAGCGCTGCTCAAGGTCAGCGCTGACGGCCAGCGGTTGGATCCGCTGCATTTGAGCAATGAGTCGGTATGGGGGATTACGGCCCGCAATGCCCAACAGCGAATGGCGCTGGAGCTTCTTCTGAACGACGATATTCCGCTCGTATCGCTCACAGGCCGTGCGGGCACCGGCAAAACGCTGCTCACACTTGCCGCGGGGCTTATGAAAGTGGAGGACGAACACAAATACAAAAAACTGCTCATCGCCCGACCTGTGGTGCCTATGGGCAAAGATATCGGCTATTTGCCAGGGGAAAAAGACGAAAAGCTGCGCCCGTGGATGCAGCCCATTTATGACAATTTGGAATTTTTATTCGATACTAAAAAATCCGGCGATCTCGATAAAATTTTGATGGGATTGGGAAGTATTCAAGTAGAGGCGCTGACTTACATTCGCGGCCGCTCCATTCCGGGGCAATTCATCATTATTGATGAAGCACAGAATCTGAGCAAACACGAAGTGAAAACGATCGTATCCCGCGTTGGGGAAAACAGTAAAATCGTGCTGCTTGGCGATCCCGAACAAATCGATCATCCGTACCTCGACGCTCAGAGCAACGGGCTTACCTATTTGGTGGAGAGGTTTAAGGAAGAGGGAGTCAGCGGGCATGTCACCTTGGAAAAAGGGGAGCGTTCGCGTCTTGCGCAACTGGCTACCGAGCTGCTCTAGGAATGAAGCAGTCCGTTAACGCTCTGCATTCTGATCCCACCAGTCGATTCCGCATCCGTAAGCGTGAGCCACCCGCTCGGCCAGTTCGGCCAGTTGTTTCTCGATGAAATACCAGGTTATCCCGTCTTCCAAGACGCTGGCAATCCGATGTTCCTCCAATTGCAGCAAGGCCGGGGCGGCTTCCGCATCCGGCCTTGCTGCCGTCAACGAGAAAGATGCCGTGTAGGTCAGATCGAGATAAACATTGCCTTCCCGGGTCTCGATGGCGAAATCGTCAAACCGGTCGCTTCGGGATACCTCGGTTGGGGGCAATAGCAGCAGTTCACAAAACTCCGCTTCCACTTTATAATGATTCAGAATATCCAAAACCGAAGCAACGTGGGCCTTTCGATCCAAGATCAGTAATTCTTTATGCCGGTCGAACAAGGGGGCGCGATCGGCGATTCCTTTGATGATCTGGGCGTAAAAACCCGGCAATTTCCCTTCCGGCAGACGCATGTCGAGTCCATACTTTATATCCATATTCCAATGCCCCTTTTCCGCTCCATCCTTGGAGTTTGGTATACCCATTATAGCCGCTAAAGCGCTTCCGAAAAAACGAGACATCGGGTGCCCGTCCTGTTATCATGAGAAAGAGATAAGGGAAGAACGAAGGTGAACGCTGTGGCCCGTCGCAAGTCCGCCTTGATTTTCATGCTGTTGTTTCTGACGATTCTTATTCTCTCGCCGTGGGCTGCTGCGCCCTCCCCAATCGCTCCGCCGGCTCCGGTTCCTGACAGACGTCCATCTGCAGAAGCTGTGCCGGCGGCACCAGCCGATCCGATTCAGCTGCGGGTGGCCGTTGCTTTGGATGACGCGGAATTCCGCTTTCTTCAAAAGCAGAACGATGACCTGGCCTACCGTTATCGGGACATTGCCGTACAACTGACCCGTGTGGATCCCGATAAAGCTTATGATGAATTCACCAAGGCTTCTCAAATCGGGGAAGCGCCCGATGTGATGCTGCTTCCCAACGAATGGGTCATACAATTCGCTGCTTCGGGCTATCTGCTTCCCGCAGACAGCGCGTTTGTGCGAGAGGCGTTGGCGGAACAATTCGACGCTTTGTCGGCATCGGTCAAATGGAACGGCTATCTGTGGGGGGTGCCCCGCGACTTCGATCCCTATGTGCTGGTTTGGAACTTGTCCGTCCTGCATACGCTGCTCGGCGACACGGCGATATCACCCCAAGGTCCCGCCCAATGGGCGGTGCTGGCCGAGAAGAGCAGGGGCAGCAGGAACGCCGTATCCTGGTTGGCGATAAACGGCCAGGATGGTTACGCCCTGTTAGCTTGGCTGCAGACGGTCACCGCACAACGAACGGATACGCTATGGAACGGTGGCGGCAGCATCTGGAACGGCACGCCCAGAGGAGATGCGATGGCCTTATTGGATCGGGAAAAACAGAAAGTGACATTCACAAACATGTCTTCCGTGACGGCCGACTTGGTTGTCGCCGGCAAAACGGCTGCCGCGGTGATTCCTTATTCGGAAGCGGTGAAACGGATCCTTCAGAACCAGCATCAAACAGCCGGGAACCTGGAGATCGATCGTTCGGCCTGGAAGCTTCCTTATCATTGGCCGCGCGGCAGAAGTTTCACAGTTTCCTCTCAGACCCAAGCGGAGGATGCTGCCCGCCGGTGGATTGCCGTTATGACGGAAGATCAGGTACAGCAGGCGAACGAACTCGCTTTCGGCAAACTTCCCGTTTACAGGTCCATGTATGGCGGCGGATCGTCGCGTGCTTCCCTGATTTCTGTAAACGCCGCCGGCGTTTTTCCCAACATGGCGCCGGCGGAATTGGGGCCGGAACTGCCCATCAGGCTGCGACGGCTCGGACAGCTTTGGAAGGAATGGACGGCCGGCCGGCTTACCGTCGACGACTGGGTTCGGCGCTGGCCGGAGACGTCAGCCGATTTGGAGCTGAACCACTAGTCGTCCGGTTTCTATAGAAACGCTCTGCGCTTTCACGAATTTGATGAGCTTCTGCGGATAGAATCCAAGATCGAAATTGCGCTCCAAATCGGCACGGGTTGTATCCGGCAAATCCAAACCGTTAAAATTCAAGGAGTCCACGTGGAAGAGAATCGCATTCTCCGGTACGTTCTCGACCGTATAATGACCGCCGATCCGAATCTTCAGATCGCCGTTGTCTCCGTTCAGCCACATCCGGTCCTTCTCGAAACGAATAGAGAACTGTTTGAAGTCGGCATTGCGGCTTTGAAGAAAATCGTTTAACTGGTTGTCCGTGATCGTCAGTTTTGTTTTGAAGCCGCTTGTCTCCATCGTTTCGGGATGTTTCTGAATCCAATCCGGCAAATCCTTCATCGCATCCGCCAATTCGCGGAAATGACGGTTGACTTCATAAAGGCCGATGTTGTTCCAGTAAGCCTCCATTTCGGTCATCAACTGCCGAAGATGAGCTTCGTCTCCGCTTGCGGTCAGTGCCTGGTTCAACTCATCCTGTAAAGCCAGCACACGATCGCGCTGGGTTTTGAGGTTTTGCTCCACGGCAGCGAGTTCGCTTTGGTCCTGCTGAAGCTGGTCATAACCCTTACGGATCTTTGCATATTGTTTGGCGTATACGTTCATAGCATCTCGATCGGAACGGATAATCAGGTCCATGATTTCCCATGTTCGAAGCAGCTGAGGTAGGGAATTGGCGTTCAGCAGGGCGGCGAGGACAAAATCTCTTTGCCCTACATAATAAGAACGAAGCACTCTTCCCGCTTTCTCCCGTTGCGCGGCAATGGCGACTTCCTGCTGTGCCAGTCTGCCTTCCGTGTCGGTGATTTGCTTCTGCGTAACCGCTTTGAGTTCATCGATTCGCCCGATTTCACGGTCGATTTCAACGACGGACAAGCTTTTCTCCAACAGCTTTCGCGTTTCTTCGGGAAGCGGATCGGCGAAGACTGGAAGAGGGGTCCCAGTGCGGGACAAGGTGATAAAAAGAATCATAACCATAAGTCCGGCCATCAAGAGGCGGCGCATCGGGACCCTCCTTTGGGCGGCCTCGCGGGCGGCGCGGTAGTCCAAGATATGTACCCGTCTATTATAATATGACGGCGTACCAGGGGAAAGGAGCAGCAGCTTTGAGTGTTGATCATCCACGATGCGAGTCTTTGCAGGAAGCCATCCGGCAGGCCGTCGCATCTAGCGCAAGGATCGGCCGGACCCGTGACCGTCAAGACTGCCGGTGCATCACGTTTCGGGACTATATGTCCTTGTGTCTCTATCATCCGGATCATGGCTATTACCGATCCGGAACGTCCCGGATCGGCCGGGAGGGCGACTTCTATACGAGCGCATATATCGGTGACATCATGGGCGAACTACTGGCGGAAAGGCTCGCCTTGATCGCTTCAGAACTTTTCCCTGACGGGCGCCCTGTTGAAGCCGTGGATTGGGGTGGAGGCACCGGTCGTCTCGGGCAGCAAATGCTCCAGACTTGGCTCCGTCTTGGAGAAGCGGGCCGCCGATTCTGTCTCACGGTGGTAGAAGACAATCCGGAACACAGGCGGCAAGCGGGCGAGCTTTTGGGGCAAGAAGTATCGGCGGGAAATGCTCGTGTCATCTCCTCCGAGCAAGCGGAAGCGGAAGACTGGCAGGGCCGGACTTGCATCGTCGTGGCCAACGAGCTGCTTGATGCATTCCCCGTTCACCGGGTCGTTCAAGAGGATGGACGGCTTTGGGAGTGGGGAGTGCATTGGGAAGAGGCAGGAGGAGCGTTGGAGTCCTGTCTGACGGAACCCAGCGATGCCCGGCTCACCGAATGGCTTGATCGCCAACAAGTCCGCCTGGCTGAAGGCCAGACCACAGAAGTCGGGCTGGAGGCGGCGGAATGGACAGCATCGCTTGCTGCCAAACTCGGGGAAGCCGTTCTCGTGCTCATTGATTACGGAGATTCCACTGCGGAGTTGACGGGTCCTCACCGGATGGACGGTACACTGCTCTGTTATGAAGGCCATCGGGTCCACAACGATCCGTTTCGGAATCCGGGTGATCAGGATCTGACGGCCCATGTCGATTTCGATTTGATCCGATATTTTGCTTCTGCGGCCGGATGGCAGGAACAAGAGTACGGCACGCAAAAGCAGTTCCTCGTGGATTCGGGTATTCTGACCAAGTTATCGGAACATGACGTTGCCGATCCGTTCCATCCGGTCGTCAGGCGCAACCGCGCAATCCGGCAACTGCTTCTCTCGGATGGAATGAGCGAGCTGTTTAAGGTCCATATCTGGGTGAAACAAGAATAAACTCAGAAAAGTATAGGTGAAAACTTTAGTTTCTGAATCGTTAACGTAAAAAACCTCCGAATCGCGCAAGCGGATTGGAGGTTTTATTGTGGATATGTAGCCATCGATTCCAGCTGACCGTTACAGCGGCAGACGCATTTGGAACACGGACCAGTAACTGAAGCCCAAGAACGCGACCGCCATATAGCCCCAAAACATCATCAGATAAGCGCGTTCGGAAAAATTCAAATACCCCAGCAAAAAGAATACGGCCGTTTGAATAAAGAACAACAGCGACATTTCGTACATGTCGCCCGCGAAGGCCATGAGGGCAATCACCAGCGTCCAGAAGCCCAAAACCCGGAACATGCGTGCCACGAAGTATCCCCCTCTCTTCCATTCCACCCGATTTCTACAGCATATTATACCGTTATAACCCAAGGAGTGTAAAGGCCGCAAGAAGTGACGAAATGGCAAACTTTCGTCTGCTTTTTCATGATTCCCCGTCCGTGTCGCCGCTATTCCCCGTCCCCGGTTCGATCCCGGAACGCCCTCCAAGGTATAGTGTCGGTAAAAATGGATATACATAGGAGTATCCGATAGATTCTATGAATTCTACTACGGGCATAGAAATGAATGTAGAAACCAACGAAACCAAGTGAAGCAAGGAGGGAAGGGCACCCATGACGGCTGTGAGGCAAGACGCATGGAGTCCGGATGACGATTTGATCCTGGCGGAGGTAACCTTGCGCCATATCCGGGAAGGCAGTACCCAGCTGGCCGCTTTCGAAGAGGTGGCACAGCGCATCGGACGGACTTCCGCCGCGTGCGGATTCCGCTGGAACAGCTGCGTCCGCAAAAGATACGACGAAGCGATCGGCATGGCCAAACAGCAGCGGCAAAAGCGCAGCTATTTAAGAAAACAAGGCATTAGCGCCATTTCCGGTTCCGAACGGATGACAACCGAAGACGGCGAGTCGGCGAAAAACGAGCTGATGTCCGCGGAATCTCTGTCCTTGGAAGCGATTATCCGGTATTTGCGGCAGTGGAAGGGAAGCGTTCAAGACATGAGCCGGCAAATCCGGGTCATGGAAAAGGAATTGAAAGACAAGGACGAACAACTAAGAGAATTCAAAGAGCAGAACGAGCGGCTGTCCAAAGAAGTGGACGTAGTGCAAACCGATTACCAGGTGGTCAACGACGACTATAAAGCGCTCATCCGAATTATGGATCGTGCGCGGCGCCTGGCCTTTTTGGCGGAAGAACCGGAAGAAGACCGGGCACGGTTCAAAATGGACGCCAACGGCAATCTGGAACGCATGGAATAACCGCATAACCGAAACTTGGCAACCCGCGGGGAGGGATCCCTGCGGGTTGTTTGCTTGGATATTCAGAATTTATAAGTTTCACTCTTATCTATTTCTGAACTATCATGGAGAGCTTGGCTCTGATATGGTAAAGAAAAGCGCGAAAAGGAAGAGGAACCGATGACGGAAATCACGGTGATGGGCGGAGGGGCGCTGGGTTTGCTGCTGGCAGCAAAACTGACAACGGCCGGCCATGCGGTAACCTTATGGACCCGGACGAAGGAGCAGGCTGTCCGAGTGGGCCAGCAGGGCATTACGATAGAATGTTTTGGCCAAGACACGCCTCTGGTGGTACAGGTAAACGCATTGCCGGCGGAAGAGGTGCCGTCCGGCTTTTCCGGAAATGTGCTGCTTACCGTCAAACAAAGCGCCATCACCTCATCACTGCTCGGATTTTTGACACGGACTGTGTCAGATGATGCAGCCGTCACGCTGTTCCAAAATGGGACCGGACATATCGAGCCGGTCGCCGCGGCGCTTCCCGGCCGCCAACTGCTGGCTGCGGTGACTACGGAAGGCGCCTTGCGCACCGGCATGTCATCTGTTCGTCACACCGGCAAGGGGGAGACATGGATCGGACCACCGCTTGTTACTTCGATCGGTTCGCCTCAGTCTGCATCGCATGAGGAAACCTTGGTTCGCGTGATGAAACAGGCAGGATTTTCCGTTTTTGTGTCGAATGCTATTCGGGAGAGAATGCTTCGGAAATTGCTCATCAATGCGGTAATCAATCCATTGACGGCTTTGTGGCGCGTGTCGAACGGCGAATTGCCGGCCACGCCCGAACGAAGAAGAGTCATGGAAGCCCTGTTCCTTGAAACGGCCGATGTTTTAAGGTCGCACGGCCTTCAGGGGACAGAATCGTCCGAGCTGTGGGACAACGTACTCGGGGTTTGTTCATCTACCGCAGATAACCGCTCTTCTATGCTCCAGGATGTGCTGGCCGGGCGGGAAACGGAGATTAACGCCCTCAACGGCGCTATCTGCCGCATGGCCGCATCTGAAGGGAAAGAAGCGCCGTGGAACACCGCGGTGACGGCTCTCGTGAAAGCTATCCTGTTACCCGAGGAGCGTGGGGAATGAGTTGGATTTGGCATGCACTTGGCAGCGCGTATGCCGTGTTGGCCATCGTGCCGGTGATTCCATTTTTGGCTGTGATTGTGATCATGGCCATTCGGGGCGAGAACCGCAAAAAAGCGATCCGTTTAGCGATGGACATTACCACGGTCTTTTTGATCGGTATCGTCGCATCATTACTCAAAACCCGGACGGGCTCTAACCTCGGCATCTATTTCATCGTGCTGTTGATGCTGATTGGGGCGGGTCTGATCGGCAATGTCCAGAACCGGGTCCGGGGAAAAATAAACGTGCCCAAAATATTTCGCGCCATCTGGAGACTTTCGTTTTTTGCCATGGGGGTCATGTACGTGCTCCTAATGTTGCTTGAACTCATCGCTCCCAGCCAGAAGTAAACCCCCGAACCGTGTGCTGCCCTTGGGCCGGCAGACGGTTTTTGGGGCGCATTGCGGATGAAATACGTTTTTGACGAGGTATGTTTGGTTGTGTAAAATCAAACGTGACATCTTATTTGAATGGATCGGGGGAAACGGCCCGTTGAAAGTAATATCGCTGCATGAGCCGATTCTTCCATCTCTGGCGGAACGTTATCGACGGCAAGATCCGCAAATCACCGCCCTCTTCGGGGGTCATCCTTTACGGGAGGAAGATTGGCGCAAGCGCGCCGGATGGCTGGATCGGGAAAGTCCGATCCGTGCGGACCGGGCGCAGGTGGTCGGGGCTCTCAAGGCCTACCAAAACAAGCTGTCCATGCACCCCGCGGTGAAGCGGTCATTGGATTTGTTGGCCAAACCGGACAGTCTCGTCGTGGTAGGAGGCCAGCAGGCCGGATTGTTCGGAGGCGCACTGCTCATCTTTTACAAAGCTTTGACCGTGATCCAAACGGCTCGGCACGCGGAACAGATGTTGGCTCGCCCGGTGGTTCCGGTGTTTTGGATTGCCGGAGAAGACCACGATTTCGACGAAGCCAATCATGTCCATGTGCAGACCGCTGACGGGAATGTGCGCCGGATCCGCATCGATCGGCCGGACGGTTCGCGTCTTGCCGTGAGCCGTACCCGTTTGACTCCGGCTCATTGGGAATCGGCCTTGGCCGAGCTTGAAGCGAACCTGCCGGATACGGAATTCAAGCCGGGGTTGCTGGACAGCTTGAGGAGCCATACCGCAGATTCCCCGACGCTTAGTCTGGCCTTCTCGCGGCTTCTGGCCGGATGGTTCGGCCCGGAGGGGTTGGTTCTGCTGGACGCCGACGATCCGGAACTGAGGGCGGCGGAAGGCGCGATGTTCCGGGAACTGATCGATCGGAACGACGAGTTGGAAGAGGCGCTGGGACGGGGAGAAAAGTCCGTCACGGGTCTCGGTTTGCCGCTGCAGGCGGAAACCGCTCCCGGCAGTGCCAATTTGTTCCTTCACCACGAAGAAGGACGACTGCTGCTCTATAAAGAGAACGGCCGGTTCGTCGATCGCAAAGGGTATGTCTCGCTAGACCGGGATGAATTGCTGGCACTGACGGAACAATCGCCTGACCGGCTCAGCACCAACGCGTTAACTCGGCCGCTGATGCAGGACTTTCTGTTTCCGGTTGTTGCAACTGTGCTCGGACCGTCGGAACTTGCCTATTGGGGCGTGCTGGGCCCGGCTTTCCAGACGGTTGGCCTAGGTATGCCTTTGCTGGTCCCTCGGCAATCGTTCACTTATGTGGAGCATCAGGTATCCAAGCTGCTCGATAAATTTGCTTTGTCTCCAGAACAAGCCATGGCCGAATGGGAAGAACGAAAAGCCCAGTGGCTGTCGGCGCAGGATCAATGGGATCTCGAGGGGAAATTTCGCACAGCCAGGGAACAGTTTCTCACGTTGTACGCCCCGGTGATGGAGACGGTGTCGGCGTTTCAGCCGGGACTGGCCAAACTGTCGGAGAGCAACCGCGACAAAATTTTAGAACAAATCGCCTATCTCGAAACGCGTTCTCTAGATGCGCTGTCCAAGCAGCACGAGGCTTCCCTGCGCCAATGGGACCGGATACACTCCTCCCTTACGCCGGGCGGTAAAGACCAGGAACGGGTATACGGTACTCTTCATTTCTGGAACCGGTACGGACCGGATTGGCTGGTCGGCTGGAAGGATATACCGTACGACGGATCCGGCGGCTTTCGACTTGTCGAGGCTTAATCGGAGAAATGTCGTACAAGCCGGGTGATAAGAAAACTTCATTTTTCATGACCAACCGATAGTAAAGTGATCATTATCAGGGGGATTCCGTTTTGAAAACATCTATATCAAGTATCGTGCGAGACCCGTCTTTGGCTCCGGAAGGCAAACTCAAAATCGACTGGGTTCAGGCCCACATGCCGGTGCTGGGCAGCATCCGCGAGCACTTCGAGCGGGATCAGCCTTTCAAAGGTTTGCGTGTGGCCATCTCCCTCCATCTGGAAGCCAAAACGGCCTATCTGGCCAAAGTGGTGCAAGCCGGAGGGGCTGAAGTGGTCATTACCGGCAGCAATCCGTTGTCTACACAAGACGATGTATGCGCGGCTCTGGTAGAAGACGGAATCGCGGTGTTCGCCAAATACAATCCGGATCCGAAAGAATATAAGGATTTGATGGTCAAAACGCTGGAAACGAAGCCGGATCTGATCATAGACGACGGGGGCGATCTGGTTACGATTCTGCACGCGGAACGCCAAGATTTGCTTGCCAATGTGCGGGGCGGCGCGGAGGAAACCACGACCGGCATTCTTCGGCTCAAGGCGATGGAGAAAGACGGATCGCTTCAATTTCCGATGGTTGCCGTTAACGATGCCTACTGCAAATATTTGTTCGATAACCGTTATGGCACGGGGCAATCCGTGTGGGATGGCATCAATCGGACGACGAACCTCGTGGTCGCGGGCAAAAAGGTCGTGGTAAACGGCTACGGCTGGTGCGGCAAAGGGGTAGCCATGCGAGCGAAAGGCCTTGGCGCAAACGTCGTCGTTACCGAGGTGGATGCGATCCGCGCCGTGGAAGCCTATATGGACGGGTTCACCGTACTCTCCATGGATGAGGCGGCCAAAGTCGGCGATTATTTCGTCACCGTCACGGGCAACAAGGACGTTATTCGCGGCAAGCATATCGCCAACATGAAGAATGGTGCAATCCTCTCAAATGCAGGCCATTTTGACGTGGAAGTGAATTTGGTCGAATTGACGGAGCTGTCCGTGTCCAAGCGGATTGTCCGCCGCAACATTGAAGAGTACACGCTGAAAGACGGACGCAAAATCTACGTGCTCGCCGAAGGCCGCCTCGTCAATCTTGCGGCCGGGGACGGACACCCCGCGGAAATCATGGACATGACGTTTGCGCTCCAGGCGTTGTCCCTTCGATATGTCAACGAAAACTACAAACAAATCGGCAGCCATGTCGTCAACGTTCCCTATGAGCTCGACGAGCAGGTCGCCCGCACGAAGCTGGAAGCGCTCGGGATCGGCATCGACAAGCTGTCCGCAGACCAGAAAGCCTATCTCCACAGCTGGGCTGCCCACTGAGTTGGCTCCACATCGAGACCTCCCTTCCGCCATCAAGCGGATCGGAGGTCTTTTTATGAACTTTTCAGAAAGTATAAGTTGTCACCTATACTTTTCTGAAACGTCTCCGACATAAACGTATGCTGCCATCCAAGGACGGCGACAGCCGTTTATGCTTGTCACAAGAAAAATTTGTGAAGTCGGGAAACCTTATCCATTCCCTTCTCGTCTAGAGGTCAGAATGCGATAAAGGGGGTTGTTTGGGATGTCCACAGGAAAAAACAGCGGCGCGAGCCGTCGTGTGGCCGGCTCCGCGGCTATGCTGCTGTTGGCCATGATGTTGACGATCGCGGCTTGCTCGAATGCGAAGTCCGCGCACGATGCGGGGGCGCCGGCGGCAATGAGCCAAGCGGATATGGCCAGCACCGCTTTACAAGACAACGCGAAGGTTCACGATGCCGCCAAAAATTCCGTTAGCTCCTCCTCGTCGTCCGCACAGGGGCAAACGACTTCCAAGCTTGCGGCAGTTGGCGGCACAGGGTTCGTGCCGATGGCCGAAGCGGATACGGGCATCAATCGCAAAGTGATTTACAAAGCGCAAGTGACGATGAAAGTTCCCAAGTTTGAGCCGGCGGATGAACAGCTAAGCAACGCGATCCATCAAAGCGGGGCTTATGTGCTGCAGTTTTCCAACAGCATGGACGCTAATGAGAAGGGAGCTACTTATGTCATTAAAGTACCGGCTGACGGCTTCTCTTCGTTTATCGACCAACTGAGGAAAATCCAGAAAGACCTCGAACTTCAAATGGAAGGCAGCGACGTGACCGAAGAATATGTGGATTTGACTGCGCGTCTGGCAGCTAAGAAAACCGTTGAAGCCCGGCTGCTGGCTTTCATGGACAAAGCGAAGGGAAGCGACGACTTGGTGAAGTTCTCCTCGGAACTGGCCAATGTTCAGGAGCAGATTGAGCAAATCAAGGGGCGCATGCGTTACTTGGATCAAAATGTCGCTTATTCCACCGTTAACCTGAGACTTTATGAGGGAACGGCAGACACGGTGGTGAAAGAGAATAACGATCAAGGTTTGGGGGAGCGGCTCGCCGGTGCACTGACGGGCAGCGCTCATGTTTTGGGCCAATTCGGTCAAGCGCTGCTCGTCTTTATCGCGGCACTCCTCCCTGTCGTCGCGGTGGCGGCTGTCGTCGGTATTCCGGTTTATGTGATCATTCAAGGGCGACGCAGAGCCCATCCGAGGACGTCGGCTGAAGGGCCGCTCACGGACCAACGAAAGACGGACGACGAGAGTCGTTAATCCCCTAAAATATTTTTTTCAAATCCTGCCCATCGGGCAGGATTTTTCTTTTGAAACACGAATAACTGTACCTAAGTGGTTCGTAGTGGTGTAAAGTGGTGAAAGATGGGGAGGTGGTGAGGCACGTGTTTCTTGGAGAGTATCAACACAGCATCGACGACAAAGGCAGGATCATCATCCCGGCCAAGTTTCGCGAAGCCCTCGGCACCGACTTCATCGTTACCCGTGGATTGGACAGTTGTTTGTTCGTCTATCCTCGCACCGAATGGACGCAATTGGAACAAAAAATCAAAGCCCTCCCTTCTATGGCCGCCAATGCGCGGGCATTCTCCCGGCTGCTCTTCGCCGGTGCGTCCGAATGCGAATGGGATAAGCAGGGAAGGGTAAACGTGCCGAACCACCTGCGCGAATTCGCCAAGCTCGAGAAAGACTGCACCGTCATCGGAGTTTCCACCCGCGTCGAGATCTGGGACAAAGTGTTGTGGGAAGAGTATTCCCGCCAATCGCAGGATTCTTTTAATGAAATTGCCGAGAAACTGGTCGATTTCGATTTTAACTTCTAACCGGTTTACAACTCATCTACATAGCAGAGAGAAAGACGGATCCCCTGTGGGAAGCCGGGAGGGCATCAAGCATGTTTCACCATCTGACGGTACTGAAAGAGGAAGCGGTCCAAGGGTTGAAGGTGCGTCCGGACGGCATTTACGTTGACTGTACGCTGGGAGGAGCGGGACATAGCGCGGAAATCGCGTCTAAGCTCGGTCCCGGCGGCCGGCTGATCGCGCTGGACCAGGACGAAACCGCCCTCGAGAACGCGCGGGTCAAGCTCGCGTCGTTCGGTTCGATCGTCACGCTGGTGAAAAGCAACTTCCGGCATTTGAAGCAGGCGCTCCGTACCGCGGGCGTGCCCGAGACCGACGGAATTCCCCGTGTCGACGGGGTGTTGTACGATCTCGGCGTTTCGAGCCCCCAATTGGATGAGGCCGACCGCGGTTTCAGCTATAACCATGATGCGGAGCTGGACATGAGGATGGATCGGGATCAGCCGCTCACGGCCAAGACGATCGTCAATGAATGGGAAGACAAAGAAATCGCCGCCATCCTTCGGGATTACGGCGAAGAGAAGTTCGCCCGGTCGATCGCCCGCGCGATCACAGCCGCAAGGGCCAAAGCGCGGATCGACACGACAGGCAGGCTGGTCGAATTGATCAAGTCGGCCATTCCGGCAGCTACCCGAAGAACGGGCCCGCATCCGGCGAAGCGCTCGTTTCAGGCTTTGCGGATCGCGGTCAACGACGAGCTCGGCGCCTTGCGCGACTCGCTCGCGGAAGCGATCGACGTGCTCAAGCCAGGTGGAAGAGTAGCGGTGATCACCTTCCATTCCCTGGAGGACCGGATTTGCAAGCACGCGTTCACCGCCGAAGTAGCCTCCTGCACATGTCCGCCGGATTTTCCGTTGTGCGTATGCGGAGCCGGACGCGGCGAAATGGGCCGGCTGAGATTGACGCCGAGAAAACCGATTCTGCCATCCGAACAAGAACTCGCAGACAATTCCCGAGCTCGTTCGGCCAAACTCCGGATCGCCGAAAAAATCTGACTTTCTTTTGTCGAATATTGTTTGAACTTATCGAAACAACCGAAAGGGGTATAACAGAGAGATGGCCTATTACGGCAACTTGGCCCTCCGTCCGGAGCGCAAGCCGCAAGAGACGGTACAACCGGTCAGACACAAGGAAAAAGTCATTCGCCGCCGCCAACTTCCGCTTGGGGAGAAACTGCTCTATTTGTTTACCATAGCGGTTTGCGTCATCGTAGCGTGTCTTATTCTTAATCGTTATGCGCAGCTCTATCAGATGAACCGGCACATTCAGGAGATGAACCGGCAATACGAGCAAACGACGGTTCAGATGAAAGAAATGCAAAGGGAAGTGGAACGTTTGAAAGATCCGCAGCTGATTATGAATAAAGCCAAAGCGATGGGAATGGTTCAAATCGACCCACGCGGCATCACCGTGAGCGAAAACGGAAATGCCGTAGCTATGAATACAAAGAAATGAAGAGGTTTTGAGAATGACCAAACGAATCAGACTTAGGACACTGCTGATGGGAGGTTTTTTTGCCCTCCTTTTTGTCGGATTGGTCTTTCGGATTTACTGGGTGCAGGTTGGTCCCGCGTCGGCTCAATGGGCGGAGAAAGCACGTAAAACCTGGATGACCAGTGAGCAGATCCCCCAGGAAAGGGGTAAAATGCTGGACCGCAACGGTGCCGTGCTGGCTGCGAACGCTGTGGCGTACACGGTTGCTGTCAGCCCGAAGAGAGTCGCGCAGTTGGAGAAGGAAAACCCGGATTGGCATTTTGCCGATCGAATCGTTTCCAAGTTCCACAATGTGCTGGGGACACCGGAGGACAAGCTGCGCTCGATCATCGGAGCCAAGAGGAAGGACGGCACTTATCTCGATCAAAAGGAAGTCCGGCCGGACGGCTGGAAAATCGACAAGTCGGTCAAGGATCGGCTCGATACGTTCACACAAGAGATGAGGACACTAACGGGTAAGAAAGATGTAGGCGTCTACTTTATCCAAGACCAAAAACGCTATTATCCGAACGGCTCGCTGGCTTCCCATATTCTCGGCTACCAAAACAAGGAAGGCACGGCCATTCTCGGATTGGAGAAAACACTCGACAATGCGTTAAAAGGTTCCCCCGGCTCCATTCAATATGAGAAGGATAATACCGGCGCGCAGCTTCCCAACGGTCAAGTGACGATGAAACCGGCCATCAACGGCAAGGACGTGACGCTAACCATAGATCAAGATATCCAATTTTATATGGAAGAAGCGATTCGTGAATCATACGACCAGTATCATCCCATAAGCATCACCGCGATCGCCGCCGATCCGAAGACGATGGACATTCTCGGAATGGCCAGCCTGCCCGAATTCGATCCGAACCAATATTGGACTGCCCAGGGCCAGGATTCTTTCAAGGACAATGCGGTTCAGTCGATTTACGAGCCGGGCTCCACCTTTAAGATCGTCACGTTGGCCGCGGCTGTCCAAGAAGGCAAATTCAATCCGGAAGAACGGTATATGTCCGGGAGCATCAGTGTCAGTAAAAAGTCCACACCGATCCGTGACGTGAAACGGGGAGGTTGGGGCGAAATTTCGTTCCTGGAAGGACTCAAACATTCCAGCAACGTGGCGTTCGTCAAGCTCGGATATGAGAAGCTCGGAGCCGAGAAGCTTCGCAGCTATATCGATGCCTTCGGCTTCGGGCAGAAAACGGGCATCGAGCTGCCGGGAGAGTTGGCTGGAGCCATCTCGTTCCGCAACAACGTACCGAGAGAGGTCGCGACGGCCGCATTCGGACAAGGCGGTGTTCAAGTCACGCCGATCCAGCAAGTGACGGCTGTGGCTGCGGTTGCCAATGGGGGCAAGTTGATGCAGCCGCACCTGATCAAATCGATTTCCGACCCGGCAACCGGCACGAAACAAGTATTCGAGCCCAAAGTGGTGCGGCAAGTCATTTCACCGGAATCGGCACGCAAGGTGGGCGATTATTTGGAGACGGTGGTCAGCGACCAAAAAATCGGCACCGGCAAAATCGCCTACATTCCGGGATACCGGATCGCCGGTAAAACGGGGACGGCACAAAAGGTAATCAACGGGAAATACTCACCGGATAAATACGTCGTCTCGTTTATCGGTTTTGCCCCGGTAGAGGATCCCAGAATCGTGCTCTACGTAATCCTCGACGAACCGCAAACGCCTTTGGCCGGCGGAGGCTCTGTGGCTGGTCCGGTTTTCAAGAAGATCATGGAGCAATCGTTGCGCCATCTGGGTATCATGCCGAATTTGTCCGCCGCGGATCAAGCAAACACGCTGCCTGCATCGGCAAGCAAGGATGTTACGGCCAGCGTGACGGATGTAACGGGTATGACGACCGGACAGGCGAAGACGGAATTAAAACGACATAACTTCGATGCCATGACCATAGGTGGTGGAGGCAAAGTGGTGCAGCAGCTGCCTAAAGCGGGCAGTACGCTGCCGATTTCCCAGCCGGTGTTTTTGCTGACGGAAGTGACGCCGGGCACACTGCCTGACATGACAGGAATGTCGCTGAGAGACGCTTTAGAGATGTGCTCGCTGCTGAAGGCGACCTGCACGGTGAAGGGCGAAGGTTATGTAGTCGCGCAGCAGGAGTCCAAGTCCGGTGCCGATTTGAAGGTCAGTCTGACACTCGCACCGCCGGGACAGCCGCCGCAGCAGCAACAAGCTGCGGCCGTTTCCAAAGGCGGTACGGCTTCGATCGGGTCGGTCTCCAAGGGGACATCCCCCGGCCGCGCTTCCGCCTCTCCCGCTCCGAATGGCTGAGGGCTTGTTCTAAACCCCCTTATACGCAGAATATTTTGAAGTAGGCGGTTCTGCGGAGAAGGGGGTTTTTCCATGAAAATATCGCAGGTTACGGTTCGGAGAAGGCTGTTTTGGGCAATTGTCTTTGTCATTGCGGCCTTCTCCACTCTGATTGTGCGGCTCGGCTACGTCCAATTATGGAAGGGAGCCGAACTGTCGAAGTTAGCGGAAGATTCGTGGCGACGGGAAGTTACCTTTCAGGCCAAACGCGGGGAAGTGACGGACCGCAACGGCATTCGGCTCGCATACAATATCAGTTCACCTACGGTGTGGGCGGTTCCGGCACAGATTCAAAACGCCCGGGAAACGGCGCATCAACTGTCATCCTTGCTTGGGATGCCCGAGACCGCTGTACTTCGGCAGATCACCAAAGGGGAAAGAATCGTGGACCTCAAGCCGGGCGGCCGCAAAATCAGCCTGGACAAAACGCAAAAGATTCGTGCCCTGGGACTTCCGGGCATTTATATCGGAGAAGACAACAAGCGCTACTACCCATTCGGGAGCCTGGCCGCGCATATTCTCGGATTTACAGGAGGTTACAACCAGGGTTTGACCGGGCTCGAGCTTCGTTACGACCAACGGTTAAGCGGGCTTCCCGGCAATGTTTCCTACCTGGCTGAAGCCGGGGGCGGACAAATGCCGAATTCGTCCGATCAATTTAAAGCCCCCCGCGACGGCCTCACTCTGGAGCTTACGCTCGACGAGAAGGTCCAATCGATCGTGGAACGGGAGTTGGATCACGCGATGCTGCAATTTCAGCCGAAGGACGTGATCGCGATCGCCATGAACCCTAAAAACGGCGAAATATTGGCCATGGGCAGTCGGCCGACTTTCGAGCCGGACAAATACCGGGAAGTTTCATCCGAGGTATACAATCGCAACCTGCCCATCTGGATGACGTACGAGCCGGGATCCACCTTTAAGATCATTACGCTCGCAGCCGCTCTGCAAGAAGGGAAAGTCGATCTGACGCACGAGCATTTTTACGATCCGGGTTATACGAAGGTCGGCGGAGCCAGGCTGCGCTGCTGGAAAAGTGGCGGGCACGGCAGCCAGACGTTCCTGGAGGTCGTGGAAAACTCCTGCAACCCTGGTTTTGTGGCGCTCGGACAACGGCTGGGTAAAGAAAAGCTGTTTTCCTATATCAACGCCTTCGGTTTCGGCCAAAAAACGGGGATTGACCTAAACGGGGAAGAAAACGGGATCATGTTCAAGCCGAAGCAGGTCGGACCGGTCGAATTGGCGACGACGGCTTTCGGGCAAGGGGTTTCCGTCACTCCGATCCAGCAGATCACGGCGGTTGCGGCGGCGATTAACGGGGGGAAGTTGTTCAAACCCCACGTGGCCAAGTCCTGGATCCAGCCCGACACCGGCGCGGTGCTCGAAGAGGCGAAGCCCGAATTCGTGAGGCAGGTGATCTCTCCCGAAACTTCCCGGCAGGTGCGCGAAACATTGGAGAAGGTGGTCGCCCAAGGAACCGGGCGCAACGCGTTCCTGGAAGGCTACCGGGTCGGAGGCAAGACGGGAACCGCGCAAAAAGTGATCGGCGGCAGGTATTCTCCTAATGAGCATATCGTATCGTTTATTGGCTTCGCGCCGGCCGACGACCCGCAGCTAATCGTTTATTTAGCGGTCGATAACCCGCAAGGAATCCAGTTCGGAGGAGTCGTGGCCGCCCCTCTCGTTCGCAATATCTTGGCCGATGCCTTGCCTTACCTGGGTGTGAAGCCGCGGACGGAGCAAGTTCAAAAAGAATTTCGCTACGGAGACACGCCGATCGTAACCGTGCCCAATCTGGTAGGCAAAACCGTTTCCGATCTGTATGAAGATTTGAACATGAACTTCCGACTTGCCGCGTCGGGCTCCGGAGAGACGGTTGTCCGCCAGGCGCCGGCCGCAGGCGCCCGGGTGGAGCGGGGATCGGCGATCCGGATTTACCTCGGTGCGGATAACTGATTTTACCAAACGCTCGAAAAGCCTTGAATGCGGTTGTTTGCTGGATGATAATGAGGTTACCATGTCACCCGAAGGAGACCGATCTTACATGAACCTGCACGAATTGTCGCAACAATTGTTTATCTCTCGGATCATCGGTGACGGAAGTGTCGCCATAGAAGATTTGGAGACCGATTCCCGTAAAGTGAAACCCGGGCAGTTGTTTGTCTGCTTGCCCGGCCATACGGTGGACGGTCATGCTTTTGCGGCCGAAGCGGCGGAAAAGGGCGCAGCGGCGCTTGTCGTATCCCGTGAGCTGCCGGTTTCATTGCCTCAATTGATCGTACCGGATCCCCGGCTGGCACTCGCCAAACTGGCCGATTACATTTACGGCCGTCCCTCACACACGCTCCGTCCGGTAGGTGTGACCGGTACAAACGGTAAAACGACGATCACTTACCTAATTGAAAAGATATGGGCGGACGCCGGCATTTCGCCTGGCGTCCTCGGCACGATCGAGACGCGATTCGCCGGCCGTTCCTTGCCGATGTCGGGTACGACGCCCGACGTGCTGGAGCTGCAGCGGATTTTTCGCGCCATGGTAGACGCCGGCACGCAGCGTTGCGTCATGGAAGTTTCGTCCCATGCCTTGGAGCAGGGAAGGGTGAAAGGAACCCGGTTTCGTACGGCCGTTTTCACCAACTTGACGCAGGACCATCTCGACTACCACGGAACGATGGAAGCCTATGAGGCAGCCAAGGGCTTGTTTTTCTCGCGGCTCGGCAATACATACGCGGACCGTCCGGAGGAACGCACATACGCGGTCCTCAATGCCGACGACGACGCTTCGAAACGATTCGCCAAGCTGACGGCGGCAGAAGTCGTCACCTACGGCATCGACCGTGACGCTGACCTGCGGGCGGGCGATGTGTCAATCTCGGCCCGCGGTACGGAATTTACGCTGACGACCATGCAGGGAGTACGGAAGGTCCGGCTTCGCCTGGTGGGTAAGTTTAACGTATACAACGCGCTTGCAGCGCTGGCGGCGGCTTGGTGCGAAGGGATTTCTCTCGATGCGGCGATCACCAGCCTCGAAGCCATCGCAGGAGTGCCCGGTCGGGTAGAGGCCGTCGACGAAGGGCAGCCATTCGCCGTCGTCGTCGATTACGCGCATACGCCGGACGGGCTGGAGAATGTGTTGCGGACCGTCAGGGTACTGGCCACCGTGAGCGTATATTGCGTGTTCGGCTGCGGCGGCGACCGGGACCGGACCAAACGGCCCCTTATGGGCCGGATTGCAGCCGAGTTGGCCGATACTCTGATTGTGACGAGCGACAATCCGCGCAGCGAGGATCCGCTGGCCATCCTGAGCGACATCGAAGCGGGATTAAAGGAAGCGGGCGTCGCCGAGAATCGTTACCGGCTGCTGCCGGATCGGCGCAAAGCGATCGAATTGGCTGTTGAAATGGCAAGCCCCGGAGATGTAGTATTGATTGCGGGGAAAGGCCATGAAACCTATCAAATAATCGGCGGCGTCACTCATGATTTCGACGACCGCCTGGTGGCGCGTGCCGCCTTAAGGAGCCGACAAGCGTGATGCAAGCGACCCTTCGGGACGCCGCCGCCTGGTGCGGCGCGACAATCGAGGCCGAGGCCGGCGGAACGCCGTTTGCCGGAGTCTCGACCGACACCCGGAATTTGAGTCCGGGGCAATTATTTGTGCCTCTGTCCGGAGAGCGGTTCGACGGACATGATTACTTGAGAACGGCTGTGAATGCCGGCGCCGCCGCTTCTTTGTGGAACCGTGACCGGCCGGTGCCGGAGCATGCCGGCATCCCGCTGCTGCTGGTGGACGATGTGCTGGCTGCCCTTCAGCGGCTGGCCGCCCGATACCTCGAATCGTTGCAGGCCAAAGTGGTTGCGGTAACCGGCAGCAATGGGAAGACAACGACCAAAGACCTGATCACTTCCGTCCTGTCGACTCGACTGCGAGTCCATAAGACGGAAGGGAATTTGAACAATCATATCGGATTGCCTTTGACCATTCTCCGAACGGAGCCGGGAACGGAAGTGCTGGTACTCGAGATGGGCATGAGCGATCGCGGGGAGATCGCCTTGCTTTCTTCGCTGGCTCGTCCGGATTTAGCCGTTATTACCAACATCGGCGAATCCCACTTGCTTCAGCTCGGCTCGCGCCGGAATATCGCCCGGGCGAAGCTGGAAATCGCACAAGGGCTGAAGCCCGGCGGCGTGCTGATCCTAAACGGAGACGAACCGCTCATCGCGGAAGAGCTTGGCGGAACGGCTCTTCCGGATCAAACCGCTATTGTGACTTTCGGCGAGAGCCGGGGGTGCGATTTGTCCGTTGGCCATATCGGTGTGTCGGCGGAACGGACGAGGTTTGATGTGCACACTGGAGCTCACGTGGATTCTTACGAAATTCCGATTCCCGGCAAACACAACGCCCTGAATGCGCTGGCGGCGATAGCGGTGGCGAGGGCATTCGGCCTCACGGCGGAACAGATCGGGGAAGGTTTGTCGGCAACAAAACTGACCGGCATGCGGATTGAACGGATTCGCGCCTTGAACGGCGCCATGGTCCTCCATGATGCTTATAATGCAAGTCCGACCTCCGTACGGGCCGCGATCGACTTGGTCGCCGGCCTCAGCGGCTACCGCCGCAAACGGCTCGTTCTAGGCGACATGCTGGAGCTCGGCCCGGACGAAGCCGCCTTCCATGCGGAAATCGGCCGTTCGGTGTCCCCGCAAATAGCCGATGTTGTATACTTGCACGGCCCCCTCTCGGTGTACACCGCTGAAGCGGCGGCGCCCGCGTTTGCGGCTGGGGCGGTTCGGCATTTCGCGGATAAACGGGAGTTGGCGCAAACGCTGCTCCAGGAAACCGCGCCGGACGACCTAGTACTTGTCAAAGCGTCACGCGGAATGAAAATGGAAGAAATCGTCACTGCGCTGCAGAAAGGGGTCGTCGGGTAAGCCATGGATTATACCTCTGTACTGCTCACGCTGGGCGTTTCCTTCGTGCTCGCGGCACTGTTCGGTCCGCTGCTCATTCCGCTGCTGCGCCGGCTTAAGTTTGGCCAACAAGTGCGTGAGGACGGTCCGCAGTCCCATTTAAAGAAGACGGGAACGCCGACCATGGGCGGAGTCATCATTCTGTTGGCCCTGACGCTCGCATTTTTGAAATTTTCCGATCGGGGCCCGGAATTCTGGGCACTGCTCGTCGCTTGCTTGGGTTTCGGTCTTATCGGTTTTCTCGACGATTACCTCAAAATCGCGTTCAAACGTTCCCTGGGTTTGACCGCCAGACAGAAGCTGATGGGACAATTGCTTTTTTCCTTTGTTTTTTGCGGCATTCTATATAGCATGGATCATCCGACTACGCTCGGGATTCCGGGAACCCACATTTCTTGGGATTTGGGCTGGGGTTATTATGTTCTCGTAGTGATCATGTTTTTCGCGGCCGGCAATTCCGTTAACTTTACCGATGGGCTGGACGGATTGCTGTCCGGGACAAGCGCCCTCGCATTCGGCGCGTTTACGGTCATTGCGCTGGAAGCGACGCAGCAGCAATCCGCGGTATTTTCCGCCGCTTTGGTCGGTGCGGTACTCGGTTTTCTGGTCTATAACGCTCACCCGGCCAAAGTGTTCATGGGAGACACGGGATCCCTCGGCATCGGGGGCGGATTGGCGGCGGTAGCGGTGCTTACCAAGACGGAGCTGCTCCTCGTCGTCATCGGCGGCGTTTTCGTCCTGGAGATGCTGTCGGTCATTATCCAGGTCGGTTCGTTTAAAACGAGAGGGAAAAGGGTATTCAAAATGAGCCCGATCCACCACCATTTCGAGTTGTCGGGATGGTCGGAATGGCGAGTGGTCACCACGTTCTGGCTGGCGGGTTTTATATTGGCCGTCGCCGGTTTGATCTTGCACAAGATGTAAAAGGGGCAAACACCTAATGATGCAGCTGACAGCTTACCGGGAGCGACGGGTCGTCGTGCTCGGTTTGGCGCGTAGCGGCGTAGCGGCCGCCAAACTTTTCCACGGCATCGGAGCCGATGTCGTGGTCAATGACCGCAAAGAACGGGAGGAATGTCCCGAAGCCTCCGAATTGGAGGCTTTGGGCATCTCTGTTCAATGCGGGGGCCATCCCGAGGGACTGGTGAACGAACAGACGTCGCTTCTTGTGAAAAATCCGGGCATTCCGTACACCGCTCCTCCTGTGGCGGACGCTGTGCGTCTGGGCGTGGAGATCGTAACCGAGGTTGAGGTGGCCGGGCAGCTTTCCCAAGCTCCGATCATCGGCATAACAGGTTCAAACGGGAAAACAACCACCACGACATGGACCGGCGCTCTACTCGAGGCTGCCGGGCTCAAGCCGCTTGTGGCCGGCAACATCGGCCGGCCGTTGTGCGAAGCGGCGCAGGAAGTGCCGCGGGACGGCTGGCTGGTGGCGGAGCTTAGCAGCTTCCAACTCAAGGGGACGGCGGATTTCCGGCCCCGGATCGCGTGCCTGCTCAATATGGCGGAAACCCATCTGGATTATCACGGCACGATGGAGGATTATGTAGCTTCGAAGGCCAAATTATTCCAGAATCAGACAGCGGACGACGTCGCCGTCTTTAATGCAGACGACGCTGTCTGCCGGGATTTGTCGCAGCAGTTTGCCGGCCGCAAGCTGCCGTTCTCGCTTATTTCGCGCCTCGAGCGCGGCGGCGTATTCGTGGAGCCGCCTTATCCGGCGGTGAAACCCGGGGACAACGAACCGGAAGAGGAACGACGGATCGTATTCCGCGATGGCCGGGGCGGAGAGATCACCATTCTAGCCGTCGAGGAGCTTGGCATCCCGGGGCGGCACAATACGGCCAACGCGCTCGCGGCGATCGCAATCGCACTCGCGGCGGGTGCCGAACCGGCCCGGCTGGCGGATCCGCTGCGGATGTTCCGCGGCGTAGAGCACCGGCTGGAATACGTCGGCCGATTCGACGGCGCGAACTACTATAATGATTCGAAAGCGACAAACCCGATGGCGACGACGATGTCCGTCCTGTCGCTGCCGTCGCCGCTCATCTTAATCGCGGGCGGGCTCGACCGCGGCTCCGATTACATGGAGCTGCTGCCGATTTTCCGCACACGGCTCAAAGGGCTGGTGGCGCTAGGCGAAACGAGGGGGAAACTGCAGAAGGTGGCGGAAGCGGCTGGTTTAACGACGGTCAAAATCGTCGACCCTGTGGGTGACGCCGAAGCTACACTCCGTCGCGCCGTAGAAGAAGCCGCTTCGTTGGCTCAGCCGGGAGATACCGTCCTGCTGTCGCCGGCTTGCGCAAGCTGGGACATGTTCCCCTCCTACGAAGTGCGCGGTCGCATGTTTAAGCAATCGGCGCATACGTTGTAGAAGGGGGCGTGTCCCTACTTCCGCAGTACGAGAGGTGTCCGGTTCCATGGTCAAATCCCGTTCCGTTCCCGATCTTTGGATGATTGCCGCCACACTCGGCATTTTGGCGATCGGCGTCGTCATGGTGTATAGCGCCAGCGCCGTTGCGGCGTTTCACGATTATGGAGACGCTTATTATTACGTCAAGCGCCAACTGATTTTCGCGGTGCTTGGCGTGGCCGCCATGTTCGTCACCATGAATGTCGATTATCATTCTTTGCGCAAGTGGGCGGTCCCGGGATTGTTGCTTTGTTTCGGGCTGTTGCTTATCGTGCTTGTACCGGGACTCGGTGTTGTGCGCGGAGGCGCGCGAAGCTGGCTCGGCATCGGTTCGTTCGGGATCCAGCCTTCGGAATTCATGAAGCTGGCGATGATTCTGTTTCTTGCCCGGTTTCTGTCGGAACGGCAAAACTTGATGACTACATTCTCGAAAGGGCTTCTGCCGCCGCTCGCCATTATGGGAGCCGCGTTTGGCCTCATTATGCTTCAGCCCGATCTGGGTACCGGCGCAGTCATGATCGGGGCTTCGCTGCTCGTGATTTATGTAGCCGGCGCACGGTTGTCGCATCTGGGCGGGCTTGCTCTGCTCGGACTCGCGGGACTTGTCGGGCTCATCGCCGCTGCTCCCTACCGTTTGCAGCGGATTACGGCTTTTCTCGATCCATGGCAAGATCCGCTCGGTGCGGGATACCAATCGATCCAGTCGCTTTACGCGATCGGGCCCGGGGGTCTCGTCGGCCTTGGCCTCGGCATGAGCCGGCAGAAATATAATTATTTGCCGGAGCCGCAGACGGACTTTATATTTTCGATCTTGGCGGAGGAACTCGGGTTCATCGGGGGTTCGCTGCTTCTTTTGCTCTTCCTTGTGCTGATCTGGCGGGGAATGCGTACCGCAATCACGCTGACGGATCCGTTCGGAAGCCTGCTGGCATCCGGCATCGTCGGCATCATCGCCGTGCAGGTGCTGATCAATATCGGCGTCGTCATCGGCCTCCTGCCGGTGACAGGCATCACGCTTCCGCTGGTCAGCTACGGAGGGTCGTCGCTGACATTGCTGCTTACGGCGCTTGGCATTTTACTTAACTTATCCCGTTATTCGAGGTGACGTTCATGCGTGTCGTGTTGACCGGGGGAGGAACCGGGGGACATATTTATCCCGCCTTGGCGGTCGGCCGGGAATTAAAGATCAGGTTTACAGATTGCGAACTGCTGTATATCGGGACGCGCAAGGGTCTCGAAAGCAGCATTGTTCCGCAGCACGGAATTCCATTCGAATCTATCGACATCACCGGCTTCCGGCGCTCCCTTTCTTGGGAGAACGTCCGGACCGTTATGCGTTTTTGGCAGGGTGTTCAGCGGTCCAAGGCATTGCTGCGAAAGTTCAAACCCGATGCGGTCGTGGGAACCGGAGGTTATGTATGCGGCCCGGTCGTTTACGCCGCTTCCCGGCTCGGCATTCCGACGCTCATTCATGAGCAGAATGTCGTGCCCGGCCTGACGAATAAATTTTTGAGCCGTTTCGTCGATGCGGTTGCCGTTAGTTTTCGGGAGTCGGTTCCGTACTTCTCCCAGTGCCGCAGTGTAGAGCATGCAGGCAATCCGTGCGCCACAGCCGTCATTGGAGCTGACCGCAACCGCGGCTTCGCCTCGCTAGGCCTCGCTCCGGACACCCCGTTTGTGCTGGCGGTAGGGGGCAGCAGAGGGGCCAAAGCTTTAAACGAAGCGATGATCGGGATCGTTCCTTCACTGACCAAGTTGCCTGGCGTTCATTTTGTATTTGTGACGGGTGAACGATTCCATGAAGAGACGCTATCGAAAATCAACCGGCTGTCGACTGTGGCAGAGAACAGGGTGCATGTGCTTCCCTATGTGCACAACATGCCCGAAGTGCTCGCGGCAGCTTCGCTGGTCGTGAGCCGCGCGGGTGCCTCTTCGATCGCGGAAATTACGTCGCTTGGCGTGCCTTCCATTCTCGTGCCGTCACCCAACGTGACGAACAACCATCAAGAACCGAATGCCCGGAGTCTCGCCGACGCGGGAGCGGGGGAGTTGATCCTCGAACGCGATTTGTCGGGCGAATCTCTCTTCGCAACCGTTTCGGCCATCATGAACGATCCGGTCCGCCGCGAATCGATGGCGTCGGCAGCCCGCGAGTTGGGTATGCCGGGGGCGGCACAAACCATTGGCGAACATTTGACCCGCGTCATGCGGAAACGCTAGAGCAAACCTTACAGAACGTTATTACCCTAAGGAGCAGGCACTCACAAAATGGGCGTTTGTCACCACCCCTGCCGGCGCGTCATAAGATAGAGGGTGATCGTGACTGCCGCACCCGCGCACCGGCGCAATAGGGCGGCGGCGCCCGTTTCCTTGGGGACACTGACTTGACGCGAGCCGTGATCTCCGGCATTGTCGGGATATGGGACTTGCTAAAGGAGGAACTTCCAATGCAGCAGTTGTTCGCGGAATTGGAGCGTACCCAGGTCGGACGCCTGTGTTTTCATGAACCGCTCGCCCCTTACACGACCTGGAAAATCGGCGGTCCTGCCGACGTGCTTATCATCCCCGAGAACCGTGCCGAACTTGCCGCGGCGCTCGAGCTGCTTCATCGGTACGGCGTGTCATGGTGCGTGTTGGGCCGTGGATCCAATACGCTCGTTTCCGACAAAGGCGTTCGCGGAGCCGTCCTCAAGCTGGGCGACGGGTTTGACGAAGTCCGTTTCGAAGGGGCCGCGGTGACTGCAGGCGCTTCGTACTCCTTCATCAAACTGTCGGTATTGGCCGGCAAAGAAGGTCTCACCGGTCTGGAATTCGCGGGAGGAATTCCCGGCACGGTGGGCGGAGCCGTATATATGAATGCCGGTGCGCACGGTTCGGACGTATCACGCCTATTTGAGTCAGCCGACATCGTTTGGGAAGACGGAAACGAAGCGACGCTCGGAGCGGAGGAAATGGCCTTCTCGTACCGCCATTCCGTGCTCCAAGAGAAACGCGGTATTGTCACCCGAGCCGTGTTCCGTCTGGCGCCCGGCGACCGCAAGGAAATCGCCGCCGCGCTGGCCACATACAAGGATCGCAGGCTGCGCACCCAGCCGTTACAGATGGCGTGTGCAGGCAGCGTGTTTCGAAACCCGCCGAACGATCATGCCGCGCGGCTGATCGAAGCGGCCGGGCTCAAGGGAACACGGGAAGGCGGAGCCGAAGTTTCTCTTTTGCACGCGAACTTCATCGTCAACCAAGGCGGTGCCACGGCTGAGGACGTTCTCACCCTCATGGGGCGGATTCAACGCACAATCGAAGAAAATTTCGGGATTCATTTGATACCGGAGGTTCTTATGATGGGTGAGCGGTAACCCGGAGGTGAAACCCTTGGACAATTTGGTGATTGAAGGCGGGAACCCGCTTTCGGGCACCATTCGTATCCACGGAGCCAAAAATGCCGCTTTGCCGATTTTGGCCGCCAGTCTTCTCGCCGAAGGTACGGTGACGATCCACAACGTTCCCCGCCTGCTGGATATCGACGTCATGCTCGATATTTTAAGGGACTTGGGCTGCAAAGCCTATTACATGGACCGTTCCGTGGTCGTCGATTCCTCGCTGGCGTCCTCGTCGCATATTCCCGAAGGTCTGATGCGACAGATGCGGTCGTCCGTATTTTTAACGGGACCTCTGCTCGCGCGTTTCGGGGAAGTTCAATTATATCAGCCGGGCGGCTGCGCCATCGGCGAAAGAAAAATCGATCTGCATTTGCGGGGGCTTGCCGCGCTGGGTGCGGAAATACAGGAGAAGGGCAGCCGCATCGTGTGCCGGGCCGGCCAGCTTAGTGGGGCAGAGGTCATTCTCGATTTCCCAAGCGTCGGCGCGACGGAAAACATCATGATGGCCGCGGTGTTGGCCAAAGGCCGGACGACAATCGTCGGGGCTGCGAGAGAACCGGAGATTCAGGACTTGCAGGCGTTTCTGAATGAAATGGGTGCGCAAGTGACCGGAGCGGGCACGGACACCATTTTGGTGGAAGGCGTGTCCTCGCTGACCGGCTGCGATTTCGAGATTATTCCGGATCGGATCGTATCCGGTACCGTCATGGTGGCGGCTGCCGTCAGCCGGGGTGATGTTACGCTGGAAGGGGTGCAGCCGCGCCATCTGACCTCGCTCATCCACGTGCTGAGGAGAGCCGGTGTTCAAATCGAGGTCGGCAATGCTATAATGAAAATTGGCGCATCTGCTAGACCGAAAGCGGTGGAACGGGTCATGACATCACCGTACCCGGCTTTTCCAACGGATCTGCAGGCGCAGGTTATGACGTTTTTGTCCCTCGCGGACGGTGTGAGCGTCATTAAAGAAACGATTTTCGAAGGCCGGTTTAAACATGTCGATGAATTGTGCCGCATGGGCGCGGATATCCGTGTGGATTTGAATACCGCGTTTATCCGAGGTGTTCCACAGTTATACGGAACCACGGTCGAAGCGACCGATTTACGGGCCGGTGCTGCCCTTGTGATCGCGGGTTTGGCGGCCCAAGGCCGCACTGTCGTTGAACAAGTGCACCATATCGATCGCGGATACGAACGGATCGAAGAGATGTTCCGCCTGCTTGGCGGGGACATTGTCCGGGAGTCGCCCGAAAGATTGATTTCCAACCATGCAAGGTGACGCTTTCCCCGCGTAGACCTAACGCGGGGCCGTTTTTTGTAACCGACCGGACAAGCCTTCACACATGTGTTGAGTCCTGTGCCGCCATCGGCATGGTGCCGGGCTCACTTGCTTAACGTGAGTCGACTCCTGCACTGAAGAACAGTGCCGGGCTCACTAAGGAGGGAACGAGATGAACGAGCGGATTCCCGCATTGAAACGGGAAGCCGAAATACCGCGCCGCCGAGGCGGCAAACTTCTGGGACTCGTAATCTTACTTTTCGTCATCGTTCTCGTCGTTCTTTTTTTTCGTTCCCCGCTTTCCAAAGTGAATGACATCCATGTGACGGGCACGAACCATCTCTCCGAGGCGGAAGTGAAGAACGCGCTTGGCGTACAGCCGGGGAATTCTTTTTTTGTGCCGTCCTCAAGCAAGCTGGGTGAGAGAATCCGGAAACTGAAGCCGGTCAAAGACGTTAAGGTGCTCAAAAAGTTTCCCGGGACGTGGGAAATTCAGGTGACGGAGTTCAGCGAAGTGGCAACGGAAATTACAGCGGATGGGAGCGTATGGGCTGTGCTGGGCAACGGTCTCGCACTTCCGGTTAAAGACAGGGTTCTTCCCGACAGGCCGATCTTGACCGGGTGGAAGCAAGGCGATGCGGCCCGCAAGGCGTTGTGCGCCGCTCTCGGCAACATGCCGGAAGCTTTGGTGGCAGATTTGTCGGAAATCACACCTGACCCTTCCAAAGCCTATCCGGACCGGATCAAACTGTTCACGCGTTCGCGATTCGAGGTGTTGACCACCGTCGGCAAACTGCAGGAGAAAATTCCCTATCTCAGCGACATTGTGCAGAACCGGGAGCCCGGACGGGTCGTCATGCTTGAGGCGGACACTTATATGCCTTATTCGGCAGAAACCGCACCCGGCGCGCCCTGAGAAGCCGATAAACATAAGGAAATGGGCACTACTCAATTCATCGAAAGAATGATAGAATTTCATTTATGGGCCGGGTGGGTAATGGATAAGAAGGTCAACCGGCCGCACATGACGAATAACTAAAAAAAATGTTGAAAAAAGAGGGAAAACCTCAGGGATGTGGAATAAGTAATGGATGCATCCCTTTATCGCAGCCATTTTCATCGATCTACGGGAGGTGCCACCGGTTGAGCAGCAACGACCTCATCGTCAGCCTGGATATTGGAACATCCAAAATCCGGGTGATTATAGGGGAAATCAGCAACGGGGCCATTAACATCATTGGCGTCGGATCCGCAGATTCCGAAGGTATTCGGAAAGGCGCCATTGTCGATATTGACCAGACCGTGCAGTCCATCCGCAATGCCGTCGATCACGCCGAGCGCATGGTCGGCATCACGATTGACGAAGTATACGTCGGCATCGCCGGCAATCACATCGCCTTGCAATCGAATCACGGCGTCGTAGCCGTTTCTAACGAAGACCGGGAAATCGGTGAAGACGATATCGAGCGCGTCCTGCAGGCTTCCCGCGTGGTGGCTTTGCCTCCGGAACGGGAAATCATCGGTTTATTGCCCAAGCAATTTTTGGTTGATGGACTCGGGGATATTCAAGATCCGCGCGGAATGATCGGCGTACGATTGGAAGTCGAATGCACCATCATCACTGGGACCAAGGCTGCCGTACATAATTTGATGCGATGTGTGGAAAAAGCGGGTCTCCGGATTTCCGGCATTGTCCTGATGTCGCTGGCTTCGGGCATGATGGCGCTTTCCAAGGACGAGAAGCAAATGGGCACCGTGCTGGCGGATATCGGCGCCGGTTCTACGACGTTGGCCGTATTTGAGGGCGGAAGCCTGGCTGCCGTGTCCACTTTGCCGATCGGCGGAGATTATGTGACGAGCGACATCTGCTACGGGCTGAAGACGCAGACGGAGCATGCCGAGAAAATCAAGCTTAAATACGGCTGCGCCCGGATCGACGACGCCGCCGAAGATCACAAGTTTAAGGTTATGCGCGTCGGCACGAACGTGGAGAAGGAATTTTCTCAAATCGATTTGGCCAATATCATTGAGCCGCGCATGCAAGAGATTTTCCAGATGATTCGCCAAGAAGTGAAGCGGCTTGGTTACCATGAGAAAATCAACGGATACGTTCTGACGGGCGGTACGGTTTCGTTGCCGAGCGTCTTGCCTTTGGCGCAAGTGGAGTTGGAAGCCAGCGTTCGTATCGCCGTTCCGGATTACATTGGCGTGCGGGACCCTTCGTTCAGCAGCGGAGTCGGGATGATTCAGTATGTCACCAAGTATATCCGCAGCCGGGGAACAGGGACCGGCAAGCGGCCGTCCAAACCCAAGGCGTCAGCAGGCGCGCCTTCGGGAAGCAAACCGGGTTTCGTGGAATGGTTTAAGAACATGTTTAAAGAATTCATATAAGCCGCCGCTTACGAAAGGTTCGAGCGAAGCGAGGAGGAGTTTGGTATCATGTTGGAATTCGATTTTGAAATGGAACCGCTCGCGAAAATCAAAGTCATCGGTGTTGGAGGCGGCGGCAGCAACGCAGTGAACCGAATGATCGAGAACGGCGTGAAGGGCGTCGATTTTATTACCGTCAACACGGACGCCCAAGCGCTTCAATTGACAAAATCCGAACAAAAGCTGCAAATCGGGGACAAGCTCACCCGCGGTCTCGGGGCTGGTGCCAATCCAGACGTCGGGAAGAAGGCGGCCGAGGAGTCTCGCGAGTTCATTTTGAATACGCTGCGCGGCTCGGACATGGTGTTCGTTACGGCAGGAATGGGCGGCGGCACCGGAACGGGTGCGGCACCGGTCATCGCGGAATTGGCCAAGGAAAGCGGCGCATTGACCGTCGGTGTCGTTACGCGGCCTTTCACCTTCGAAGGACGGAAGCGTTCGTCGCAGGCCGAGCTGGGCATTGAAGCTCTGAAGGAAAAAGTAGACACGCTGATCGTCATTCCGAACGATCGCCTGCTCGAAATCGTAGACAAGAAGACACCGATTCTCGAAGCTTTCCGCGTTGCCGACAACGTGCTGCTTCAGGCCGTTCAAGGAATCTCCGATTTGATTGCCGTGCCCGGATTGATCAACCTTGATTTCGCCGACGTGAAAACAATTATGACCGAACGCGGCTCGGCTTTGATGGGAATCGGCATCGCCACCGGCGAGAACCGGTCGACAGAGGCCGCTCGCAAAGCGATCATGAGCCCGCTGCTCGAAACGTCGATCGACGGTGCCCGCGGCGTCATTATGAATATCACCGGCGGCTCCAATCTCTCGCTGTACGAGGTGAATGAAGCAGCCGAAATCGTCATTGCAGCTTGCGATCCGGAAGTGAACATGATTTTCGGTGCCATCATTGACGATCATATGCGGGATGAAATCAAGGTGACGGTCATCGCCACCGGCTTCGAACAGAAAGGCCCGACTCGCCGCCATGCCGCGCCGACGCCGACCGAGACGTCTTCGTCTGCGGCAATGCCGGCACAGCAGCAGGAAGTGCGTCCAGCCGGCAATCTCCGACCATTCGGCAGCCAGAATCAATCGAGTGATCAGCTCGACATTCCGGCATTTCTTCGTAATCGTCCTCGCGGAGACCGGTAATTCGCATATCGACCATAAGGCACGATTGCTCACGCAATCGTGCCTTATTTTTGTTGATGCCGGCTCTGTACTGACATCTCTATAACTTTACTAAGCTCTTTGCTACTTATTTCTGCGCTTCCGCGGCGTACACGTATCATAGCCATTCTCCGGTATTTCTCCTCAACTCCGGTTCGTTTGCCATAAAGTAAGCCGCTGACGTCTACTTCATCATGCACCACCCTCGCTATCATATTAAAAATAGCAGTTGACCCTTCTTTCCAGAATATCCAGCCATCGACACCCTTCCGGCTGCAGTCTCCAATCCGAGAAAGACTCGAACAGTCTTTTTCCTACAAAATTAGCCCCGGCAAGGACGGCAAGATTAGACAGACAACGAAAAAGAAAGCGATTATACTGGGTTCAATCCATTCTGGCCCCGATCCCGCACGAGATCTTCCGGGCGATAGAGGGCGGGGTTTGCCATGATCGTATATGTGGATCTCGTTTTTTTCACCAACTTGGCTGTAGATGCGACAGTGCTGCTGGCCACGGCGAAGGTCAGACGGTTAAGGCCGAAAAAAAAGCGCGTTGCTGTCGCGGCTGTACTAGGAGCGGTATATGCCGCCGCTATGTTTTGGGCCGAGGTTCCGTACCTGTACTCACTAGGGGCCAAGCTGTTCGTTTCGTTGTTGATGGTGCTGTTGTCGTTCGGATATGGAGGTCCGCTGGCCTTCCTCCGTAATTTCGGCGCTTTCTATACGGTCAATTTTGCCACACTCGGTGGAGTCATCGGTCTCGGGGCGCTGCTTCGGTCGTCGAACAAGCCTTGGGGAGGTATGACCTTCACGGACAACGGCGGTGTGCTGCTCGACTGGCGGATGCAGCTCGGTTTGTTTGCCGCTTCGTTCCTGTTGTCGGTCTGGCTGTTCCATGGAACTTCCGAAACCCGGCGTAAGCGAAATGAAGCCGACACGCTTTTGTGGACCGTTGAAATCCGGATTGACGGCGAGTCCTGGACCATTCCCGCTTTGCTGGATACGGGAAACCGCCTCTATGATCCGCTCACCCGGATTCCGGTGATGATCATGGAAGCGTCGGTGTGGCAACAGTTGCTGCCCGACGGATGGTGTGAAAGACTGCAAAAGGAATCCGCGGATCAGCTCGTCGCTGGGCTGGACGATTCCTCCGCGGCCGCTTACGCCTGGACCAGTCGTCTACGACTGGTACCCTACAGGGGTGTCAACGGCATTTCCCGTCTTCTATTGGCCGTTAAGCCGGATGCCGTTCTGTTGTCCCGAGAAGGACATCCCCCGAGGCAGGTCGGTCGTGTGCTCATCGGGCTCGATGGCGGAACGTTGTCATCGGATGAAACATACCGGGCTATTCTCCATCCCGATTTGATCTCCGCCGGTGAAGAAACGCCGGCCCCATCCCAGCCCGCCTAACAGGAGGTTATGCCGCTTATGTACGTGAAATGGAAGCTGATCACCCAACTATCGATCTATCGCCTGCTGTTCAGGTTCGGCTGGAAGAGCGAAGAAGTGTATTACATCGGAGGAAGCGAAGCGCTTCCGCCTCCGCTATCTCGAGAGGAAGAAGAATATTTGCTGGAGCGTCTCCCCTCGGGAGATGCCGCCATCCGTGCGATGTTGATCGAACGAAATTTGCGTCTGGTCGTCTACATCGCGCGGAAGTTTGAAAATACCGGCATTCATATCGAAGATTTGGTTTCGATCGGGGCTATCGGATTGATCAAAGCGGTTAATACTTTCGATCCCGAGAAAAAAATCAAACTCGCCACCTATGCCTCACGCTGCATAGAGAACGAAATTCTCATGTATTTGCGTCGAAACAGTAAGACGAGGACGGAAGTCTCATTCGACGAACCGCTGAACATCGACTGGGATGGCAACGAATTATTGCTGTCGGACGTGCTGGGAACCGAAAACGATACGATCTACCGCAACATCGAAGAACAGGTCGACCGCAAATTATTGCACAAAGCGCTCGACAAGCTAAGCGAGCGGGAACGAACGATTATGGAGCTGCGTTTCGGCCTGGCGGACGGGGAAGAGAAAACGCAAAAAGACGTGGCGGATTTGCTCGGTATCTCCCAATCGTACATTTCCAGGTTGGAAAAACGCATTATTAAAAGACTTCGTAAGGAGTTCAACAAAATGGTTTGAGCAAGTGCGAGCGAAGCTCGCACGCCCGTTACACCGAAAAAGCGACGCCTGCGTTCGCGGTTCGGTTGTAACGCATTTGATAACGAGCGAAGCTCGCACGCCCGTTACACCGAAAAAGCGACGCCTGCGTTCGCGGTTCGGTTCTGACGAATTCTGGAATAAAAACCCCCTCCCCGGAGATACTTGACTATATCGTTGCACCCCGGGAGGAATTGCCTTGACCCGCAACAAAGTGGAGATTTGTGGAGTAGATACCTCGAAGCTGCCTGTTCTGAACAACACCGAAATGAGGGAATTGTTTCTCGCTCTGCAAACCCGTGGTGAATGGGATGCCCGGGAAAAGCTCGTCAACGGGAATTTACGGCTTGTCCTGAGCGTCATCCAGCGGTTTAACAACCGGGGCGAGTATGTCGATGACTTGTTCCAGGTCGGCTGCATCGGGCTGATGAAGGCGATCGACAACTTCGACTTGGGCCAAAATGTCCGGTTTTCGACGTATGCGGTGCCTATGATTATTGGGGAAATACGACGGTATTTGCGTGACAACAACCCGATCCGGGTTTCCCGCAGCTTGCGCGACATCGCCTACAAGGCGCTGCAGGTCAGGGACCAGCTGACGATCCTGCACTCGCGGGAACCGACGATCATGGAAATTTCCCAAGTGTTGAATGTTCCCAAAGAAGACATCGTATTTGCACTCGATGCGATCCAGGACCCGGTATCACTGTTCGAACCGATTTACCACGACGGCGGCGATCCGATTTATGTAATGGACCAGATCAGCGACGAACGCAACAAAGACGCCCAATGGATTGAAGAGATTGCGCTTCGCGAGGCGATGCGCAAACTGAACAACCGGGAGAAAATGATCCTGTCGATGCGATTCTTCGAAGGCAAGACGCAAATGGAAGTGGCCGATGAAATCGGCATCTCGCAAGCACAGGTATCCCGGCTCGAAAAGTCGGCGATCCAGCAAATGCAGAAACATGTGAAGACGTAACGCAGCGGGCCCCTTGGGGCCCGCTTTACGTTGCTGTAACGTTTTCTGAGAAAGCTAATCGTCTTCGCGGGGCCATCCGGGTCCGCCATAAGGTTGGTAGCCGTATCCGTGGTAGTAATGGTGGTGATGGTACGGATACTGATACGGATGATAATACGGTTGACCATACTGATGGTAATGGGGATGATAATACGGACCAGGGTGATACGGATACGCACCGGGATGTTGCCCCGGATACTGTCCGGAGAATGGAGTTAAAGCCACTTTAAAAAAACCTCCTTGAGCATGTGATGATATCAGCGTATTCGAGATTGATGAATCGTGATGCTTGCCCTGATAAGTTGGGCGGTTATCCGATTTTTGCACCGACGTGGGACACTTTTTTAAGACCGGCTCATATATTGAAGGGTAGGCGGTTGCGGAGGGAGGCGATTGGCGTGAAAATATCCGATTTCCAAACGAAGGACGTCATCAACATCGTCGACGGCAAGAAACTCGGACAGATCAGCGATCTGGAACTCGATCTGCGGCAAGGGCGGATCGATTCCATCGTGGTGCCGACCGCCACCCGTTTATTCGGGATGTTCGGGGGAGGCACCGACGTCGTCATCCCTTGGCGAAACATTGTGAAAATCGGTGCGGATGTCGTGCTTGTACGACTGGACGATGCCAAGCCCTATCGGACCGACGATAAAGAATCGGCAGCCCGATGAACGAAACGCCCGTTCATTCCGATACCCGTGCCCGGTATGGTACACTGGGTTCAGAGGTGAAGCGGCATGGAACCGTTTAAACCCCTCGTTATGGAGGGTGAGCAAGCCGAACTGCTTTTGCTCGACAATCGAGGAATAGGGGCCGGGGTAACCGCCGGCTTCACGACCCGGCACGCGGGCAATACGGCGCTTCACGTGGGGGACGATGCAGCAGCGGTAGTGGGCAGGCGCCGACATATCGCCAATCGGCTAGGTTGGGATTATACCGCATGGACGTGTGCGGAACAGATTCATGGAAGCTCTGTGCACATCGTTCGTAAGCAGGATGCCGGACGGGGCTCACTGGATCGTGGGTCCGCCATCCCGGATACCGACGCCATGATCACGGACGAGTCGGACATCCTGCTGGTGCAGTATTTTGCGGACTGTGTTCCGTTGTACTTTGAGGATTCCGTCACCGGTGCCCTGGGGCTGGCTCATGCCGGTTGGAAGGGAACCGTGGTGGATATTGTGCGCGAGACGCTCCGTCAAATGACTGAAACGTATGGGACAAATCCGGCCGATGTCAAGGCGGCTGTGGGTCCCTCCATTGGGAGCTGCTGCTATGAGGTGGACGAGACGGTCATCCGCCATGTTCGACGGATTGCGGCAACCGAAGGCGTCCTGACACCCACTAGCGATGATCGTGCACGGCTGGACTTGAAAGAATTGAACCGACACCTTATGATAAAAGCAGGAATTTTGCCGAGCCGCATCGAAATGTCAACGTGGTGCACCGGTTGCCGGACCGAGGTCTTTTTCTCCCATCGCAAGGAAAACGGATCGACGGGCCGGATGATGAGCTGGTTAGGCAGGAAATCGAGGTGAACGTTTCCGTGACGCTGGAAAGCCGTTTCCGGGACGTGGAAGCAAGGCTGGAGGCCGCATGCGCTCGAAGCGGACGCCCGCGGGAGGATGTCCGGGTCATCGCCGTCACGAAGTATGTTTCCGCCGCTAAGGCGGCGGCGGTTGTGCAGGCGGGAGTGCGGCATATCGGAGAAAACCGTTGGCCTGACGCCAAGCACAAGTGGGAAGCCCTCAATGGACAAGCCGTCTTCCACTACATAGGATCTCTTCAGACGAACAAGGTGAAGGACGTTGTCGGTCGTTTCGGTTACATTCATTCGCTGGATCGGCTTTCTCTGGCGGAAGCGATCCACAAGAAAGCGGAAACGCTGGGAATCGACGTGCCTTGTTTTCTGCAGGTGAACGTTTCAGGAGAGCCATCCAAACACGGACTGGAACCGGAACGGCTGCGGGAATTTATTCGCGAGTTGAGAATTTTCCCTAGGATTAGCCCGGTCGGGCTCATGACGATGGCTCCGCTTGAAGCGGAGCCGGAACAAACGCGTCCCGTATTCCGTTCCCTTCGACAGTTGAAGGAACAGCTGAATCGAGATTCCGGCATGGAAACCCCACTTACGGAACTTTCCATGGGGATGTCCAACGATTTTGAGGTGGCGGTCGAGGAAGGCGCGACATGGGTGCGTTTAGGCACCGTCTTGGTAGGGAAAGAAGAGATAGAGGCAAATTGATCCGTTCCTTCCGTTTTTTGGGACGGCCAAGCCTAAGGAGGGACAACCATGAGTGTCATGAATCGTTTTTTAAACTATTTGGGCCTGCAGGACGAAGAGGAACAAGAACGCGAGCGCTTGTCGGCATCGGAAGAACAAGAAGTTGAAACCCCTTCTTTTGAACAACGTAAAAATACGGGAAAGAACAATGTCGTCAGCATTCATTCCCAAAAATCCTCCCGTGTTGTATTGACGGAGCCGCGCACATACGATGAAGCACAGGAAATTGCCGATCAGTTGAAAGCCCGTCGGGCCGTCGTGGTGAATTTGCAGCGGATCCGCCGAGATCAGGCGATTCGAATCGTCGATTTTCTGAGCGGCACCGTATATGCGCTTGGAGGCCACATTTCCAAGCTTGGACCCGACATTTTCCTCTGCACGCCGGATTCCGTGGAAGTATCGGGCACCATCACGGAAATGCTCTCGGAGGAAACCGAATATTCGAAAATGAGGTGACTCCGGATTGACTGATATCCATCACTATGTTGATTTGCTTTATCGCGTTTATTTTTACATGATCTTGATTTATGTGCTGATGTCCTGGCTACCCGCAGTACGCGAGAGCTTCGTCGGTGAGTTTCTCGGCCGGTTGGTCGAACCATACCTGAGACCTTTCCGACGCCTGATTCCGCCGCTTGGCGGAGTGGTCGACATTTCTCCGATTGTTGCGCTGCTCGCTCTGCAATTCGTTGTCCAAGGTTTGCATGCCGTAATTGACTTTTTTAACCGTTAGGAAGGAAACCGGATGCCGCACCAGGAGATTTATGAACATTTTCATCCGGACGAAAAAGTATTCGTGGATCGCGCCTGGGAATGGGTCAATCGTGCCGCCGAACGTCATGAGACAATTCGGACCGATTTTCTCGACCCCCGCCAGGCGCATATTTTGTATACGTTGGCGCACCGTCATCCCGATGCGGCCGTCCGGTTGGACGGTGGAAACCCGGATGCGGAGCGCAAACGAGCGATTATCGCTCCCGACTACCGCCCGCTGGAGTCGGAGGATAAGGGAATTGCGGTGCTGGATATCGTCTCGGATGATCGCCGTGTGTCGGAGCTGGATCATGGGGATTATCTGGGCGCCCTGCTCGGTCTCGGCATCAAACGGGACAAAATCGGCGACCTGCATGTTCGGGAAGACGGCTGCCACGTGCTGATTACCGAAGAGATCGGTGATTTTCTTGTCGGCCATATGAGGCAAGCGCAGCGGGTGGACGTATCTGTTACGGTGCTGCCGTTATCAGAGCTTCGTGAAGTGAAGCAGACGCTCGAAGAGCAAGTAATATCCGTAGCATCTCTGCGGTTGGACGGGATTGCAAGCGATGTGTTCCGTCTGAGCCGGACCAAGATTGTCGCGCCCATCCGGGCGGGGCGATGCCGGGTCAATTGGAAAACAGAGGAAGATCCATCGACTCCGCTTCGAACCGGTGATCTCGTGTCGATGAAAGGCTTCGGGCGGTTTAAGGTGCTCGAGGTGGAGGGTGTGTCGAAAAGCGGTAGAACCCGAGTTCGGATCGGTAAATTTGTGTAACGTTCCAGAAGGATTTACACGGTTTTCGTCGAATTCAGACATTGTACAAGTCTAACGCGGAAACCACGAACGGGGAGGTAACCCAATGCCATTATCGCCATTGGACATCCATAACAAAGAATTCGGACGCCGGCTGCGGGGATATGACGAAGACGAAGTGAACGAGTTTCTCGACCAGATCATCAAGGATTATGAAGCGATGATCCGGGAGAACAAGGAACTCCAAAGCCAAGTGGCGGCTACTCAAGAGAAGCTGGGGCATTTTACAAGCATTGAAGAGACGCTCAGCAAGACCATCATCGTCGCCCAGGAAGTGGCGGACGAGTTGAAAAGCAACGCCAAAAAAGAAGCTCAGCTGATCGTCAAGGAAGCGGAGAAAAACGCCGACCGCATCATCAATGACTCCCTCTCCAAATCGCGTAAAGTAGCTCTGGAAGTGGAAGAACTGAAGAAACAGGCGGCGATTTACCGGGCGCGGTTTCGTGCGTTGGTGGAGACGCAGCTGGAAATTATCGGAACCGATAGCTGGGATTCACTGGACAATCGGGATCGCGAGCCGAGAGAGATCGAAGCTTAAGCGATTTTGAGCCGGGTTACATAAAGAAAGTTGTTCGAGCGGAATGATTTCCGTACTCGAACAGCTTTTTTTATTATAATCGTCTCCTACAACGATAGTTGGTTCTGCGCGGCAGGGTCTGATGCTTA
>JAQBPQ010000104.1 GCA_028287445.1 Cohnella sp.
CCCATCTCCTGACGACACTGAGCGAGATGGAGGCATTCGTTAAAGGAAAGGGCGCGGCCGGCGATTATCTATACGAAACCTTCCGGAACTGCAGTCAGGATCATTTCGGTTATTCGCGGGTCATTTGGGACATTTCTACCATCGCCTATCTCCTCAACGAAAGCTGGGTTCCAACGGAACTGGTGTCTAGTCCGGTATTGACGCAGGAAGGAACCTGGAGCGTCGACCGTAGAAGACATTTGATTCGGAGCGCCTATTATGTGAATCGGGACGTCATCTTTAAAGATTTATTCGCCAAACTTTAATAAAGGAAAACCAAAAGACCCGTTTAATCATAATCACGGGTCTTTTGGTTTTCCTCAGCATTTTCCTGATTTTGAATGCCGGGCGGCAACCCCTGCGATCTTTCCGGTGCGGTGTCGTCGGTCCCGAATCTTCCTCCGTGGGACACGGCGTTATCCGCCGTATAGTCATCAGGACTGTTTAGTGTCTTCTCTGTGCTGGGAGATCCGTTTTCTTCGCTCGTCAATTCGATTCCTCCAGATTATGGGTATTTAGGCATCCTCCTTATCTTGTCTAATAAATCGGCCAAATATGTGAGGCTACGGTCTGCCGCTAGATTTTAAACAAATGATTGCCGATCCGCTTCGTGGTTTCACGCGACTCGAACCAAGCCGATTTGCAAATAACCGGGTTGTAGTAAAACAGGGCATTGCCGGTCGGGTCCGAGCCTTTCACTGCGGCTTTGGCTGCTTTAAATGCGGTGGGATCCGGGTTCATTCGGAATTGTCCGTCCTGTACGGCCGTAAACGCATTGGGTTCCAATACGACACCTCGAAGCGTTTTCGGAAACAATGGAGAATGGAGCCGATTCATCACGACAGCTCCTACGGCTACCTGGCCCTTATAAGTTTCTCCTCGTGCCTCGCCATAAATGATATGTGCCAGCAGGGAAAGTTCTTTTTTGCTGAGTGACCGTTTTTTGAGCGCTCGCCAAGTTGCCAAGTCGGCAATTCCACTGCTTCGAAGTCCGTGTTCTTTTTGGAAATCTTGTACCGCTTTACGTGTCAACTTTCGGAATTTGGCTGTCGGGGATACATGCAAATAACCAAGCGTGTTCAGCCGATACTGGAGATTCGCAATCTCTGGACCTTGGCTTCCGAACCTCAATACTGGCGGGTACTTCGCAGCGGCTTTCTGGTTTGATGTGACGGCGACAAGCAATGCGAGAAGTGCGATCAGGGTGAGTACGCGATGCATGATGATCGTGATCCCTCCGTTGTGTGGCGATATCTGGAAGTTCTGGCCGGTTGATCGATTCTAGCACGCCTGCCTAACGGAGGGAACGATCCTGACAGGATTGTCATGTATTTCACCATTTTCTCATGAACAAAACAAACGGCAGCAGCAGTCGGTTGTTTTAGTGAGGAACTCATTCGCTTGAAATGCGTTTTGCCGAGGACTAGACTGTAAAGGGTACGGAACGTCGGAAACAAATTTCAGAGAGGCGGTTATGACGATGAAAAAGCGGATGTTGGGCGGAAAACTGGAGGTCTCGGCACTCGGGCTCGGATGTATGGGGATGTCGGACTTTTACGCCGGCAGGGACGACGACGAATCGGTTCGTACGATTCACCGGGCGCTTGAGCTTGGGGTGACGTTTTTGGATACGGCGGATATGTATGGGGTTGGCCGAAATGAAGAACTCGTCGGACGGGCCGTGAAAGGCCGCCGTGCCGACGTGGTCATCGCTACCAAATTCGGCAATGTGCGGAGCGAAGACGGGAAGTATCTTGGGATCAACGGCCGGCCGGAATATGTCAGATCCGCTTGCGATGCGAGTTTGCGCCGTCTGGGCGTCGATTACATCGACCTGTATTATCAGCACAGGGTGGATCCGAACACTCCGATCGAAGAGACGGTGGGTGCGATGGCGGACTTGGTGCGCGAAGGGAAAATCCGCCATATCGGGTTGTCCGAGGCGGCACCTGCCACCATTCGGCGGGCACACGCCATTCATCCGGTAACCGCGCTGCAGACCGAATACTCTCTATGGAGCCGGGATGTGGAAGATGACATTTTGCCGGCCTGCCGCGAGCTGGGTATCGGATTCGTACCTTACAGCCCGCTCGGTCGAGGATTTCTCACCGGTCAAATCCGCAAGTTCGAGGATTTGGCCGAAGACGATTACCGTCGGTTTTCACCACGGTTCCAAGGAGACAATTTTCAGAAAAACCTGGATCTCGTGCAGCGTATCGAAGAAATTGCCCAGTCTAAAGGCTGCAAGCCTTCCCAACTGGCATTGGCCTGGCTGCTCGCACAAGGCGACGACATCGTGCCGATTCCCGGTACGAAGCGCGTCCGCTATTTGGAGGAGAACATCGAGGCTCTACGCGTAGAGCTGACAAGAGAAGAGTTGGCACGGATCGACGAAGTCGCTCCGAAAGGAGTTGCCGCCGGCACTCGTTATCCGGAAGCGGGCATGAAGGGCGTTAGTTTGTAATAACCGATTTCTGTAAAGTAGGGTCGTCCCCGTCATTCTTATGACGGAGGGCGGCCTTTTTTATATGGAGCGGTGTACAATCATCGATTTAACCCAATTTAATAAATTGAATAAATCAATTCAATAAATTATAATACATATCAAATCCTCGTGAAAACGGATTCTTGACTTTTACATCCTATTGAATAAACATGGTAGAAACGGAATGGTTCTTTTGAACCCCATCGATCTTCATTTGATTGGCGAATTGCAGGAGTTGTAAGAAAATAGAGAGTCGACCGACGAAGGGGCATTGTGGATGGCAAAAGGAAGAACGACCATGAAAGATATCGCGCAAGCATTGGGGGTTACCCCTTCGACGGTGTCCTTGGCCATGAAGGACGATCCCCGAATCAGCCAGGAAACGAAGCAGCGGGTCATGTCCATGGCTCGCGAGATGAATTTTCGCTTGAATCCGCATTTGGTGAACCTCAACCAAAAGTCCCATACGATCGGCATCAGCATTTACGGCTACGATTACGCGAATCACCCTTTTATCGGCGGCATGATTGGCGGGATCGAGGCAGAGGCGGCGAAGCACGGCTTTTCCGTCATGCTGTGCAACAATAACACCGAACGGGTGGGCAACAGCAACAAGTCTTTTTTCGTGAACCTCGCCGAGGAAGGCAGAATCGACGGTCTCATCATTCACCGGGGACACCCGGAGGACATTCGCAAGGTACAAAGTTTGGGTATCCCCGTTGTTTTGCTCAATACGCACCAAGAAACGCTTCCCGATGTCCCGGTCGTTCATGTCGATTTCGAGAATGCCATCTACACGGCGACCGAGCATTTGATCGAAACGCTGGGCCACCGGAACATCGGATTTATCGGTTCGAGCCTATACGATCAGGTTGGTCGAAAAGGGTTGGAGGGCTATAAGGCGGCTTTGGACAAATACGGCGTACCGTTCGACGAGTCCAAGATCCGTTTTGCCGAGTATGACGATCCGGAACAAGAGTACAAAATCGCATATGATCTGCTTTCTTCGGATAACAGGCCCACAGCGGTCGTGACCATTGATGATTATTTCGCCATGTATACGATGAACGCAGCTTACGATATGGGCTTATCGGTTCCGGAAGAGCTAAGCATCACGGGAGTTTATGATTTCCCCACCTCAGCCATGCTGTCAAGGCCGCTAACGACGATTCGAATCCCTCTGAACGAGTTGGGCATGAAGGCCTTCAGCCTGCTCAACCAGCAGCTGCAGGGCGTCGAGATTCCGCAAAAACAGTACTGGATCAGAGGCGATTTGATCACCCGCAAGACCACGAGATTTGCCAAAACGTGACGAAGCGGAGCGTGCATTGGGAATATCTTGTCATTGAAACTGTTTTTCATCTTCCTCTATAGTTTAGGGAAAAGAATCCGGAAAGGAATTCCCTAACATGAAAAACAAGTTTCCCTTTATGAAAAGTCTACTCCTCATTGCCGCTGTCGCCGTTTTCGCCGTGGCGGCTGCCGGATGTTCCCAGAAACAGGCTTCTCCCGCTCCCAGTCAAACAGCTTCGCAAGCCGCGCAGCCCATAGACAAGGATCTGACCAAACAATTAACAAGCGAGAAAAACATGCTTGGCGGACAAGTGTATTTTCAAGGGGACTATGTGATTGCCACGATGAGCTTTAAACCTGGGGCCGATCCCAAAACAGCTCAAAAATTGGCGCAGAACTACGCGGAGAAACTGAAGACCAAATATAAAAATAAAAAAGTCAATGTGCAGGCCGTGGTCAACGGCAAAAACGTGGCGAACATCACCAAACAATAAGGCTTATCCGCTGAATCCATCCCCCAAGGGTGGATTTTTATTTTGTTCTTAATTCAATAAATTAAATTAAAATTGAATTTTTGTATTTACAATTAACTTGATTTTCGGTATCATTACCTCGAAAGAAAAAAACGCTTTCATGTTTATTATATAAGGAGGAGAAAGCTTTGAGAAAATCGCTTTATGCTATTCTTGCGACCGTCATCGTCCTCGGCTTGATTTTGTCCGGCTGCGGCAGCAAGAAAATTTCGGGTACCGCTTCGGATTCCGGGGGTCAACCGGCAAGCAGCGGCAGCTCTTCGCCGGCCAGCAATGAGAAAGTAACGCTGAAGCTCGCGTTTTTTCAAGGAGGGTACGGAGACGTTTGGTTCAAGTATTTGAAAGATCAGTTCGAAGCTAAGCATCCGAACGTCACGGTCGAGCTGGAAGGTAACCCGAAGATGGGCGATCTCATCGTGCCCCGCATCGAAGGCAATACGAACGTGCCCGACGTCATGTTTTTAAACGGCCTCGATCAAATGAAGAAGTGGGGCCCTTCGGGCAAGCTGATTGACTTGACGGATCTGTACACCACACCGATGCCGGACGGTAAAACCATTCAGGACACGGCCACCGAAACGGCATTGAAATCCCAGGAATGGCTGGGTAAACGCTATAGCGTGCCGTGGTCTCAATCTCCTCTGGGCATTGTTTATAACGTAGACATTTTCGAGAAAAACGGTTGGACTTACCCAACGACTTGGGAAGATATGACGAAACTGGCCAATGAAATGAAGGCCAAAGGCATTGCGCCGTTTACATACCCGGGCATTTATGCCGGATATTTGAGCGCGCTGGTGTTCCCTGCTTATACCCAATTCGGCGGGGATGAATTCATCAACAAACTCACGAATCCGAAAGACAGCGATATTCCCGGCTTGTACAAAGATGAAGCTTTCTTGAAGACATTTACCCAATTACAGAGCATTTTCAAAAACGGCTGGATCATGAAAGGAACGCAAGCACTCGATCACACCGCTTCGCAGATGGAGTTTCTGAACGGCAAAGCGGCGATGATTTACAATGGAGCCTGGATGGAAAACGAGATGAAAAAATCGCTTCCGCCAGGATTCCGGATGAGAATTATGCCGATCCCGCCGAGCGCCGACGCGAAAGTCAAAGAAATGATGGCCGTTGCGGATTCCCGCGACTGGGGCGGCATTCCGTCCGCGTCGAAACACATCGATGTTGCGAAACAATTCCTGCTCCTGGCGTCCACGGAAGAGTCAAACCGCAAATTTACCGAACTGACCGGTGCTCCTCGAGCCTTCAAGTATTCGATTGACGGAATGAACCTAAGCGATTTTACCAAAAGCGCGATCGAAATGTTGAGCAAATATAAAACGGTGTCGTACATTTACTCCCCTGAAGCGATCAATACCGGGGGCGCAACCCCGGACAGCCCGAGCGGCGTTGATTTCTACTCGGCGATCGCTTCGGGAGACATGACGCCGCAGCAGGTCATCGACAAAAACGTGAAAGCGGCACCGGACAAGTGGAAAGAGCAGCAAAAGGCGATAGCCGGTAAAAAATAACCCGATTGGAATCATCGGCTGTAAGGGCGGAAGGTCTGAATGATTCGGATTCAGGCCTTCTTCCTATTATCCGGAAAGGAGCGAAAAGATGAGCCGAAGCGGAGAACTGAAAAATCGGGGCGGCAACGATAAATTGCAGCGAAGAATCTTTATAGCGGTCATGCTGGCTTGGCCTTTGTTGTATTTTGCCGTGTTTGGCCTCTACCTGCAATTTGAGACGATCCTGTATTCCTTCCAACGCTGGAACTATGTTGCAGGCTATCAGGAATGGGTGGGACTGGATAACTACCGGCTTGCCATCAAAAACATGATCGGCGGCTCCTATTGGAGAACCGGGATGACCAATACGCTGATTTTCATTCCGGTCAATTATGTGCTGATTGCTTTATCCCTGTTTATTGCGGTTGTTTTGAACCGGAATTTTCCTTTTGCGCGATTCTATCGGATCGTGTATTTCTTCCCGACCATTCTATCGATCGTCATCCTCACGATGGTTTATCAATTCAGCCTGCATCCGACGAACGGGATCGTCAACGGAGTGCTCGGACATTTGGGCCTTGAAAGCTGGCAGCGTTCCTGGCTTGGAGAGCGCCAAACCGCGCTTCCGGCCGTCATTTTCTACTGTATTTGGGCAGGCATCGGTTATTACAACGTCATGTTTACCGGAGCTCTGCAGCGAATCCCGAGCGAATATTTCGAAGTGGGCCAAATTGAGGGCATTACCTTCTGGAAAGAAATGACCTCGATTGTCATTCCGACCATTTGGCCGACCATTTCTACCTTCATTATTCTCGGTACCAGCGGTGCGTTTTTGGTCTATCTCCAACCGCTGCTCCTGACCAACGGGGGACCCAATCACTCTTCGACCACCACCTCACTGGAGATGCTGACATCGGTACTTGGACCCGGCGATTATGGCACGGCCGCTACATACGGGGTTATTTTTGCGGTACTCGCTGCAGTCGTGACCTTAATCGTCAAACGTCTCGTCGAGCTCGTGGACACGGCTGAGCTTTAACAAGGAGGCGAAACACATGGAATTGGTGCAAGGAAAACCTGCCGGTAAACGGTTTTCCATCCGGACTTGGGTGCTGCAGCTCTTTTTTTTCGGCTACGCCCTAACCCTGATTTACCCGTTTATCTGGATGTTGATCAACTCGTTGAAAACGAACCCCGGCTTCTATAAAAACGTCTGGGCTCTGCCTTCCTCTTGGGAGTGGTCCAATTATGTGAATGCCTGGCAGGAAGCCCATATCGGACAATTCTTTTTCAACAGTTTATGGATGACGGTGATCGGGACGATTACGACGATCCTGTCTGCCGCTATGCCGGCTTACATCATGGCCAAGTATAAATTCAAAGGATCCACCTCGCTCTACAATCTGGCGATCGTCAGCTTGCTCATTCCGCCTATCGGCACGCTTGCGCCTTGGTATTTGTTGATGCGGGACCTGGGCTTGTTTAACCAGTGGGGGGTCATGCTCGGCTACACGGTCGGGATCGGTTTCAATATGATCATTCTGCAATCCTTCTTCAGGGGGATCAGCTGGGAATACGCCGAGGCCGCTTTCATGGACGGAGCCGGCCATTTCCGGGTGTTTTTCTCCATCATGCTTCCACTCGCCAAACCTGGACTGATTGCGGTCGGCACCGTGACGATGATCGCGATCTGGAACGACTACCTGTATCCGTTCATTCTTCTGCAGGATCCGAAGTCATACACCATTGGGGTTGGACTGGCTTATCTCGTAGAAAAACAAAAGTATGCTTCCGACTTCACTACGCTTTTTGCCGCTATGTGGATCGCTCTGATGCCGGTATTAATCGTGTACGCCTTTATGCAGGAGAAGCTGATCAACGGGTTCACGGTCGGCGGAATCAAAGGGTAGAACTAGGCTATTAAACATCGAATGCTGGAACGGTTGGAGGGAACGACTTGGCAGCCATACCTGAATACATCTTGAGCATCGAAAGCGGCGGATCGAAAACGATCAGCATCATCTTGAACGAAGATGCTGACCTTCTCGGATTCGGCATAGGCGGATCGGCCAACGAAGTGTTCGCCGGTCACGAAATTGCCGTCAATTCCATCGTGGAATCGGTAGAAGCCGCTCTGCGCAGCGCCTCCGTTAATCCTCGGCATATTACAATGGTGACTGCTTCCGTATTAATGTCCCGGGATCTTTTAAATAGAGCGATAGCCGCTTCTAAAATTACGGCGAAGGTTCATTCTTACGAAGAGAAGGAGGTTTCGCTTGCTGCGGCGTTTTGCAGCGATCATGGCGTCCTTGCATCCAGCGGTACCGGTTCTTTCGTGTACGGAAAGTCTGTAAGCGGCAAAACGATGGTGCTGGGCGGTTTCGGATCGATCCTTGGAGATGAGGGGAGCGGTTACGAAATCGGTTTGCAGGGCTTGAAAAGCGTCATTTATTCGTTGGACGGCCGCGGTAAGCCAACCAGCTTGCTGGAAGAGATTTGCAAGAAGTGGGAACTCGATCAGAGGGATAGAACCAAAATACAAACCGCATGGGATCTTGCGGAGAAGGTTCATGAGCTGTATCCGTACCGGCACCGGGGGCTTCTGGCGCGGCTGAGCTTGTCCGTAGCCAAGAGCGCGAGGGAAGGCGATCAAGTGTCGCGACAAATCATTCGGAATGCGGGAGTGGTGATGGCGGAGCTTACTGCGGCGTTTCTCCAACAATTCGATGTTGGGGTTCGTCCGATTCCGATCAGTTATTCCGGCGGAAGCTGGAACATTGGAGAATTGATGCTCGAACCGTTCCGGCAGCGTCTCGCTGAGCTGGTGGATACCCCGTATGTGATCGTTCCTCAGAAGCTGCAGCCCGTTTTCGGACCGTTTTTGTTATGGACTAAGCAGCAAGGGATCCAATGGGATGATAGGCTCATGCGCCGGATGAAAAAGCACAATGAAACCATCATCACCCAGTACGGCAATTACCTTTACACGCACCAAGAAAGCGGACGAACAATCCATACCTAACTTGGATCATCGGGGCGGTTCCCTAAGGGGATCCGTCCTTTATCATTCAGGATTTATAAGTACATGCGATAGCCGTTTATGCTTGTCGTATGGAATTTGCCCCCGTATGTTAAAATGAAATGACATAACCTCGGCAAGCGCCGCATTTACGGGAGTGAAAGACGAATGTACGACAGCCGCAACTTGACCTTGCACACGGATAAATATGAGATCAATATGATGTACGCTCATTGGGTGCACGGCACTTGGAAAGAGAAAGCCGTGTTCGAAGCCTATTTTCGCAAACTGCCTTTCGGCAACGGCTTTGCCGTATTTGCCGGGCTGGAGCGCATCGTCCGATATATACAGGAATTGCGGTTCGGCGAGGAAGAAATTGCCTTCCTGCGGACGCAAGAAGAGAATTACCAGGAAGAATTTCTCGATGAGTTGAGAAACTTCCGGTTTACCGGGCAGTTGGATATGGTGCCGGAAGGAACGCTCGTGTTTCCGAATGAGCCGCTGATCCGGGTGGAAGCCACTATTTTTGAGGCCATGCTGATCGAGACGGCGATGCTTAACTTCATGAACTATCAGACATTGATCGCCACCAAAGCGGCACGAGTCAAACAGGCGGCGGACGGCGATGCGCTGCTCGAATTCGGGACCCGGCGGGCGCAGGAAGCGGATGCGGCGATTTGGGGAGCGAGAGCCGCCTACATCGCAGGTTTCAACGCTACTTCCAATCTGCGGGCGGGCATGATGTTCGGCATTCCTGTATCCGGAACACATGCCCATTCCTGGGTGCAGGGACACGATTCCGAAGAGGAAGCGTTCCGCGAATACGCCGAAGCGCTTCCCGATCAAGTCACGCTGCTGGTGGATACCTACGATACGTTGCGAAGCGGGGTGCCGAACGCCATTCGCACCGCCAAAATGCTGGAAGCTCGGGGTAAACGCATGAATGCGATCCGGCTGGACAGCGGCGACCTGGCCTACTTGTCCCAGCGTGCGCGGGCGATGCTGGATGAAGCCGGCCTGCCAGATGTCAAAATCGTCGCGACCAACGAATTGGACGAGAACATCATATTCAGCCTCAAGTCGCAAGGGGCCAGAATCGATGTCTGGGGGGTCGGAACACATCTCATCACCGCGTCGGACCAACCGTCGTTAGGCGGGGTTTATAAATTGGTCGCCAGGGAGAACAACGGTATACTCGAACCGGTCATCAAAATATCGGGCAACCCGGAGAAAGTATCGAATCCGGGTCGTAAGGAAGTTTACCGGATCATTAACCGTAAGACAGGCAAGGCCGAATCGGGCTATTTGGCGCTGCAGGAGGAAGAAGACGTCCGCCTTGGGGAAAAAATCCGAATTTTCGATCCGGTCCATCCGTACATCTCCAAATATATCGACAACTACGAAGCGATTCCTCTGCTCCAAACGGTTTTTGCGGGCGGCGAATTGGTTTATTCGCTGCCGTCACTGGTGGAAATCCAGGTGTATCATGGAAAGCAACTGAAGTTATTTTGGCCGGAGTATCTTCGCAGACTCAATCCCGAAGTGTTCCGCGTCACCTTGAGCGAGAAGGCGTGGCAGCTGAAATCGGATTTAATCCGTCTGCACCAGGAGCCGGATTCTCAGTAATTTACGTTGGGAGTCATTGACAATACGGAAGGCCGACCCGATAATGTGAAAAGCATACTTCTTCATCACTTTAATTCTGGAAAGAAGGCCTTTCTCCCTTGTCAAAAACGACTAACATCAATATGGTCGTCGCCGGTTTGCTGGCGGCTTTATTCATCGGTGCTCTGGATGTGACCGTTGTGGCTACGGCCATGCCGAATATTATGAAAGATTTGCACGGCATGAGCTCGATTAGCTGGGTTTTCGCCATCTATACGTTGACCACTTGCATCACCACTCCGATTTTCGGCAAGCTGACGGACTTATTTGGGCGCAAGCTTGTGTTCGTCATTGGGATTGCACTGTTCGTGATCGGGTCGGTCTTATGCGGCTTGGCCCAGTCGATGACTGCGCTCATCTTGTTTCGGGCTCTTCAGGGTATCGGGGCCGGGGCGCTAAATCCGGTATGCTTCACGCTTGTCGGGGATTTGTTCCCGGGAGAGAAACGCGGCAAAATGATGGGCGTGTTCGGATCGGTGTGGTCGGTCGCCGGTTTGCTCGGGCCTCTAGTTGGCGGGTATTTCGTGGATAATATTTCGTGGAGATGGATTTTTTACATCAATGTGCCGATCGGAGCCATTGCCTTGATTCTCGTGGTCGGCTTTTTGCATCAGAATGTGGAGCGTAAATCGAAAAAAATCGATTATCTGGGGGCGCTGACGTTTACCGTCGCGCTTTCCGCCCTCATGTACGCTCTGCTCAGCGGCGGTAAGGAGCATCCTTGGGATTCCGGACTCATCATCGGACTGTTTGCGGTGGCGGCTGTGTTCCTCCTGCTTTTCCTGTGGGTCGAGAAAAAAGCGGAAGAGCCGATGATGCCGCTATCGATTTTCAAAATTCGGGTGCTCAACGTATCCAATATCAGCGGATTTCTGGCTTTCAGCATTACAACGGGGGTCACGATTTACGCCCCGATCTGGATTCAAGCCGTGCTGGGACATACGGCGACGAGTTCAGGGCTTACCGTGATGCCGATGTCGCTCGCTTGGCCGCTTGCGTCCAATATTGTGGGCCGATTGATGTATCGGATGGGCATTAAGGCGTCCATCGTCACCGGCTCGTTCATCGTGCTGGCCGGCGCAGCTTGGATGATTGCCCTTGATATCGGTTCACCTTATGCCTACTGGGTCGGCATCATGGTAGTCATAGGCTTTGGTATGGGTTTCGTGTCTACACCTTCGACGGTTATCGTTCAATCGGTCGTCGGTTGGGAAATGCGCGGAGTGGCCAATGCCTCCAACTCCCTTATGCGTTCGCTGGGACAGACGGTAGGTGTAGCGGTTTTCGGCACGATATTCAATTCCTATGTGACGATCCCCGGCAACAAGCCGGAATTGGTCAGCGGCATGCACGCGATATTCATTTTTCTGGCGGTAATTGCGGCAGCAAATCTGGTTTCAGCATTGTTCCTGCCCGCACACCGCCAGGTACTTGCGCAGCAGCGATCGGCCTGACACTTGTGCGAATTTTATCAAGATCGTCGATTATTCCGCCTTGCCGGCCGGATATCGGCGATTTTTTTTGCAGTGCAATATCGGCTTGAGCACCATACGCAGCAAAGTGATGCACAATTCAGGCCGGTCTTTGACGTCATCAAAAGCAAAACAAATCACTTGGTATCCCATCGCATGCAGGAACGTTTCCCGGTTTATCCTCCTCCGAAATCAAAAACGTCCCGCCGCCATTCAACAGAATGGAAGCGGGACGTTCTTCGTCACCTGCCTTTGATTATATTCCAAAGCTTTATCTCTGCAAAGCCGCTAAATCGGTTGACGCGTCCCCGTTGTGATGAGATAATGTACGCGCGTACATTACATTACATATCGGACGGGAAGGGTTGGATGACAACACGCAAAGAGGTAGCGGAGCGGGCCGGCGTTTCCGAGGCGACGGTATCGCGGGTGCTCAATGGTGTCGGCCCGATCAAGGAATCGACGCGTAAGCGGGTGCTGGAGGCGGCTGAGCGGCTGGGATACCATCTCAATGCGGTGGCGTCAAGCTTCGCAAGAGGTAAAAGCGGTAATCTGGGTGTAGTGCTGCCCCATATGCCTAAAGTCCACTTGTTCTCCACGTATTACTTTTCCGAGATTTTAAGCGGAATTGGGGAAGCGGTTCACCGCAGAGGCTACGGCTTGCTGCTGTTGTTCCGCAATCCCGCCGAAGTTTATGATTACGTATCGCTTTACCGTACGCTGCGCGTTGATGCGAGCATCATTCTTGGTGCCAGCTCGCTTCCGACAGAAGTGGAAGGAATTCGCCGGGTGGCGGACGAGAGGCTGCCCTGCTGCGTCATGGATCAGCATCTCAAGGATATCCGAATCGGTACGGTGGCGGCCGATCATGTGGAAGGCGCGTACCGTGCCGTCCGTCATTTGTTGGATCGGGGATTCCTCCGAATCGGTTTCTTGAACGGATCGCCGCAGTATTCGAACAGTTCGGATCGGACGGCCGGGTATCGCAAGGCGCTGACGGAAGCGAACATTCCCTACGATGAAAGCATCCTGTACGAAGGCAATTACAGCCGCAAGAGCGGATATGAGGCGGCAGCCTTCATCTACAACGATCTCGCCAAGCTGGACGCCCTGTTTGTGGCGAACGATCGGATGGCCATCGGTCTGATCCAGGGGCTTAGGGAGCGGCAATGCTCATTGCCGGAGGATTTGCCCATCGTTGGCTATGACGATTCCGACGCGGCACGTTTCACCGAACCTCCGTTAACGACGGTGCAGGTGCCTTTTTACGAAATGGGGCGGCTTGCTGTAGAACGGTTGCTGGATCGGCTCTCCTCTGTAGACGGTGACAACGAAGTTTTTTTGGATACGTTGCAGCCCAAGCTGATTTTAAGAAAATCAAGCGGAATTGTTGTGTGACATGAAACAAGACCATAAATCTTGAGGAGGATATATACTTATGAAAAAAGCGCTCATCGTATGGGGCGGATGGGACGGCCATCAGCCTAAAGAAGTGGCCGGCGTTTTTCGGGATGTATTGCAGAAAGAACAGTTTGCAGTGGAAATGGCCGACAGCTTGCAGGCGTTCGCGGATGCGGAGAAGTTGAAGTCGCTCGACCTGATCATTCCGGTATGGACGATGGACCGGATCGAGCAGGAGCTCGTGAACAACGTGTCGGCGGCCGTACAAAGCGGCGTAGGACTGGCAGGATGCCATGGCGGTATGTGCGACGCATTCCGGGAGAATGTGGACTGGCAGTTCATGACCGGCGGTCAATGGGTCGCGCATCCCGGCAACGACGGTGTCGAATACGTTGTCAACATCGGTAACAGCAGCAGCCCCTTGGTAGATGGAATCCAGGATTTCACGGTCAAAAGCGAGCAGTATTACTTGCACATTGATCCGGCAGTCGAAGTGCTCGCGACCACCCGTTTTCCGGTCGTACCGGGACCGCATTCGCTCAACAAAGCGGTCGACATGCCGGTCGTATGGACCAAGCGTTGGGGTGTCGGACGGGTGTATTACAATTCGCTGGGTCATCAAGCGAACATCATGGAAATGCCGGCCGTCAAGGAATTGATGAGACGCGGCTTCCTATGGACTGCAGAAGGCAAGGCATTGGCACAGGCGGCGGGCGGAACCGGGGCGGCTTATACAGGAATGCAGGATAACCAATTGTAATCGAAGAAAACGAGGGGTGTCGGCATGAAAAAAATCAAAGTGGGCATCATCGGAACGGGTAACATCAGCGGCATTTATTTTCAGAACGGCAAACGGTTCGAATCGATGGAGGTAGTCGCCTGCGCGGATCTGGACGTTGAACGGGCCAAAGCCAAGGCAGCCGAGCACGGCATTCGCGGCGGCTCCGTGGAGGAGCTCCTCGCCGATCCGGATATTCAATTGGTCATCAACCTGACCATACCGGCGGCGCATGCTGCCGTTTGTATGCAGGCTCTAGAGGCGGGCAAACACGTTTATGTGGAAAAACCGTTCACTGTCACTCGCGAGGAAGGACGGCAGGTACTGGAGCTGGCGGAGCGTAAAGGATTGTTGGTCGGCAGCTCGCCGGACACGTTCCTGGGCGGCGGCATTCAGACCTGCGTGAAGCTCATCCAAGACGGATGGATCGGATCGCCAATCGGCGCCACCGCATTCATGGTCTGCGGCGGACATGAGAGCTGGCATCCGTCTCCGGAATTTTACTACCAAGTGGGCGGCGGCCCCATGTTCGATATGGGGCCGTATTACTTAACGGCATTAATCGCGATGCTTGGACCGATCGACCGGGTTACCGGTTCTGCGCGCATCTCCTATCCCGAACGCACCATCACAAGTCAACCCAAGTTCGGGCAAAAGGTGAAGGTGGAGACTCCCACCCACATTGCCGGCATACTCGATTTTGCTTCCGGCCCAATCGGGACGATTTTGACCAGCTTTGACGTGAAGGGCGGCTCCGTACTGCCCCGTATCGAAGTGTATGGAAGCGAAGGTACGCTGCAGGTGCCGGATCCGAATACGTTTGGCGGACCGGTGTCGATCTGGCGTCCCGGCGCGAAGGAATGGTCCAACATTCCTCTGACCCATGGCAAAGCCGAGAATGCGCGAGGTGTCGGAGCCGCCGACATGGCGCAAGCCATCTTGACCGGACGGAAGCATCGAGCGAACGGTGCCATGGCCTACCATGTGCTCGAGGCGATGCACGGTTTCCACGATGCCTCCGAGAAAGGCACGCACTACGTGATGAAAAGCCAGTGCGAGAAACCTGCGCCGCTGCCGCTCGGACTTGCGGATTTCAGCTTGGACTAAATGACAATGAGTGCTCTTCTTCCTTAAATGGGAGAAGAGCTTTTATATTCAGCCAGGAGAGCTACTATGTGGCGTGTATAATGGGACGAGCGGCGGAGCTGTAAATAATCATTGTCTTCCCCGCCGTTTTGCGTCACACTGGTTTTGGCAATCGCAGATAAACCAATCGACTCGAACAACGGAAGAGGCATTCAAAAAGAAATGAAAAAGCCGTGGATGAATTACATGGGGCTCGTGATCGTAGCGGTCATCTGGGGAGCGAATTTCGGCGTATCGAGGATGGCGATGGACACCTTCGATCCGGTATTGTTCGCTTTTCTCCGGTTCAGCCTTGCCGTACCGTTTTTCTTCTTGCTCCTACGCAAGCGCGAAGGAAGTGTCGGCGTCCCGTGGAAGACGGCGCTTCAGCTCGCGATCATCGGCCTTGTAGGAGTGACGGGGCTGGAAATCGCCGTCATGTACTCGATCAAATATACGACGCTCGCCAATGCTTCGTTGCTCGACGTCGCGCCGTGGCCCATCTTCGCCGCGTTGTTCGCCCCGTTCGTGACGGGAGAGAAACTGACGTCCCGCCTGCTGACGGGTGGAGCCGCAGCGATGATCGGCGTCTGTTTGATCATCCTCGGCGGAGGCCATGGATTCAGTTTGTCGTCCGACCATCTTGTGGGCGATCTGCTCGCCTTTGGCGTCAGTATTGTCGGAGCCCTTTACAACTTGGTCTGTATGCCGCTAATGACCCGGTTCTCATCCCTGCGCATCTCCGCATGGATCAGCCTTTTCGGCGTGCTCTTTATGTTCCCCTTGACGCTCGGTTCATGGGCTAAAGTAGACTGGGCCGGACTTAACGCCGCACATTACACGGCCATTGGATACAATGTGCTGATCTGCACCGTATTCGCCTTTGCCGTTTGGAATGCCTGTATGTACCGGGTCGGCGCCGCGAGGGCTAACTTTTTCCGCTATGTCGTTCCGGCATCCGCCATGGCTGCCGGATTTCTGTTCTTCCACGAAGGCGTTTCAACTTGGCAATTGGCAGGTACGCTTTGTATGGCGGCAGGTCTCGTCTGGATCAGTTTGGAACGTCCCGAGGGTAGCCAACCGGCTCTGGCTGTGTTATCCTATCCGTTGACAACTAAAGAAGAAAATCCGGGTTTGCCGCCATGAGAGGCCGCCTGGGAGAGGTTCGCGAACTCCCTCTATAAAAAACTAAGGAGTCGATCGCTGGTCCGTCGGCGTAACGCGTCATGCGCGTACACACGGGACTGCGGATCTTTGTTTTTTCACGCGAATCTCGTTCTTCTTTCTCGTTGCAGGCTGGCAACAGCCGCGAGAATAAAGGAGGAGTTTTTTTATGCCGGAAACCGGACGCAGCCTAGAGGAGCTGCCGGATATTACACTGCTCGGCAATCAAGGGACGAAATATCCGTTCCACTATGCCCCTGAAGTGATGGAGTCGTTCGACAACAAACATCCGGGCCGCGATTATTTCGTTAAATTCAACTGTCCCGAGTTCACCAGCCTGTGTCCAATCACGGGACAGCCGGACTTCGCCACGATTTACATTTCGTACATTCCGGATGTGAAAATGGTCGAAAGCAAGTCGCTCAAGCTGTATCTGTTCAGCTTCCGAAACCATGGCGATTTTCACGAGGATTGCATGAACATCATCATGAACGACCTGATCGCCCTGATCCAGCCCCGCTACATCGAAGTGTGGGGCAAATTCACGCCGCGCGGCGGCATTTCGATCGACCCTTATTGCAACTGGGGGCAGCCCGGCACGAAGTTCGAGCGGATGGCCGAACACCGTCTTATGAATCACGACATGTATCCTGAGAAAGTCGACAACCGTTAAGGAGGGAACCCGGATGATGAAAACGGTACTGATCTGCCTTTATTTGCTGGCCATTGCGCTGGCCAACGTCATCACCGCGAACAACGACCCGGTCATGTGGGGGAAGCTGATCATTCCGGCGGGCTCGTTCCTGATCGGGGCGACTTTTATCCTGCGGGATTTGGTGCAGAACGCCGTCGGCCGCAAAAACACCTACATGGCGATCGGAGCGGCCATGGTCCTGTCTGCAGCTTCTTCTTACGCGCTGGGTGACACTCTGTGGATTACAGTGGCTTCCGCGGCCACATTTCTCTGCTCTGAGACAGCCGATACGGAGATATACACCCGTCTGAAACTTCCGATGTCACTCAAGGTGCTTTATAGCGGAGTCGTCGGCGGCGTGTTCGACAGCGTCATTTTCGTCATCATCGGACTGTCCCCGCTGGGAGCGGGATTCCTGCCTTGGAGTCTGGTCGGATATGCCATTGCCGGACAAATTATCGTGAAGTTAGCGATGCAATTCGTCGGCGCTTTGATCATTCAGTTCTTGCCGAAAAGCAAAGAAACGGTTCACGCATAAAAGCGTAATGGCAACGAAACAGCCTTCCCCGCGGAATGTTTTAACTCATCTGCGCTATTGAATTAAGGGGCAGGATTTTGGAGCAATAATGAAAATTATGTATACAAGCGAATGATCTATATAATGGAGATAATTACAATGTTGAGGAGGAACTAAGTAATGAATATAGCCACTTCTCCTGCAATCCCGATGCTGGCAGTACATAATGCTAACCAAGCAATAGAGTTTTACAAAAATGTATTTCGTGCCATAGAGGTAAGTAGAATGGTTACGGGCGACGGGAAAATAGAACATTCCGAGGTTAAAGTAGGAGATGCCCGCTTCATGATTGTGAAGGTGCGATAGCCCTTAGGCCA
>JAQBPQ010000137.1 GCA_028287445.1 Cohnella sp.
TGCACTTCCGGATGCTCCAAGTATTCATCGTAGGTCATCAAGCGGTCGATGACGCCGTTCGGCGTAATTTCGATGATCCGGTTAGCGATCGTCTGTACGAACTGATGGTCATGCGAGGTAAAGACGATCGGGCCGTCAAAATCGATGAGTCCGTTGTTCAGCGCCGTGATCGACTCGAGATCCAAGTGGTTGGTCGGTTCATCGAGCAGTAGCACGTTGCCGCCGGACAGCATCATTCTCGAAAGCATACAGCGCACTTTCTCGCCTCCGGACAACACCGACGCTTTTTTGAGCCCATCGTCGCCCGAGAATAACATCCGGCCGAGGAATCCGCGGATAAATGATTCGTCCTGGTCCTTGGAATACTGACGCAGCCATTCGACCAAGTTGAGCTCCACGCCTTCGAAATAAGCGGAGTTTTCTTTGGGGAAATAGGCTTGTGTGGTCGTCACCCCCCAGTTCACCTCTCCCGCATCCGGTTCGCGTTCGCCGACGAGAACTTGGAACAGGACGGTTTTGGCGAGCCCGTTCGGTCCGACCAGCGCGACTTTGTCGCCTTTGTTCAGAACGAAGGAGATGGAGTCCAACACTTTCTCCCCATCGACAGAAACCGAAACATTTTCGACCGACACGACCTGTTTGCCCACTTCCCGCTCCGGCTTGTTGAAATTGATGAACGGATATTTGCGGCTGGAAGGCCTGATGTCGTCGAGCGAGATTTTGTCCAGCAACTTCTTGCGGCTCGTGGCCTGTTTGGCTTTGGACTTGTTGGCCGAGAACCGTTGAACGAAAGCCTGCAGCTCCTTGATCTTGTCTTCCTTCTTCTTGTTCTGGTCGCGCATCAGGGTCAAGGCCAATTGGCTCGACTCGTACCAGAAGTCATAGTTACCGACATACATCTGGATTTTACTAAAGTCAATGTCGGCGATGTGCGTACAAACCTGATTCAGGAAGTGGCGGTCATGGGATACCACGATAACGGTGCCCTCGTACCGGGAAAGGAATTCCTCGAGCCATCTGACCGACTCAATGTCCAAGTGGTTGGTAGGCTCGTCGAGCAGCAGGATGTTCGGGTTGCCGAACAGGGCCTGCGCAAGCAGAACGCGAACTTTCTCGTTACCGCCGAGCTCCGACATTTTCTTGTCGTGCAAGTCAGTCGTAATGCCCAGACCGTTCAACAGCATCGCCGCTTCGCTCTCGGCTTCCCATCCGTTCATTTCCGCGAAATCGGATTCAAGCTCACCGGCCCGCATCCCGTCTTCATCGGTGAAAGGATCTTTGGCGTAGATGGCATCTTTTTCTTTCATTACGGTATATAGGCGCTCATGGCCCATGATAACCGTCTCCAGAACCTGATAATCGTCATATTCAAAATGGTTCTGCTTGAGTACCGCGAGCCGTTCACCCGGTGTGATGTGAACTTCACCGCTCGATTGTTCGACTTCGCCGGAAAGAATTTTAAGGAAAGTCGATTTGCCGGCGCCGTTCGCTCCGATCAGGCCATAGCAATTGCCGGGGGTAAATTTAATGTTTACATCTTCAAACAGGGGGCGTTTGCCATATCGCAGGCTTACGCCGTTCACGGTAATCATGAATCGGATCCATCCTTTTCTTCAATTTCGGTATCGCTTTTATGAAAACGCATCGTCTCTCCATGCTGCAGGAGAAACAGCTGATCTTCCGGGATGCCGTGCCTGGCCCTAGCGGCTTCGAGCCGTTCGAGCGCTTCCTTGGGGGTGTCGTCCGCCAGCTTAAAGGCGCCGTAATGCATGGGGATAAAATATTTGGCGCCTACGTCGAGGAATGCCTGGAGAGCTTCTTCGGGACTGACATGCTGGGGAGACATAAACCATTCGGGATCATACGCGCCGATCGGCATCAACGCCACGTCGATTTTAAACTTGCGGCCGATGTCGCCGAAACCCCGGAAATATCCGCTGTCTCCGGCAAAATAGACGGTTGGTCCGTGATCCACCCGTATCACCCAGCCTCCCCAATGCGAGGAGTTCATGTCCCAGGGATTGCGCCGGGTCCAATGCTGGGCCGGGACGAAGGTGAATTTGACGTTGTGGCAGGTCGTCTCTTCCCACCAGTGAAGCTCTTGTGTATCGCGGAAACCCCGTAGAAACAGCTTCGTTCGAAGACCTGCCGGTACCAACATTTTCTTATGTCCCCGAAGTCTGCGAAGCGAGGTCATATGCAGATGATCGTAGTGAGAGTGCGAGACAAGCACCACGTCCACCGCAGGCATGTCCGACAATTCGATGCCGGGCGGGGCAAGCCGTTTCTGAAATGCCATCCGACGTGCCCAGACGGGATCGGTGACGATGTTTAACCCGCCTATCTGGATTAAAAATGTCGAATGGCCGATCCAAGTGATGGAGGGCTCGCTTCGATTATGTTGCAGGAACGCCATATCGGGCTTTACGTTGGGTACACAATGGCTGTAATCCCGGCTGATGCGAATCCGGTTCAGCCGTTCCTGACTCCATCGGCCGATTTGTCCCATGGAAGCGTTATTGGCACGGGTGGAGTCCAAATTGCCGTAGCGTTGCATGAAGAGTTGCTTACGCATGAAGAGTTGCTTACGCATGGAATCCCTCCGATGATGTGTTCATTCATACTATAGCAGGAATCTAAGGAATGTACCAAGCAAGAGCGCAATAGGGCGCTTGCCAAGCAGGGCGCAATCGAAAGGGGGGACGCTTGTTTGCCGCTTGTTTGCTGTCGGCTTCGTCTCATGAAAATTACCACTTTCGAAAGGTCTTGAACCCGGTCGTCCAGGGAGTTTTGGCATTGCGATGCAGGATGCAGTATTGTAAAGAGAGAGAAGGTTACGGGAAAGTGAGGGTTATGCCGATGAAATTATTATCCATCGAACCGACACCCAGTCCGAACTCGATGAAATTGAACCTGGACGAGCGGCTTGCGCCGGGTGTCCGTATGAGTTATGGCGCGGACCGAGCGGATCAGGCTCCGCCTCTCATCTCCAGGCTGCTGCGGATTGTCGGAGTCAAGGGCGTATTTCACACCGCGGATTTCATCGCGGTGGACCGCAAGGGAGGCGCCGATTGGGCGGTGATCCTTCAGGAGGTTCGCGAAGCGTTCGGCGCCGAAGGCGAAGGATCTGTCGCGGCTGCGGCGCCTGAGGCTGGCGGATTCGGAGAAGCACACGTGCTGGTGCAGATGTTTCGAGGCATCCCGATGCAGCTTCGCGTAAGAAGCGGCGGCCAGGAATCGCGGGCGGCGATGCCCGACCGGTTTGCCCGGGCGGTAACGGAAGCCTCCGGCGCCACGATGATCCGGGAGCGGAAGCTGGAGGAATTGGGCGTCCGTTACGGTGAGCCGCAAGACATTCTCGAAGAGGTCGTGCGCGAGCTGGATGCGGCCTATTCCGACGAACGGCTGGGCGATTTGATCGAGCAGGCCAAGGCAGCAGGGCCGGAAGCACCTCCGCCGACACCGCCGGCCCCTCTAAGCGGGGCGGAAGTGAGAAGCGTGTTCGTGTCGGAGGATTGGCGGGTCCGGTATGCCGCGCTGGAGCGGTTGAAGCCGGAGCCGGAAGATGTCGAGCTGCTCGCGTTGGCGCTGCGTGATCCGCATATGTCCGTGCGCCGCCTGGCGGTCGTATATTTGGGCGATCTGAGGACGCCCGAGACGATGCCGCATCTGTTCGGAGCGCTGAAGGATTCCACCGCCCCCGTGCGGCGGACGGCCGGCGACACGTTATCCGACCTTGGCGACCCCGCAGCCACCGGGCCGATGATCGAAGCGCTAGGCGACTCCAATAAGTTGGTGCGCTGGCGCGCAGCTCGTTTTCTCTATGAGGCCGGCGACGAAACGGCGCTCGACGCACTGCGTAAAGTGGCGGCCGAGGAGCCGGAATTCGAAGTCAAGCTGCAAGCCGAGATGGCCGTCGCCCGAATCGAGCGCGGCGAAGAAGCCGCCGGTTCGGTCTGGCAGCAAATGACCCGGATGCGGGAACAGGGCAAGGAATGAGACCTGGCAGAACTTTAGCGCAACCTATTTATATTGGTGGATATTTCTGGATCGGCTCGACGCACACTTACGCATAACTGTTGGATACTGATGAATAACTCCAAAACCTCCTGCTAATATTGCTGATAATCATCATTTCGGTAAATTAAATGGAAATTCTCCGGTTAATTCCGGCCATTCGTCGTGAATTTTCGGAATTGAACAGATTACATGGAGAAATTCCAGTTAATTTCTATGTTTTATCGATGGGAATCAAATTAGCAGGAGGTTTTCCATTTATTTTAAGTCGGCCGAGCCAAACAAGACCGCAATCTCCGAGACCATGCAACCGGAAGAGGATCCATGCTGTTGGGGCTAGTTATTGCCGGATCGGTTTGAAGATGATATCGCATTTCTGTTTTGTAACGCAACCGTAACATACCGTTCATCTATCTTTCATAAACGGGGGGTACAATATAAGCATGACCCCCCTTTTAATATATTTCACTTGACGAGCTTGCGGCCGATGCCGCAGGCTCATTTTTTTTGCCGTTTTACGGTGAGAGTGGAAGAAATCGGTGACACCGGCCATGATACGGATCCTGCTCGAAGGATCTGTAGCCAGCCACGTTCACGAATAGATGCGGGATTCTGCTCGGAGGAACTGTGACCTTCCGCGTCCACTAATAGATGCGGGATCCTGCTCGGAGGAACTGTGACCTTCCGCGTTCACGAATAGATGCGGAATCTCCGGGGTTCTGGCAATCACATGAACCGGTTCGGTGGAAGGTATAACTCCGTCGACACTGAATTCGCCCGCTTCATGACCGAACGTGAGATTCCACTCCCTCTGGCCATCGTACGCGAAATCAAGTAGGTCAGGGGAAACTGTGGCGGTTTGCGCCGACGCTGCTCCACCTTATCACTAAGCTGCCTCAAGGAACTTTAATGACGTTTGATCGATTAAGCGTGGAAAGCAAAGGAAGAATGGCATCTCCAGCAGTCTTTCCTGGTCGACAATTCCTGAGATGCTTAAAATGTGGATTGCCATCGCTCTTGTAAACGCCTTGGAGGCACCGGGTGCCAGGCGGGCGCATATCCTGTATCACCGTTACTCGCCTAACGAACAAGGAGGAATAGGCATGGCCAAATTACGGTCGAACGACACAGGACCGCTGCTTCGTAATTCGTCCGGCGTTACGAAAGCCAAGCTTTCGTCCCAAGCGCCGAAAGCCAAACCAACGCCCAACAAGGCAGCCGCCTCCAAGCGCGGCAAAGTGCAATTGCATCTGAAAGGCTCCGCTCCTCAAGAACGAGGGCTGATGACACCGGGGATGTTTCCAGGCGGCCAAATCCCGGGCGGTCAGTCCCCCGGTGGCCAATTCCCCGGTGGCATGTTTCCAGGCGGCCAAATCCCGGGTGGCCAGTCCCCCGGTGGGCAGTTCCCGGGCGGCATGTTCCCCGGTGGTGGGCAGTTCCCGGGCGGTCAGTCCCCCGGTGGTGGGCAGCCCCCGGGTGGGCAGTTCCCGGGCGGGCAGTTCCCTGGCGGGCAGTTCCCTGGCGGCCAGCTTCCTGGCGGCCAGGGCGGCCAATTCCCCGGCGGCATGTTACCCGGCGGCCAGCTCCCGGGCGGCATGGGTGGCCAGCTCCCCGGCGGCATGTTACCTGGCGGTCAGGTCCCCGGTGGCCAATTTCCGGGCGGCATGTTCCCCGGCGGATTTGGCCGGTTTCCGTATCAGCTTTATCCGCCAATCTGATTACCGTCGCCGCATCGACAGTGGCAACAGTCCACCCCATAACACCGCCCTTGCGAATGATTCGCAAGGGCGGTTATTTTTTACCCACAGAAAGGCCATACCAGCCACGCCAAAATCTTCTATGTTTGTCCCCTTATCTATGTTTGTTCCCTTATATGAATCGGAAGCCATAATGTTACCGCGACTGCTAACAACACTCCCATTTTGGCTGCACTGTTTCGTTTCATGCTTGATCACCCTTCTCCTTATGTTTAATCGAGAAGAAGCAGGATGGCAAGCGCCGAATAGAGCAGGCCTTGGAGCGTACCGGACCAGCGGCTGCCATTGCTCCCCCCGTGCAAGAATCTCCGGCCCAGCCGGTCCGCAAACAACGCGACCAAATGGAAAATGACGAGTGCCTGAAGCAAAAATAACCCGCCGAGCAAAAACATCTGCAACGGAACCGGGCCTGCCCCATCTTTCACGAATGACGGCAGAAACGCTATGAAGAACAGCGATACCTTGGGGTTCAGAACATTCATCAGAATCCCGCGCCGGTATAATCGGCCGAAGGACGTTGTGACGTGAAGCTGCGGCGATTCCGAATCGTCTACCACTGCCGGGAGAGTAGGCGGCTTGAATGACAGCCATGCTAAGTAAAATAAATAAAAAGCGCCGGCCGTTTTCACGACCGGCAATGCGTAGGGCAAACCGTAAACAACGGCGGAGATTCCGAGTGCGGCCGCGGTAATGTGCACGAGCAGTCCCGAACATAAGCCCAGTGCGATGGCCGACCCGTCCTTGCGGGAGCCTGCCACGCTCTGGGCGACGACGAACAGAATGTCCGGACCGGGCATCAGCGTCAACAAGACAGACGCGCCCAAGAACGCGAGCCATGTGCCCGTATCCATGTGATTTACTCCTTTAGGGACATGATGTGCTGTAGCGATTAGTGGAATGGGGTTCTGTTGTTCGGGACGAATCTATGTCAGCTTCTCCAGCAGAATCTTGAGCGGCTGATTCGCAAGTGAGTCAATGACGATATCGGCACCGGCGCCGATAAAGTCCATGTGCCGGGTAACCGGATTGGGCACGGCAATCGAGTGCAAACCTGCTTTTTTGGCCGCGGTCAAACCATGAAGCGAATCTTCCA
>JAQBPQ010000175.1 GCA_028287445.1 Cohnella sp.
GAGAAGTTCTAGTCCTATGCTACCAAGTAAAGCGAAAACGTGCAACCGTAAAAGGAAGACGATATACCCACAAGCGGGAATAAAGTATTATGGAAAATTCATTCATAATAATGATTGAAATTATCATAATTATGCTTTAAAATTTCTTTATAAAAATAGAACGCCCTAAGGAGAGGATTCCATTGAACCGAGGAAATTTGACTTATCCGGAAATTGGCAGCCAAGCGGATGCACTTGAGGCCGCATGGGAGCAACTGAAAAGCCGGCAGGACTGGGTGGAACGGTATATTGGAAATTCTTCTTTCGACGAAGTCGTATTCATCGGATCCGGCTCGTCTTATTATCAGGCGTTGGTGATGGCTTCCACTTTCCGTCTCTGGCTGGGCCGCAGCGCAAGCGCCCATCCGTCTTCGGAAATCTTCCTTTTCCGTGATCAGGCCGTGGCCAAAGGACGGAATATTTTGCTCGTTGGCGTATCCCGCTCCGGGGAATCGACCGAAGTGCTGCTTGCGCTGGATTCGGTTAAGGACTTGCCGAACTGGACCACATGCGGCATTACGTGCCATGAAGGCAGTGGGATGGCCGAACGGACGGATTGCCTGGTGTCCCCGCTCGGTAAAGAAACCAGCACAGTCATGACCAAATCGTTCAGCAGCATGACGTTTCTTATGCAAGCCGCCATCGCAGCCGCCGCCGGGACGCAATATTCTGCGGATCTTCACACGGCACTGTCTTTGGACCGTGGCGTTGTGGACCGGGCTGATGGCTTTGCGGAACGGCTGGTATCGGAAAATGCTTTCCAGAAGACGGTTTATTTGGGAATGGGAAGTTACTTCGGGCTTGCGCAAGAGGTGTGTTTGAAGCTCAAAGAAATGGCGTATGTCTGGACCGAAAGCTACGGCACCTTGGAATTCCGGCATGGTCCCAAATCGATTGTAGAACCCGGCACACTCGTTTGTGTACTCGTATCCGAAAGCGCAAGAGCTTACGAACTGAAAGTGGCGGAAGAGATGAAAGCTTACGGCGCATTCGTGCTGCTAGTAACGGCAAGACAGGGAGAGGATACGGCCTTCGCCGACTCCGTATTCGAAATTGGCGGGGAGTCGATCAGCGACGAGGCGCGGGCCGTGCTTTATTTGCCGGTACTTCAGTATCTAGGATTTCGATCGGCGCTTCGCAAAGGTGTCGATCCGGATCATCCCCGCAATTTGACCCAAGTCGTAAAAATCTAATTTTCGATAGAAGGTGTAAGGATGGCGCGCATCGGCCTGAAGACGGAACGCCAGGAGCAACTGCTCGCCCATTTGCAGCAGCATGGCAGCATTACGCTGCCGGAACTGATCAGCTCGTTCGATTGTTCGGAAGCGACGGCACGCCGTGATTTGGAGGAGCTCGAGAAAACAGGGCGCATCATCCGGACGATGGGCGGCGGGGCCAAATACGCGGAAGCGGGATTGGTCCGGGAAATTCCATTTGATGAAAAACAAAAGGCACGGTTCCCGGAAAAGGAAGCAATCGCACAGGCGGCGGCACAGCTCGTGCACGAAGGCGACGTCATCGGCTTGACCGGCGGAACCACAACCTTCCTCATCGCCCGTGCGCTTAAACACAAACGCCGCATCACGGTTGTCACCAATGCAGTGAACATTGCAATGGAATTGGCCGACCATGACGAGATTCAAGTTGTCCTCACCGGCGGAGTACTTCGCAACAAAAGCTACGAGCTTTGCGGTCCGCTTGCAGAGCAGACGGTGAAGGCGGTGAACATTCACACCATGTTCATGGGCATCGACGGGTTAACGGCCGAGCAGGGCGTCAGCACCTACTCGGAGCTGGAAGCCAACATTGCCCGTCTGTTGATGGAACGTTCTGCCCGGACAGTGGCCGTGTTCGATCACACCAAAGCGGGCCGCTCGTCTTTGTTCCATGTGGCTTCGCTCTCTGAGTTGCACGCCTGCATCAGCGACGCGAAGCTGCCGGATGACATTGGCGAAGCGTTGGACGAACAAGGGGTGGCTCTGCACCTTGCGGATACCGCCACACAGAGAATGGAGGGAGATCGTCCATGACACTATGGATCGGGGTAGATGTGGGCGGCACGAACATTGTGTGTGGAGCCGTCGCGCAGGACGGAGCCGTGCTGCACTCCATCAAGGCTCCGACGGAAGCGCATCTGGGCACCGAAGCGGTGTTGGACAAAATCGCGCGAATGAGCCGGCAAGTACTCGAAGAGTTTGGACGTGCGGATGAGCTTGCTTCCATCGGGATCGGCACTCCGGGGCTTGTGGACCCGTTCGCCGGGATTTCCAGGAATTCCACCAACCTGAATTGGCAGAACGTGCCGGTAGCGGCGGGCATTTCTGAACGGCTCGGAGGCGTCCCTGTATACATCGACAATGATGTCCGCAATTACGTTTTCGGTGAAGCGCGGTACGGTGCCGGCCGAGGCTTTGGCACCGTTCTAGGACTGACGGTCGGAACGGGTATTGCGGCCGCTATCGTCCAACAAGGCGAACTCTTTTATGGACATAAAGCGATGGCCGGAGAGATCGGTCACGGTCCCCGCGAGGGCATCGACGTTCCATGCGGTTGTGGCCTTACCGGCTGCTTGGAGACTGTAGCATCGGCCTCCGGGATGGTTCGGGAAGCGAAGCGTGCAATCGCCCAGGGGCAGGCGACGGTGCTGAGTGAATGGTTTCCCGGCGACCGTCTGGGCAACCTGGCGGCCGCCGATCTGTCGCGTGCGATGGATGCGGGCGACGAATTGGCGGCCGAGATTATGACCAGGGCCGGAATGTTGATTGGCCAGGCACTGGAGGCGGCCGTGCATCTGATCAGCCCGGACGTCATCATCGTCGGAGGCGGAGCCGCAATGGCGGGAGAACGGCTGCTGGCCCCGATGAGGGCCGCCCTGTATCCGCGGCTCATGTCCGATTTCCGGATCGATTTGCAGATTAAAACCGCCGAACTGAACGACCATGCGGGCATCGTCGGCAGCGCCATGTCGGCCATGGTACGCAGTAACTCTCAAACGATATAGGAGGAACTTTCATGGCATTGGTATCATCCACTCCCCTTCTTCAAGCGGCAAGAGCAGGAGGGTATTGCATAGGGGCCTTCAACGTACACACCTTGGAAATGCTTCAAGCGGTCGTAGAAGCTGCAGAAGAAGTGCAATCTCCGCTCATTTTGCAATCGACGGTGGGCACGGTGAAACATTTGGGGCCGGATTATATCGCGGCAGCGGCAACGGTTGCGTCGAATCGCTCCGGTGTTCCGATCGCGCTGCACCTGGATCACTGCTCCGATTTTGACGTCATCATGCAGTGTATCCGAGCAGGCTACACATCCGTCATGATTGACGCTTCACATGAACCGTACGAAAAGAATGTGGCAGCTACGAGAAAAGTCGTGGAAGCGGCCAACGCGATCGGCATTAACGTCGAAGCCGAGCTGGGCCGGGTCGGCGGCGTGGAAGATGATATCGTCGTGGATGAGCGGGATGCGCTGCTGGCTGATCCGGACGAATGCGTGCGATTCATTGCGGATACGGGCGTTCATACACTGGCCCCGGCAATCGGCACGGCACACGGCATCTACAAAGGCGATCCGAACATCGATTTTGAACGGATCGGACGCATTGCCGCCAAAGTTTCCATTCCGCTCGTACTGCACGGCGGTTCAGGTATCCCCAAGGATCAGGTCCGGCGCTGTGTGGAACTGGGCATGTCCAAAATGAATGTAGCCACGGAGCTTCGAATTGTTTTTTCCGATGCGATCAAGGAAGTATTTGCGGCCAACCCGGACGAGAACGATCCAAGAAAATATATGATCCCGGCCAAAAAAGCGCTTAAGGCGGCTGCCATTGACAAAATGCGTCTATGCGGCTCGATCGGCAAAGTGAAGGAATACCGCTAATGAACACCCGCATCACAACCGTCACCT
>JAQBPQ010000186.1 GCA_028287445.1 Cohnella sp.
GGATTGAATCGGCCGTCAGGGCATCTGCTCTGGCGGCCGATTTTTCGTTGTGTGGGCGGAGCCGGTGGCGCTCGGGCGGCCGGCAACAACGCGCGGGTGCCGAAGTGCTCTTGAACTGGAGTAACTGACGAAATTGGGTGTCTCCGAGTGCCAAACTATACTTCATATGAAGGCGAATCATCTAAAACAGGCTAAACTCACGGATTTGAGTGTACTTTAGCACTTCGATACATCTATTGTAAGAAGAAACATACAAAGAGGTGCACAATGGCACCTCAAGGACGATTGTTCACGAGTGACGGCCGTGGAGATATCATCGATTCTGCTTACTTCCCGAGACTTTAACGTTCACCGGACTTCGTTGACATTGGCTTAACGTTTCGATAGCATGAATGAGAAAAGCTTGCAACGGGCAGGGGGAACGGATCGTGAAGCCGGGTATCCTGGTCATCAGCCACGGTTCGCGGGAAAATGGCTGGGTATCGCTCGTAGACGAGGCGGTACAGTCCGCTCGAAATTTGTTGTCTGAATCCGGCGTGCCTGTGGAAGCGGCATTCCTGGAATTGGTCGAGGGACGGCTGATCCAAGACGGTATCGACCGACTGGAGGCAGAGGGTGTTACTCATCTGTTCGCTGTTCCGCTGTTCATCTCGTCTGGCAGCAAACACGTGGACGAGATCGGCTGGGCTCTGGGCGCTTATCCGGAGGCGCGAACGGAGACGGAGTTGTCTCTCTTACGGATGAACGCCGAATTGACATACGGAAAGCCGATCGATGACGATCCGGAGATCGCACAAGTACTGCTGGAGCGAGTGTCGTCGATGTCAACAGATCCGGCAAGCGAAAGTCTCCTGTTTATCGGCCACGGAAGCGACAAGCCGGGGTTTCACGAAGCTTGGCGCCGGGGGTTGACTGCGCTCGCATCAAAGGTCCGGGAACGGGGCGGTTATGCCGATGCAGAAATCGCGATGCTGCGGCCGGATTTGGCTGCGACAGCGGTATCGGCTCTGCGTTTGCGCCGTCCGGCTGCTGCCGTGCTCGCGGTGCCTGTGTTCCTGAGCGAAGGGTATTTTACGCAACAAGTCATCCCGCAGCGGTTGGCAGGATTGGATTGCCGATATACCGGAGACGCGCTGATGCCTCATCCGCAAGTGGCGCGCTGGATCGCCCGTCAGGCTTCGGAGTGGCTTCGCCATTTTACATAATCGCATTCATAATCTCATTGATAAAGAAAAAAGAGGGGATCCAGCTTGGAAACGATTCGCGCGCGGCTGATTTATAATCCGACTTCCGGACGGGAGGAAGTTCGGCGTCGACTGCCGGCCATCCTGCAGAGGTTGGAACGCGGTGGCATCGAAACGTCCTGCCATGCGACGGAAGGGGAAGGCGACGCAATCCGGGCCGCTTCGGAAGCGGTCGAACGGGGCTTTGACATGATCATCTCCGCAGGTGGTGACGGAACGCTCAACGAAGTGGTCAGCGGTCTGTCCATCCATGAGAAGAGGCCTTCGCTGGGGATTTTGCCTCTGGGAACGACCAATGATTTTGCGCGGGCGCACGGGATACCGAAACAATGGACGGATGCTTGTGACTTGATTACGAGAAGATATACAAGACCGGTCGATGTGGGCGTTGCGGACGACAAATATTTTATAAACATTGCCGGCGGCGGAGCTTTAACGGAGTTAACTTACGAGGTGCCGAGCAAACTCAAGACCATGGTCGGACAGCTCGCCTATTATATGAAGGGCCTCGAGAAAATCACCCGCCTTAAGCCGGTTCACATACGGATTTCGGCCGACGGTGTGGGGGATTTCGATGAGGAGATCATGCTTTTCTTCATTGCCAACAGCAACTCGGTTGCCGGATTCGATCGATTGGCTCCGGACGCCAGTACGAGTGACGGCCTGTTCGACGTACTTGCCCTTCGCAAATGCAATCTTCCTGAATTTATAAGGCTCGTCACCATGGTCATGCGGGGAGAAAGCGTGATGAACGACCAGAAAACGATCTATTTTCAAAGCAGCAGGATCCAAGTGGAGTCGGACGACCGCGTCCAATTGAACCTCGATGGTGAATTCGGCGGCACCTTGCCTTGCACATTCTCCATTTTGCCGTCTCACCTGGATGTCGTCATGGATGAGCACGGAGAATCTTCTTATCGTCATGGCAACAGCAACGGAATCGGGAATGGCAACGGTCGGAGCGTGCAACCAGATGAGTGACAAACGAACACCTCCGGTAGAGACCGGTCAGATTGTGGAAAGTGATATCGTCGGATTGACGCTTGAGGGAGAAGGGGTAGGCCGGGTTCAGGGCTTTACCCTTTTTATTCGAGGTGCGCTTCCCGGAGAACGGGTGCGGGCGAAGGTCGTTAGCATTGGAAACTCATTCGGAAGAGCGCGTATGACGGACGTGCTGACAAGGAGCGTACATCGGCGGTTTGCTCCTTGCCCCATCTACGAGGAGTGCGGCGGCTGCCAATTGCAGCATCTTAGTTATGTGGGACAGCTGGAATGGAAAAGACAGTATGTGGTGGACAGCCTGATGCGAATCGGCAAGCTGCCGGTTGCGGGCGAACCGGTGCGCGGGGATGCTGCGGATTCAGTCCGATCGCCTATTGTCGTCCATCCGGTGATCGGGATGGCCGATCCTTGGCGTTACCGCAACAAAGCACAAGTGCCGATCGGACAGAGCGAGGGAGGCCTGGTCGGAGGATTTTATGAACAAGGCAGCCACGACATTGTGGAGATGGAAGCTTGTCTCATCCAGCAGGAGGAGAACGAGCAGACCGTTCGCGCTGTCAAGGAAGCAGCCCGTACGCTCGGCATTTCCGCTTACAATCGGTCCACCGGGCGCGGGTTGCTTCGGCATGTCGTCGTCCGGCATGCAGCGGCAACCGGCCAACGCATGGTGGTGCTCATCACCAACGGCCGTGATATTCCTTATGAGGACGAGCTGATCGGACTCATAAGGGAACAAGTGCCGGGAGTCGCCAGTATCGTGCAAAATATCAACACGTTTCGCACCGCCGTGGTGTTCGGTGAACATACCCGCACGCTATGGGGAGAAGACGTTATTTATGATGAAATCGGCGATATCCGGTTCGCGATTTCAGCCCGATCGTTCTTCCAGGTCAATCCGGAACAGACCAAGCAACTCTACGACGCAGCCGTCCGGTATGCCGGCCTCACCGGCGAAGAAACCGTCGTTGACGCTTATTGCGGGATCGGCACCATTTCTCTTTTTCTCGCCCGTCACGCTCGTCGCGTCTATGGTGTCGAAATCGTTCCCGAAGCGATCGAGGACGCGCGTCGAAATGCCATCCTGAATGGTATCCACAACGTCGAGTTCACTGTTGGAGCCGCCGAAAGGGTGTTTCCCCGCTGGCAAGCTTCCGGCATCACCCCCGACGTCATCGTCGTCGATCCTCCGCGCAAAGGCTGCGATTCCGTACTGATCCAATCTATGCTGGAGTCCCGGCCGAAGCGGATCGTGTATGTATCGTGCAATCCATCCACTCTGGCGCGCGACCTGCGCCTTCTCGAGGATGGCGGCTACCGAACTGTGGAGGTGCAGCCCGTGGATATGTTCCCGCATACGGTCCATGTGGAGTGCGTGGTGTCAGTACATCGAATTGATAATAATGGGAACGCCTAACTTATTGGTTCTCAATATGAACAGCAAACAACCCCTCACTGCTGAGTAAACAGTGAGGGGTTGTTTTTGCACGCAATTCATTCACTAATTAAACTCATGAACTGCTGTTTGACCTCCGTGAAAAGCGAAGGTTTTAGATGTCCAAATTTCTTAATTACAATTTGATGTGAAAATGTATAAATCTTATCCGCACGAACAACAGATGTGGTACGCAATTGTCCCTCGTCAAGATCATCGGCAGTTATTTGTATGGTATAACTCTTATTCATCAAGTTTGAAGTAATTGCGGCTACGACAAGATCAGACTGTTCCTTATTGTAGTTTGTGTTGGACAAGACAAGAACGGGGCGTTGTTTTGTCGTGGACAAATCACTGTATGGAAACGGGATTAGTACAATATCTCCCTGTTTATACATTATTCCAGACCTCATCGTCTACCTGGTTGTCCCAAAACTCCATGCTGGTCACATTGGCTGATTCAAGATTTTTTAACGTTTCGCGCTCTCTTTTCGCATGCAAGTATCCAATAAAGTCAGCAACTTCAACTGCGTCTTGTTCGGGTATTTGGTCAATGATGCGTTTCAACTCTTCTCGGTTAACGCTCACAGTATCACGACCTTTCGGATCTAGATTTTCTAATTGTATCATAACTTATCCGAGTCTAAAAAGATGGTTCATGACGAGGGTTGTATGTTGGCTCTGCTTATCCGAGATATTGTGAAGCAGTTATTGCCAAAATAATATTTACCCTACAATAAATAAGAATTATATAGTTGAACCTCAAGACATTAGTGATATTTACGCTGCATATATTTTCTGAGGAAGGAGGGGTTTGTTTATGATTATTCCAAAAGAATTCATGGATGTTCTTGATAAACAGATGAATCTATCGGGAATCGTACGGTCAACGGTATCTCGGTTCGATCTGATCATACAAGAAAGTAAGTTCGAATTTTTCCCAGAGTACACAAAGCATGATTCTTCGCACGTAGAAGCGGTTTTAGCGAATGCCAAAGATCTAATTGGCGAGACGCTCAGTCTTTTAGATGCAAGAGATATTGCAGTCTTGATATTAGCCATATTGGCGCATGATCTTGGCATGCATATTACCTATGAAGGATTTAATATATTTCTCGAAAAAGGTCAACAACAGGTAATTCAGGAGATTGACAATCTTACGTGGGATGAAGAATGGAGCAAGTATCTTCAGGAATCCATGAAATGGAGCGGGAAAAAGCGACAAGAAATTTTCGGAAAGAAGACCCTAGCGCTAAATCAACTTTCTAAAGATAGAGATGAACTTTCACAAACCGATAACAAGTTTATAGGGGAATTCATTCGACGTCATCATTCTAGAATGGCACATGAGATCGCAATATTTGGCTTCCCATTGGCTAATGCAAATTATTTACCTTTTGCGGATGATTTAGAGTTAGAAATAAAAGATATTATTGGCTTTATAGCCCGAAGTCATGGAATGGACTTACGTTCTACATTCTCCTATCTATTAGAAAAGCATCACGATTTTCGTGCTCCATATCAGATCAAAGTTATTTATCTTATGGTTGTGTTGAGGATTTCTGACTACCTTCATATCACCCCCGATCGTGCCCCTGCTAGAAGTCTACAGATCTTATCATTTTCCAGCCCCGTATCTATATTAGAATGGAACATTCATCACACGATTAAAGATATGACGATTGTGGAGAAAGGAATTGAGCAAATGGAACTTCCGTTATTTATGCCGGAGATGGCGACACCGGTGCATGAGAATGTGCGTGGTGCATCTTTGCCGCTCACGCAGATGAGTCGGTTCGTTTTTACAGCGGCGATGACATGAAATCCCTTGCGGTTTCAAGTAGTGATGACCTTCTCAATGCTGTACCAGCTATCCATTAGAACGTAAACCTGCTCATTTTCTGTAGTCGGGAATTCTGCTATCATCTCGAGGGCAGAAATTTGGTGATGCTACTCAGATGACAATCTTGCCTAGCAGCGTTGCGAATTTGCGTAATGTTCTTACGCCCGGCACAAAGAATGATGCCATGAACGAGCGTAAATAGGTGATTCCGTTTCTTCATCAAGGACGGATGTCCTCTTTATGTTTCGTCATTCCATGAAGCTTCTAAAATCCTGGCATTTGATATCAAACGCCAGATTGTGAGAACACGAAACCCACTCCGTTTGTGGTCACATGTCTTCATGGTTCACCTCCACTAACTTTAGAAGAGACACCGAGTCAGGTGGCTCTGTATCCCAAAACGGAAGACCAGAAGGATAATATACAAATTGTATCGAATACTAGTATTTAAATGGAACCGCTTCCTATCGCAAAGGTAATGCAGCCATGGGGTGGTGAGTGTGCGTAATAATAGATTGAATTATTTTTTAGCCGAAAAAACCAATCATATGAAGACAGGTCTCTTTAGATTGTTGCTTCATATTTTCGGTATTTCATCACTCAGGAAAAGAATCGTGGTATTCCTGACAGCCGGTTATCTGGGATGCTCCATTCTGATGGCGGCTGTCTCGTATAACGCCATTTATACGATGCAGCAGAACAAAATCAAAACCTCTATCGCATTCGATTTGAACCAGCAATCAATGAAGCTTACGCAAATCTATAACAATCTACTGCAGGTTACACAGCAAATGACACCGGAAGGCACTGTCGGCAACTTGGTGGAAACCTATTTCTCCACCACCGATCAATACAACCGATTTATCCTCTCGCGCAGCATAGCCTACAATATCGGATTGATCACTTTTTCCAACCCGACCATGGAACTGGTCATGTATTATAACCCCGCAGACAGGAAAACCCTGTTTTCGAATCTGCCGCTGCGTGAAGGTTTTACTTTGCAATCCTTGCCGAATGTGGCGGGCAACGCGGGCATCAAGTATCAACCGCCGCATTTGTCGCTGTGCAGGTTCAGCGATCACCAAGTTGTCTCGGTGACTCGTGAAATCGCTTTCGCTGACGGTACGCGACGAGTCATTTACGTCGAAGCGAAATCCGATATCGCGGCGGACATGAACACCCTTTCGGACAGTGTAAATATGCCATATTTGCTGGTGTTGACGGATAAAGAGGGGAAGGTGAAATACAGCAGCAATCCACAAATTTATTCCGCCGGTCAGAACTTGATCTTGAGCGGGAATTCGGGCACAGTTGGCCGATATTTGTGGAATCGGATGGAGAGTGATTACGGGTATGGAATAGCCCTCCTTCTACCCATCGCAAGCTATAATCATGAACTTTACACTTGGAAAAATCATATGTTTTTGATCCTGGGAATCGCCTTTTTCATCCTATTATCGATCGCTTTGCTGCTGCTCAGGCTGATCAACCGACCGCTTCGCATTTTCGAATCGGAAATGGGTGCGCTCGGAAGAGGCCACATGGACGCCATGCAATACCGTACAGGGATTTCCGAATTTGACAGGCTATTCGACCAGTTTAATAAAATGAAGCAGCAAATCCAGCAGTTGATTGTCGATGTTGAACAAAAGGAAAAGAAGCGGCATCAGTTGGAAATAGAGAAACTCGCTTATCAGATAAACCCTCATTTTTTGATGAATACGCTTA
>JAQBPQ010000228.1 GCA_028287445.1 Cohnella sp.
CGTAACCGCGGAAAATCTGGTTGATCGCTACGGCATCTCCCGAGAGGACCAGGACGCTTTCGCGTTCGCAAGCCAGGAAAAGGCCATCCGTTCGATTGACAGCGGTTACTTCAAGGATGAGATCGTGCCGGTGGAAGTGGCCGGCCCGAAAGATCAGGTCACCGTTTTTGACACGGATGAGCATCCGCGCAGAGGCACTACGCTGGATAAATTGGGGAAGCTTAAACCGGCTTTCAAAGAAGGCGGCTCCGTCACCGCGGGCAACGCGTCCGGCATCAACCAGGGAGCGGCCGCAGTCGTGATGATGTCGAAAAGAAAAGCGGATGAACTCGGATTGAAGCCTCTGGCGTATGTTCGTGAGCAAGCGATAGCCGGCGTGGATCCTGAAGTGATGGGCATAGGACCGGTGCCGGCCGTACGCAAGGTGCTGGAGAAAGCCGGCCTTACGCTGGACGACATCGATGTGATCGAGTTAAATGAAGCGTTCGCGGCACAATCGCTGGCCGTCATCCGCAATCTGGGCATGGACATGGGCAAAGTGAACCCGAATGGGGGCGCGATTGCGATGGGACATCCGATCGGTGCTACCGGCACCCTTCTCACGGTCAAAGCCATCTACGACATGAAACGCAGAGGTTTGCGCCGGGCGCTGATCACCATGTGCATCGGCGGCGGCCAAGGCATTGCCACCATCATCGAGAATGCAGATTAAAGTTAACGGAGGAGATAACGTATATGATTGATCTTACCGGGAAAACAGCCATCGTAACCGGTTCGGCCCGCGGTCTCGGCAAAGGGATTGCGGAGAGGCTCGCCACGCTGGGCGCGCATGTCGTGATCAGCGATATCAACGCGGAGGGAATCCAGCAGACAGTTGCCGAATTCAGGGAGAAGGGATACCTGGCGGACACCTGCGTCACGAACGTCGCCGATTCCGAATCGGCCGAACATCTGGTTCAATCCACCGTCGAGCGCTTTGGCAAATTGGACATTATTGTAAATAATGCCGGCATCAACCGCGATGCGATGCTCCATAAGATGACTATGCAACAATGGAACGACGTTATAGCCGTAAACCTGACGGGCGTATTCAATTGCCTGCAGCCTGCGGCCAAGCATATGCGCGAACGGCAATCGGGCCGGATCGTCAATATTTCTTCCGCAAGCTGGCTCGGCAACATCGGTCAGGCGAATTATGCAGCCGCCAAGGCCGGCGTCGTAGGTTTGAGCAAAACGGCTTCCCGCGAGCTCGCGAAGTTCGGCGTCACGTGCAACGCGATCTGTCCTGGTTTCATCGACACCGACATGACCCGCGGAGTGCCGGAGAACGTTTGGGATCTCATGATTTCGAAAATTCCGATGGGCCGCGCCGGCAAACCGGAAGATGTGGCGAACTGCATCGCCTACTTGGTGTCTGATCAGGCTTCCTATATTACGGGCGAAGTCATAAACGTAGGCGGCGGTTTCATTCTGTAAAAGCGCAGCCAACTTTCAGTATATGGGGGGAACAGAAGTTGGAGATGAAAAAAGCGGCAGTCGTGGGTGCCGGGCTGATGGGTTCCGGAATCGCGCAAGTCGTGGCGGAAGCAGGCTTCGAGACCACGTGGGTGGATGTGTCCCAGCCTCAGCTGGACAAAGGCAAGCAAAACATTAGCAAATTGTTGAACCGTAAGATGGAAAAGGGGAAATGCGCACCTGAGCATGTCGAACAGACGCTGTCCAGGCTGCACCCCACGACCGACATGAGCCGCATTTCGGACGTCGATATTGTGATCGAAGCGGTAACCGAAAATTTGGACGCGAAGAAAAAGCTGTTTCGTGAATTGGATCAGCTGGTTCCGGACCATGTGATTCTGGCTTCGAACACGTCCGCCTTGTCCGTTTCGGCCATTGCTTCCGCAACGAAAAAACCGGAGCGGGTCATTGGAGCGCATTTCTTCTACCCCGTGCCCGTGTTTGCTCTGTTGGAAGTAACGCCGGGACTGATCACTTCGCGTGAAGTGTTCGACGGCATGATGGCATTCGGACGCGCAATCGGCAAAACGCCTGTGGAGTGCAAGGATTACGCCGGATTTATCGTCAACCGTCTGCTCATTCCGATGGTCAACGAAGCGATCTACCTGGTCATGGAGGGGGTGGATTCGGATGACGTGGACACGGCGATGAAGCTTGGCGCCAACCACCCGATGGGTCCGATCACGCTGGCCGATTTCGTCGGTCTCGATACCTTGCTGTACACGATGCAGGGGATTCATGACGGATTCCAGGATTCCAAATACCGTCCGTGCCCGCTGCTGGTGAAGAAGGTGGAAGCCGGCACGCTTGGCCGCAAAACCGGACAAGGATTCTATAAGTACAACGAAAAAGGGGAGAGGTTCTGACCATGTACGGAAAACGCATGTCGGCACAATCCGCGGTCGAACTGATCAAGGACGGGGTTACGGTCGCTGTGGTCGGTTTTACGATGATGGGAGCCTCCGAGACTGTGCTCAAAGAGCTGGAACGAAGCTTTTTGGAAGAAGGAAAACCGCGGAATCTTACCCTTTTCCACTGCGCCGGACAGAGCGACCGCATCGGAGGACTTCATCATTTCGGCCATAAAGGATTGACTAGGAAGGTTGTCGGTGCCCATTGGGGGCTCGCTCCCGGACTGAGCAACCTGATTCATTCCAATGAAATTGAAGCCCATTGCATTCCGCAGGGCCAAGCCGTTCATCTCGCACGGGCGATGGCAGCGGGTAAACCGGGCAATCTCTCCAAGGTCGGACTGGGCACGTTCATCGATCCAAGGGTCGAAGGCGGATTGATGAACCAGCGTTCCAAAGAATCCGGGTGCGGCATCGAAGTGATGGAAATCGGCGGGGAAGAATATCTGTTCTACAAAGCCGTCCCCATTCATGTCGCGATTATCCGGGGAACTACCGCTGACGAATTCGGCAACGTCACC
>JAQBPQ010000231.1 GCA_028287445.1 Cohnella sp.
TCTAATTTTTTCATATGTTCCATCCTCCTCTCCGCTTGGTATCTATGTTATTTTGTCTCAACAAAGGAAGCCCTCAGCTTGTGTGCCACCATTACATAATTCAGATAGATAAAGATTCCCACATTCATGATGACATCCCCGATGCTGATCACCTGACTCCTAGGGTATGGCGATGTCAGAGGAATAATATCTCCCAGAAAAGGCAAGCGCGTCGAATCTGTTAAGAGAATGTGCTTCGAGACTACCGTTCCGTTTTTGAGCATTTCAGAATATACGGGATCTAGTACAGATGCAGCCTCTAAAGATACCGGCATCTTGCCGCCATTCACCAACATGACGAGAAAATTGAGGGCAACCCCGACGAAAATCCACCAAAAGCCTTTCTCTTTGCGATTGAGGAACAGCACATACAGCCCTACCGCATATACCACCATAAACATATATCCATTGTAATCTGCGATAAACTTAACCTTGTCCTTCAAGAAGAACAGACAAAACTGTAAAACGAGCAAGACCGGAAAAATCCAACCGCCGCGGATGCGAAGCTGCGAAAGCGCTGCCAAACCATTCCTGAAACCTGCTCGAATCAATCCGACAATCAAGCCAATTATAATCCCATCATAAACCATCTAAGCAGATCCCTTCGAATCACTTGGAGTAGATTAAATAACAGCTTTTCTCAGGCCCGGCCGCGGTTGATTCCTCTCCAGGATGTAAGTCTTGCCGAACTTCCGGCAAATGACCTTGCCTTCCCGGCACAAGCGTTTGACATGATCCTGATGAACTCCCCAGAGTCTGGATGCTTCTTCAGTAGACATGATTTGGTTGAGCGGGCTCATGTACTCTCCTCCTAAAGAGGGTGCGATTCGTGGTGTATGTCTGGCCCATCTTCGATATAATATTCGTATGTAAACATTTGTAATATGACTTTATTATAGAATGTCCGACAACGGACGTCAATATCTTTTTTTGCGCTTACAAGGCAAGTGTAAACATGACCTTCCTTATGGTGTCATCAAATTGGATGTTTCTTTTCTCACGATCATGGGGTGATTTCAATTGGCTGAACTTTTTACTCCTGCGCATATTTTAATCATTGTCATTCTTGCGCTTGTGTTTTTCGGACCTAGTAAACTTCCCCAATTGGGACGTGCCACCGGGCTAATGTTGCGAGAGTTTAAATCCGGGCTGAAAGGGCTTCAGCCAGAGGACGAAAAGAGAATCGAAAAACAAGAAATCTCAGAGAAAATAGAAAAGCCTTCAGAGAAAATAGAAAAGCCTAATGAATAGCAAAAAAACTGTGGAGGATCATATCCACAGTTTTTTTATGACACTCTGCAGCTAACCGATAACATTCGTTTTAAGCGATCATTTCATAAATGCCGATTAAAATTAACAAAATGCCGGAAACCGCAACCGAGTACCGCCCGAACCAAGTCCGCACGATTAACAATCCGATCTTGGAGCCAACCCCTATCAAGAGTAAGGAGAAAATCCCGGCCACGATTGTCGTCCAGACGGGAGATACCCCTGTCGCCCCCGCTCCAAATCCGGTTGCCATATTGTGAGCGCCAGGGCGAAACCTAAAGTAAAGGATTCTTTGGTTGAGATCATCTTTGATGCTGACCTGGATGTACCGTGCAGGCCGTCGTCCAAGTTGCTTTTGACGTTTCTTCGTAAAGTGCCTGCAACGGTCCAAAGGCCAATAGCTGTGATAATGGCTGCACCCAGCATATTCGCCATGCTCATTGGCAGGTAACGGGAAATAAATTGTCCCAAGGTCATAGCGACATACGTTCCCATCATGGTAATAAGGGCGATTATAACGTTTGATGTAACAGGAATTTTTGTTAAGCGCATGCCCACAGAAATTCCAATTCCCAGATTATCAAGGTTTGAGGCGAACGCAATGAACAGAATGGATACCCAATGCATGTATTCCTCCTAAGGTCATGGTTACTTAGATTATGCGCGACCTTAGGCGTAAAGTGAATTTGATTTCCCTGTAAACTTCTTATTCACAACCCGCATCAACATAAGCTCTTAGAAGTGTGTATCGATTGGGCCTGATCTGATAAGCTTCCTTCATACTTCTTGCCAACAACTCCGAATCGACGCCAAGCTCTTCCGGCGTGGAAGGGCCGTCGACGGACCTCAGTAAGCCGCGGATGGTCTCCGCCTTGGGAATCAAAGCTAGTTGCTGGAGAATGGTATTATGATGTTCTTCTGGAACGGACAATAAAGAATTGCCCACAACACGGTGATATAGCTCAGCTATTTCCGCGCACGCGACTCCTACTTTCGCTCCGTGAAGTATCTGTTTTCTCCCGAGTCTAAGAAATTCCATCTCCCAGTAATGGGACAAATGATGCTCGGCGCCGGAGGCAGGATGCGATTGACCGAACATCAGCATGGCAAACCCCGACTCGATTAAAGCACCGGTCAACAGACGTATACCAGCGGGGCTGCGCGCGGCGATTTCTTCCACTCCATCTACGCATTGTTGCAAGGCGTTCCTTGTCAGCTCAGCCACGATGGGGGAGTACGGTTCGCTTCTTACGATACTGCCGAACTTCCAGTCGAACAAAGACGTGTATTTGGCGATCATATCGCCGAATCCGGCCGCCACCATGGAAGCAGGCGCCCCGGCTAAAATGTCCAGATCCGCGAAGATAGCGTCCGGACCGATGGCCTGAATCGTTTTCTTTTCACCGCGAAGGATTAGAGGCGCGCCCTTGGAATTGAAACCATCTACCGATGGAGCTGTGGGTACAGAAATAAATGGAATGCCTGTCGTGTAAGCCGCGAAACGGGCAATATCATGCAGCGTACCGGTTCCAAGGGCTAGAACCGAATTTGCGTGATGAGCTTTCAAATCCAAAAGAAGCTGAACAACCGCTGTTTCGTCGGCGATTACGTCGCCTTGGCCATCCGGTTGAATAACGGTAAGATGAACATCCAGATTGGCCTCACTCAGAGTGTCCATCAAGGCTGGGCCTGCGGCCATATAGGTATTCTTGTCAGCGACAACAACGATTTTTCGCCAGGTTCGATCCTTTAGATAGGGGCCAACCCTCTTAATGGCACCCGCTTCAAGCACAACCGGACCCATCTCAATCGAACGTAAGGCGGTATCGTCGATCAACGATGCCGCCTTTTTCACCTTATCCATCAAATCGCTCATGACAACCGCCAAACCATATCGTTTAATCGAAGTTCATTGCGAAATGCGAGCGGCTCGGTGTTCTTGCCAATGACAACGCATTCGATGCCGGCCATCTCTGCCCAGTCCGTCAAATGCCCGGTTTTGACCACGTATGAGAAACAGGTGTGATGCGCCCCTCCCGCCAAGATCCACGCTTCGGCGGAATCCCTCAAGGAAGGCTGCGGCTTCCAAAGAACGCGGGCAACCGGCAGTTTCGGCATCTCTCTTTGGGGTTGGACGGCCTCCACTTCATTAATTAACAGCCGGAAGCGTCTGCCCATATCGATGATCGATGCATTGATCGCGCTGCCGCTGCGTCCATCAAACACCATCCGGGCAGGATCGGATTTTCCGCCGATTCCAAGCGGATGTACTTCAATTTTGGGCTTAGACGCTGCAATTGTGGGGCAAATTTCCAACATATGCGCACCAAGTACAAGTTCGTTGCCTGGCTCCATGTGGTAAGTATAATCTTCCATGAAAGAGGTCCCTTCGCCGCCTGCGATGATTTTCATCATTCGCACAAGCGCAGCCGTCTTCCAATCTCCTTCTCCTCCGAAGCCGTATCCTTCAGCCATGAGCCGCTGGACCGCAAGACCTGGAAGCTGCTGCATGCCATGCAAGTCTTCGAACGTAGTGGTAAAGGCGCCGAACCCGCCCGCTTGCAAAAAAGACCGGAGTCCCAATTCGATGCGCCCCTGATAGCGAACAGCGTCCCATACGGCAGGCGTTTCGCGCACTTGCCGCGTGATTTCATAAAGCTCCGTGTACTCGTTCATGAGCCGGATCAAATCCGCTTCCGATACCTCATTCATGACCTGTACCAAATCACCGACGCCATACCCGTTCACCGACCAACCGAATTGGATTTGCGCCTCGACCTTGTCTCCTTCGGTGACCGCTACCTGACGCATGTTGTCTCCGAACCGTGCGACCTTGAGCTGCCGATTTTCCATAAAGGCAACGGCCGTTCTCATCCAGTCTCCGATTCGGCTGCGGGTCTGCGGATCTTCCCAATATCCGACTACCACTTTGCGGGCAATGCCCATGCGGGCCCCGATAAAACCGTATTCCCTGTCGCCATGCGCCGCCTGGTTCAAGTTCATGAAGTCCATATCTATGCTGTCCCATGGAATATCCCGGTTAAATTGCGTATGAAAATGAAGCAGCGGTTTGCGCAGCTCCGACAGACCGGCGATCCACATTTTCGCAGGTGAAAAAGTATGCATCCAGGTTATGATTCCAGCACAATTCTCATCGGAATTGGCATCCAGGATCAACCTGCGAATCGCATCCGGGGTCGTTAATACCGGCTTGCATACGATTCGAAACGGCAACTGTTGATCCCTATTCAAGCCTTCCGTCATGATCGTCGAGTGAGCCTCAACTTCCTTAAGCGTTTCCGGTCCATACAGGTGTTGGCTGCCGGTAACAAACCAAAATTCGTAAGGTTTCATCTGGATCATCGTGATATCCTCCTAAGGGTCAGGTCAGTGACAGCTATTTATCGAACCGCTTCCTTCATCGCTTTCAATCGTTTCATCACATCGTTCTCTCCACGCCCGAAATAGTCATGAAGCCGGTTATATTCTTCGAATAGTTTGTCGTAGACCATGACATTCGCAGCAATCGGCTTGAATGTCTCCTCCCGAACCCGGGCCATCCGCTGTGCAGCATCAACAATGGAGTCGTAACCGCCGTTCCCGCTGCCCGCCGCTACCGCACCGAACATGGCCGCTCCAAGCGCCGGCGTCTGCTTGGAATCGGCGATTTTGATTTCCCTATTCGTTACGTCTGCGTAGATCTGCATCAGCAGCCGATTTCTCTGGGGAAGTCCGCCGCATGCATACAATTCGTCAACCTGAACACCGTTGTTATGAAAGGCCTCGACGATTTTCCTGGTGCCGAATGCCGTGGCTTCCAGAAGCGCTCGATAAATCTCCTCCGGCTTCGTCAGCAAAGTGTAGCCCATCATCATCCCCGTCAAATCCGTATCCACCAACACCGAACGGTTTCCATTCCACCAATCCAGCGCAAGGAGACCCGTCTCTCCCGGAACATACGCCGCCGCACGCCGTTCCAGCCATTGGTGGACGCCAAGCCCTTCTTTCCGTGCCTCTTCATGTACATAAGACGGCACGCCATGTTCCACGTACCATCCGAAAATGTCGCCAACCGCCGATTGACCCGCTTCATAACCGTAATATCCCGGAATGATGCCGTCCTCCACAACGCCGCACATGCCTTCGACTTCCTTCTCTTCCGTTCCCAGCAGCATGTGGCAGATAGAGGTGCCCATCGCCATGACCATCTTGCCGGGTGTAACGACGCCGACACCCGCCACAGCGGCATGGGCATCCACGTTGCCGACCGCTATGGCGGTTCCGGCTTGAAGTCCCATTTGAGCCGCCATCGCCTCCGACAACACGCCCGCTCGGGTACCTAACGGAACGACGTCCCCGCGCAATTTGGTTTCCACCAGATTAGCAAGCCGGGGATCCAGCGCCTCGAAAAAAGCTTCCGTCGGAAAACCCTCTTGCTTGTGCCAAATCGCTTTATAGCCTGCCGTGCAACTGTTACGAATCAGCAAATGGTCTGTCATGCGAAATACGACCCAGTCCGTTGCTTCCAAAAACAAGTCGGTCCGATCATAAATGGCCGGGGCCTCGTTCAATATTTGCCATGCCTTGGCAATCATCCACTCGGAGGAAATTTTGCCACCGTAGCGGGGCAAAAAAGTCTCGCCGCGAGAAGCCGCGGCCTCATTGATTTGATTCGCTTCATCTTGCGCCGCATGGTGCTTCCAAAGCTTCACCCAGCTATGCGGATTGTTCCGCAGTTCAGGATCAAAGCATAACGGCTCGCCATTCGCATCAACAGGCAGCATCGTGCACGCGGTAAAATCGATACCCAGGCCGACGACATCCTGCGCTCTGACGCCGGATTGCTGCATGACCGCAGGGACAGATCGGCGAAGCACCTCCAGGTAATCATCCGGATGCTGCAGCGCCCAATCCGGCTCCAACCTGATGCCGGAGCCCGGCAGCATTTCGTCGATCACGCCGTGGGGATAGGGTGTCACGTGTTCCGCAATTTCCGAGCCGTCGGACAGATCGACCAGTACGGCACGCCCGGATTCCGTTCCGAAATCGACGCCGATCGCATATTTATTAGGCATGAATAAGAA
>JAQBPQ010000015.1 GCA_028287445.1 Cohnella sp.
CGGCGGCACCGCAATATCCAAAATCTCGATCTCGGAGTCGTCGACCAGGTCTTCCCATGTCCGGTGAACCTTCGGAATATTCCGCAGTTCTGCAGCAGCTTTGGCGTTCTCGTACGTGCGAGAAGCAATCGCTATGGGATTGAAGCCTGCATCCCGGTACGCGGCAAGATGGCAGTCCCTCATGATAAAGCCGGAACCTATGCAGCCGATCCGAAAATCCTTGCGCTCGGGCATGATCGGATCGATGTTCAGGTTCAAATCAATTTCATTCATTTCGAAGTTCCTCCTTCGGTTTCCACCCACATGCTGGTCGTAAAACGCACTTCTTCACCAGCCTGTATGCCCCTTGCACCCGTGACTTCAGGTTCGTAGGGCAGATTGAACGCATCGGTGACATAGGTGTAAGGCTCGAGCGAATATGCAGATGACCAATCGGGACGGAACAAAACAACAAACGGAAACTGTTCATCGAACCGGTACGCGATCGTATACCCGCTGTCTTTCATGGCGATCCGACAGGTTCGTTGGCCGTGTGCCAGAGAAATTAATGCGCAGTCGAGAGGTTTAAAGTCTCGCAAGTCCACACCATCGCTCAGTTTCCGACTGAAATCGGTAACACGCGGAGTTCCGGTTACGAACACTTCGTTGGTCACCGGCCATTCCTCGGCTGCCGGCACGGTTAACACCATCCGTTCTCCAGTTTCATAGGGAATAGAGAAATAAGGATGAAGGCCGAATGCAAAAGGCGCCTCGTCGTTCTCCCTTTCGTTCACAATCGTACCCTCCAATCTCAGTTGCCCATCCCTAAGACTGGTGGTTAGAGTGAAAGTAAGAGGATGAGGGAAGTACCTCAGGATCTCCGGATGTGAGGCATAACGGAACCGGCTGGTGACAAAGGCTCCTTGATCTTCAGAGGCGCCGAAATCGACGACTTCCCAAGCCTCCCGCCCTAGTTGCCCATGCAAATGATGGGGAGCTTCATTGAGAGGAAGGTTGTACATCCTTCCTCTAAACATGAAGTTCCCGTTTTTCACCCGATTGGGCGGAAACAGGATTGGAGTTCCGTATCGGTAAGAACCGAACTCGTCGTTTTTTAAAGATGCCAGGCTGGCAGGCGGCATAATGACCTGTCGGCCCGCGCTTTCAAACCGGTAAAGGTTATTTCCGACCTCCGGTATGATTTCGGCGATAGAATGGCTCTCGGAATCGCTTATTTCAATAACGCGAAATCCTTCCTTGAAGATCGTTTGAGCAGAATACCGGCTCATTGCGTCACCTCGTGCCTTGTTAGATTCGTGTGTTTCAGTGCCGTTGCCGGCGTCAGCCAAGTGGTCTGTTCCGGCAATAGGAATAGATTTGCTGCCATGGCTTCATTCTCTCGAATGCTGCGCTCGCCGTCAACACGTCGAGGTCACCGTATCGGTTGCCGATGATCTGCATGCCGACAGGCAAGTTGTCGTCCGAAAGCCCGGCCGGAATGGAGGCGGACGGATGGCCGGAAAAATTCGTAAAGTAGGTCAAGCACCATCCGATGAGCGGATCCACTTCGACTCCATTGATTCTGCCGGGACCCTTGGTGTTGCCATCCGATGCGTTATCCACCGGCAAACAGGCCAACGTAGGCGTAATGAGCAGGTCATAATGGTTGAAAACGTTCTGCAGAGCATCGTAAATTTCCGTCCGCATCTGCTGGTCGCGGATGAAATCCAATATCGTAAACTTGTATCCCTTCTCCAGCCATTCAGCGTATTCCGGCGGCAGGTCTTCAGGATGGTCCTTCAAAATATCGATTCCGGCCTTCTTGAAATTCTCGAAAAACTCGATGTTCACCGGCATCATCAACCTGCACCAAAGATCGCTGAGTTCCTTCTGATCTCGCGTAATCCCCAGCTTCACTTCTTCCACTTGCGCTCCGGCCTGTTCGAAAAGCTTGACGGCGTTCCCGACGATTTCCGAAACCTTCGAATCTACCGGGTATACATCAAAATTCGGGCTGTAAGCGATCCTCCACCCTTTTACGGAACGCCGCAGCGCTGCCATGAAATCGGGGGTATCTTCCAGGCTGAAGGGATCCCGGGCATCGTAGCCGCTTAAAGCGGTTAAGCCGATCGCCGCATCTTCCACGGAGCGGGTCAGCGTTCCTTCGAACAGGAAGGGCAGCGTGCCGGCGAACGCATTGGGACGGGTCACGGACGGAATGCGTCCATAAGACGCTTTGTAACCGTAAAGCCCGCACCATGAGGCCGGGACCCGGATGGAACCCCCGCCGTCCGTACCTTCCGCGATAGGCAGCAACCCGTCTGCAACCGCGGCTGCGCTTCCGCCCGACGATCCTCCGCTGTTTTTTGCAAGGTTAAAAGGATTTCGAGTAGGTCCGAACAAGGGATTGTCGCATGTGCCGCGGAAGCCCATGACGGGACTGTTGGTTTTACCCACCAGAATGCCCCCCGCCTTCTCCACTCGCTCTGCGTAAACGCAGTAAAAGTCCGCTTTATGGTTCTTGAACGCGCGGATTCCTCCGAAGGTGGAGGTCCATCCCGGCTTAAAATCGAACAAGTCTTTCATCCCCGTGGGAATCCCGTGAAGAGGACCGATTTCCTGTCCGGACATCTGCTGTTTCTCCGCCTCTGCAGCGCGGGCTCGGGCTTCCTCATAGGCGGTGAAGACAAACGCGTTCAGGCTCGGATTTCTTTGCTCGATGCGGCGGATCGTCGCTTCCATAAGCTCCACAGGGGAAAGCTCGCGTCTGCGGATCTTGGCCGACAGCTCGGCGACCGTCATGTACGCCAGTTCGTTCAACATCCTTGCTCCTCCTCCGTTTCATGCATCGTTTCCGGCCGAACCGGGGCCGAATCACTTGCTGCGCACATCCGCGGGACATCCGCCAGTCAGTTCTAGACGGATTACTGTCTTACAGAAGGCTCTCTTGTATAGAGGGCAAGTATCAAAACAAGCGCAACCCCGTTGATGATCTGCCGTCCGGCTTCGTCGGTGTTGATCACGATGAGCAGGCTGGCCAGCGTGGTGAGCAGAATGGCGCCGACCATCGTACCGCTGAACGAGCCTTTACCGCCGGCGAAGGAGGTACCGCCGATGACCACCGCGGCAACGGACGGAAGCACGTAAGCCATCCCCATATTAATGAAGACGAAGCTGTTGTACCCCAGCAGCAGAAACCCGGTGAGCATGCCGACCACGCCGCTCAGGATGTAGGCCATCATCCGCACGATATAGGGACGCGCCCCGGACAAGAATGCCGCGTTGTCATTGTTTCCGACCGCGAACAGCTGATGCCCGTAGGTGGTGTTGTTCAAAAATCTGCGAGCCAAAAACATAAACACGACACCGACGATCATCAGAACCGTCAGAATTGGAAAAATCCGGTGCGTGCCAATGTAAGCGATGGCCGGAGCCGGTCTGCCCGTTGGCGAACCATTACAAACGATCAACTGCACGATGCCGAGAATGTTCGCGACCGCCATTGTCATGACGAGCGGCGGCACCTTGGCAAGAATGATACCCGCGCTGTTCACCAGGCCGATCAGAATACCCGTCCCGATCACCAGAAGAAGAGCGGGCACGATGCCGCTGTTCTGTCCGTTCATAACCAGCGCGGACATGACGGCCCCCAACGAGATGGATCCGCCGATGGACAAGTCGATGCCGTCCCCGCCGGAGATCACCACGACCGTCTGCCCGAAAGAAGCGATACCCATAATGACGGCCAACGTAAAGATGCTGCCGATATTTTGCGGATTCAGGAAGTTAGGATTGAACAAGCTGCCGGCGATGAATAGAGCAATCGTCAAAGACGCGGCGACGAACATGTTGTTTCTGACCAGTTTGCCGATATGGAAGGCGGATCTTCCGCCTTGCGGCGGCAGGTCCAATTGAGGCACGGTGCTCTGATTCATGGCGTCGATCCTCCTTAAGTGGCGATTTTGGCTCTCTTCTTTCTTCTTTGGGTGAAGACGGCGCTCGCCAATCCTAAAATAATGATCGTATTCGTGAGCAGCTGCTGGATGAAGCTGGCCCGACTGGCGATTCCGCTAAAGTGAGTCAGGAAATTATTGAAGAAGAAGAACACGATGTTGTTCACCAATCCGAGGAATACGGCGCCCGCCACCGATCCGCCGATTCCGCCCCATCCCCCTGCGAGTCGGGTGCCTCCCAAAATGACGGCCGCTATGCAGTTCAAGGTGATCGACAGGCCGATTTTGGGGTCCCCGGACGCGGTCAACGCCGTGATGCACAGCCCGGCGACGCCGGAGATCGTGCCAGCCAGCGTGAAAGCGATGAAGCGCACCTTGGCGATGCTAATGCCGGCTGTATAGGCGCTTTTCTCCGCCCCGCCCACTGCACGAATATGCTTACCGATGGGGTACTTCGATAGGAGCAGCCAAATGAGTGCCACGACGATTACGATGAACACCGAGTTGGGGATGCCGAGCGTTTGACCGCCGTACAACAGGTACATGTAAGACGGTACCGACCCGCCGGGCGTGGGCAGCACGATCAATGCCAGCCCCCCGAAGACCGACATGGTGGCGAATGTCGCAAGCAGTGACGGGATGCGAAAATAAGCGATGATAAATCCGTTAATGGCTCCGATGAACGTGCCTGCGATGAGACCGGCTGCGCAAGCGGCTTCAATTGACCAGCCGTATTTGTTGCTCAACATGATCACAATCGTATTCACCAACGTGATGTTGCTTCCGACCGAAAGGTCGATACCCCTGTTCAGAACCACGATCGTTTGCGCGATCGCCGCTATGATAAGCGGTGTGTTGACAGACAAGATGGATGTGAAATTCGCCGTCGAAAAAAAAGACGATCCCTGTACGACCACGTTGATCACGATGGCGCCTAGCAAAAGTAAATAGCCTGATGTTCCGGCCGAAGAAAGGAACTTTCGAACCTGACTCATGCTCCCGCCTCCTGATGGTCGTTTACCCTCACGCCAAGCATGGCGGATATGAGCAAATCTTCCGTGTGTTCGTCCACCGTCATTTCCGCGTTCACTCTGCCCTCGTAGAAGACGACGATGCGGTCCGAGATTTCCAGCAATTCTTCATGGTCGCTGGAAGAAATGAGGACGGATGTGCCCGTCTTGGTCAAGTCCCGTAATATTTGGTGGATTTCCCGCCGCGAGCTGATATCGACGCCCTTGGTCGGATCATCGAGCAGTACCAACTTCAGGTCGAACAGAAAATTCCGCCCGAAGAGCAATTTCTGCTGGTTGCCGCCGCTTAAGCTGCTGGCGGAATGGTCGATGCTGCCGATTTTCACGTTCAGCCGCTGCACGACTTCCTCGGTCGTTGCAGCTTGTTTCTTCGTGTTGACCGAAGAAAAGAGATTTCGCAACGACGTTTTGGAGATGAAGATGTTTTCCTTGATGGTGCGGTCCGGAAATATCCCCTCGGCATGCCGGTCTCCGGAGATAAAACCGATTCCTTGGCGGATCGCGTCTTTAGGAGAACGGAAAGCAACGGACTTCCCTTGATAGGTGATCGTGCCTTTATCGAACGCCACGGAACCGTATACAGCACGCAAAAAATCGGATTGTCCTTGTCCCTGCAGTCCGCATATACCCAATATCTCTCCTTGATGGACGTCGATGGACACACCTTTGACCTTATCCCGCAAGTAAAGATCGGAGACGGACAATACGACTTCCCGCTCTGTTTTCTTTGCATGCTCTTCCGTGCTTTTCCGGGAAAAAGGCTCCGGTCGTTTGCCGGTCATATAATACACGAGGTCGGTTTCAACGACGTCCTTGATGTCTATCTCGGTAACCGTCTCGCCGTTTCGCAGGATCGTCGCGCTATCGCAAATCTTGAATATTTCATCGAAACGGTGCGTGATGATAATGATGGCCAGTCCTTGTTCTTTCAGCTCCCTGAGAACTTCGAACAGACGGTTCACCTGGTCGTGATGGAGACAAGCCGTTACTTCGTCCAGCAGCAGTATCTTCGGGTTCCAGGAGAGCGCCTTGGCCACTTCCACAAGGCTCGCCGTAGACGGGTCAAGCGATTCGACCAAGGTATGGGGCGCTGCGTTGATTTGAAGCTTCTCGATCCATTTGGTCGCTTCTTCCCTGGTTTGTTTCCGCTCTATTCGTTTCCAGCCGCTTGTCCGGGGTTCCCTGCCAAGCGTTAGATTGTCTTCGATCGTAAATTGAGGCACCAGGCTAAGATCCTGGTAAGCTACCGCAATGCCGCGTTCCCGGGAATCGAGAGGGGAACCGATTTCGACTGTTTCCCCGTTGATGGAGATGTCGCCGGCGTTTTTAAACATCAGCCCGCCGAGCACTTTCGCCATCGTACTTTTCCCGGAACCGTTGGAGCCGAGCAAACCGCGTATTTCTCCCGCCCTCAGGTTCAAATACGCGTTGTTCAGGGCTTTGACATTACCAAATTGTTTGTTTAATCCCTTGATTTGCAGCAATGTGAGAAACCCCTTCCAACAGATCGGATTCCTGGATTGAAAAACCGGATGCCAGCTTGTGCCGGCATCCGTCTGATCGTTATGAGTGATTATTGAAAAAAAGCGTCGACTTGCTGTTCCGTCAAAATATTGTCGATGTAGGACGTATCCGGTTTGTCTTTGTACTGTTCGTAGTACTTTTCCATGTTCTCATTGGTGATGACGAGCGAAGGCTTGATCAGAAGCGCGTTTTTGCTGTTTGGATCGGCAGAGTCCGAGGAAAGCGCGTTGTCTTTCAATTTCTTGCCTTGCAGCAGTTTTACGGCAACCCACATGGTATCTACGCCGATTCCGGGCGGGTTTTCGACAATGACGGCGTTCAGCTTCTTGTTCGGATCCTTGGCGTTGATGTCATGCCAGATTTTCAGGTACGACACCACTTCATCGGAAGTGATCCCTTTAGGCAGCACTTTGCCGGCTTCCTGGATCGCTTGCAGGATACCGACCGCTTGGCCATCCTGCGTAAGAATACCGTCATAGTTAGGGAATGTGGACAGCATCTGCGTCATCAGCTGCTTCGCCTTGCCTTGGTCCCAATCCGCGTTCACGTGCTTCAACACTTTCACATCCGGATTTTTGTCCAACACGTCCTGGAACGCTTTGCTGCGGGTATCGTTCGCAGGAGCGCCTGCCAGGGCATCGAACCAAAGGATGTTTCCTTTGCCGCCCAGTTGTTTCATCAGCCACTCGGCTTGGATTTTGCCCCATTCGTATTGGTCGTTGGATACGCTGATGACCTTAGGCTGATTAATGTGCTGGTCAACTCCGAGCACAACGATGTTTTTCGCGATCGCCTTCTCGATGACCGGAGCCAACGACGTTGCGGATACAGGATTGATGATGATCGCGTCCACGCCCGCATTAATCAACTGTTCCATTTGCTGGGCTTGTACTGCGGGATCGTTTTGCGCAACAAAGGTATCGTATTTGGTCAAAATGCCGTCTTTCTTCAATTGCTCTGCCAGTTGGTTCATTTGGTCTTCGAATTGCGTTCTCCAAGGATTCTGGTTGGTACCGTCGAGAAGCGCGATGTGGAAACCTTTCTTATCTTTCGGCGTTTCCGAGGCGGCTTGGCTCGCCGGCGTGCTGCTGCCCTGACTGTTTGGCGCACTCGACTGGTTGTTTGTTTTTCCGCAGGCCGAGAACAACACGGCTACGGCCAGCATGAATGCGAACAACCCCATGATTTTACTTTTACTCATGTTTGCTCCTCCTGATTTGCGGTTCGGACGAACCGGTATTCTGATCAAAGGGAAGATCCCTTCGACAAGCTTCATAGAATTGTAAACGCATTCATCAAAGGCTTACGATCACCCTCGAGAAGTCGTTACACCTCCATCTGCTTACCCACATTATAAAGGAGGAAGCGGGGCTAATTTGCTCCTTTCTTAACTATCCGGGTGTAATAATTTAACTTTATGCTTCACTCAAACAAGTTGGCCATTTCACTTTCCGGCAGCCATTCATCGTTAAAATAAGTATCCGGCTTATCCTTCAACTTTTGCAGCTCTTCCTCCAAATTAAGGTTGGTGACATGCGTTTTCACCGAATAGTTAAAGGTATGGTGTGTCAGAGGGGCTCTCCACTGTTTCCCCTGCACCAATCGGACCCCGATGCTCAAGGCCGTGGCGCCGATACCCGGCGGATTGTTTTGCGCATAGCTGGAGAACGGCCCGGAATGCTCCAACTGCTTCCATTTCCGGAGGAAAGCGACCCTCGTCTCCCCGGTTACGACAGGCAGCGGTTTGTCCGCCGCTGCATAGGCGTTGACGACGCCCAGGGACATCGCATCTTGTGTTAATACGCCATCAATATCCGTGTAGGAAGCGAGCATGTCTGCCATGACCCGGCGTGCGACGATATGATCCCAGTTCCCGTTTCCCTCCGCCAGCACTTTGATATGCGGGTATCGGGCCAGCACTTCTCTCATTCCTTTTAACCTGTCGATATTCGCCGGGTTGGAGGCGAGGCCTCCGATGATCACGATCTTTCCCTTCCCATGAAGCTGCTCGCAGAGCCATTCCGCCTGCCTGGCTCCCCACTCTTTTTGGTTGATCACGACATTCAAGGCAAAGGAGCTGGTCACCGCCTGGTCGAAGGCGATCACGCGGATGCCTTTCCTGTAGGCTTCTTCAATGACAGGGTTCAATGCGTTCTGCGAATTCGGATTGATGAGAAGCAGGTCCACTTTCTTGTCGATCAAATTACGGATTTGGGAAATCTGGTTGTTCACGTCCGTTCCCGCATTCTGAACGATAACTTCTTTGATCCACCCTTTGCTTTTGTAGAACTCCGCCTGTTTTTCGATATCTTCGATCATTTGGGTTCTCCAGCCGTTCCCGATATAACCGTTGCTCACGCCGACCGTGATCTGCCGAACGGTCACGCTCGCAGACTCCAGATTGCGGATGCCGATCCAGCCTGTTCCGGCCAGTATTAGCAATACGATCAAAAGAATGGACCAAAATCGGCGATTCGCACGCACCAAGACCAGCTCCCTTTCCTCTCCCGGAACGTTTCAATTGCTAATGCCAAGCATACTAGGACTTGATCCATAATGTTTTTTGAATACCTTGCTGAAATATTTAGGGTCGTCATATCCCACGATTTCCGAGATCTCATGCAGCTTAAGGGAAGGAGTTCGGAGCAGCTCCAGCGCCTTCTCCATCCGCTTCCTGGTCAGATACCCGTTAAAGCTCTCCCCGACATGGGTTTTGAAAATCCGGCTGAAATAAATGGGATGAATGTAATAAGTATCGGAAATATACTGCAGGCCGATGTCCTGGTCGAAATGCCGGTCGATGTACTTTTTAACCAATTCCACGATGTCTTTACCGGAGATATCGCCCGTCTGCACCGTAAGCTCGAATATGTTCTCGATCAGCTCCTCAAACCAGGCGGCGGCTTCCGGAAGACTCTGCCATTGGGAAAGCAGCCTCGTCACATCCTCTTGAAGGCGCAAGCCGTTTTCCATGCCAGGCCACTTATCTTCCACGTACTTCTTCAATAGCATGTAGGTTTGAATGATGATTTCCTGTATGTGCAGATGGGTTAAACGGAAGCAATCCGCTTCCAATTGCCCAAACCAGAAGCGTATATACTGCTTGGCTTCCGTCTTCCTCCGTTCATCCAAACAGATCAGCAATTCCCTTCCCGCGACCGGAAGTTGGACAGGATGGTGCTGCTTCGGCAGCTCCGAATAGTCAATGACCTTGCCTGCTCCTCTTAGCATCCGCTCTTGCACGGCAAACGAGGCCTCCGCATACGAACGGGCGGTATGATCCAAACCCGTGCCGGCGCCGGCCATGCCGATCGTCACCTGCAGCATTAAAAAGGCCTTGGCTGCTTGGATGAACGAATAGAACAAAGGATAAAGCTTCGTTTTGATGGGATAATCGTTGTAAAAACTGAGGAAAACGAATTCGCCGCGGGTATGAAGATTCCGGAATAATACCGTCGCAAGAGGACTCTCCGCCGAAATCTCCTGAAAAATGTTTTGCAGGCCAAAATAGAGCAGCTCATCGGATAGCAGAGGGCGCCCTTCAACCAACGGCGATACTTTCATCACGGAAACCAGAACCTGTTCGCTGCCCTTCAAATCGAGCCGCTCCTGAATGATGCGGGTCTGGCGGGGATCCACGCCTTTCTCATCGATCAGCAGGTTGAGAAGTTCGTCCCGATTCTGTTGCAGTTTATGGTTATGCAGCACGGCGATGTCTCTCATTTGCCTCTCCAGGGATCGCATGGCTTGCAGTTCGTCCTTCATTTTAACCAGCGAATCGTTTAAATCGACATCCTTGATAGGTTTGAGTAAATATTCGGTTACCCGGTATTTCATGGCAGTCCGTGCGTATTCGAATTTGT
>JAQBPQ010000029.1 GCA_028287445.1 Cohnella sp.
TACCGCTAATGCACACCCGCATCACAACCGTCACCTTAAATGCGGCAATCGATAAGACGTATTATCTGTCGGAGCTAGCGAAAGGCAAGGTCATGAGAGCCACAAGGGTGATGGCGACAGCCGGCGGCAAGGGCGTTAACGTAGCCCGGGTTCTCCGTCAGCTGGGGCACGGGGAAGTGACGGCAACCGGCTTTGTCGGTGGTTACAATGGGCGTTTCATTGCCGAACAAGTCAGAGAGCTTGGCATTGCTGAGGAATTTGTGAATGTGCCGGGGGAATCCCGGCTGTGTCTGAATTTCATCGACCGCGCAGACGGTTCCTCCACGGAAGTGCTCGAGCCGGGACCGGATTTGTTGCCGGAACAGGCGCAGCAAATGAAGGGGAAGCTTGGTTCGCTCGCTGCGCAGTCCCGGCTCGTGATCTTCTCAGGCAGCATCCCGCAGGGTCTGCCTTCCGATTTGTACGCCGATTTGATCAAGATCGCCTCTTCGTCAGGAGCCGAAGTGTTTTTGGATACCAGTGGAGCGGCACTTTCCCACGGTCTGGAAGCGGGGCCGCAATTGATAAAGCCGAATGAGGATGAAATCCGTCCTTGGATGTCCGGAACGGGCGAGCAGGCAACGGCAAAGGCGATAACCCGCTTGATGCGCAAAGGACTGTCTCATGTGGTCGTTACCCTCGGTGCGGACGGCGCGTTGGCGGGCATCCGGGGAAATTTGTACCGGGTGCGATCTCCGAAGATGGAAGTCGTCAATACCGTCGGTTGCGGAGATGCTTTCGTGGCAGGATTCGCATACGGCCACGTACAGGATTGGGCCCCGGAACAGTGCTTGCGCCATGCCGCAGCGGCAGGTTGCGCCAATGCGTTGTCGCCGATTGCGGGAGACTTGCGCGCCAGTGATCATGAACAATTCGTCCGTCAAGTGCAGGTTGAACAATGGCGGAGCTAACCGGAAATCAGGCAGAACAACCCCCATGGATGTGGTTGACGCCTGTTTATACACGCCGACAGGAATCGTGGTACGAGGTGTGATAGAAACAGGGAACGGCCGGATTCGCTCCGTTCTGCCGTTGGACGAATGGAACCGGGGAACACATGACTCGGTTACGGTGTTCGATGCCGGTGGCCGCACGGTCCGTTAGAGCAAAGTCCGCCTGTTACTATACCGACTCATTGGTCATTTTTATTATTATGGTAGTGGTCTAGTGGCGACTTCCTGGTTTTGTAGACGTTCGCCTACGCTGCCAACAATCTGGGCAACCGGGACATACAAGCGTATTTTCGAGAATAGGTGGACATATGCCAGTGTGGGAGGCGGGGGATTCGACGCCATGTCGGGCAAGGCTTCCGAATTGGAAGGTATGAGCGCTATCATGCTTCCAAGGGAATTACGTCGTTTCAGGCTACGACCATAACGGCCGGGCGGGAGGAACTGATTCAAGCCACACGAGTCATTCGAGACACCATTGACCAAGGAACGCCGGCGCGCAACTTCTGGGCATACATTTGGAAGGCCCTTATATGAACGCCAGACGCGCCGGTGCTCAAAACCCGGAACATATAAATAACGGATCCATGATCAGTTATTTCGGTGGATCACAAGAGGAGAAATATGGATGTTGCATCACGTCGAATTGTATGTTTCCAACCTCCGAAAAACCGAAGATTTTTGGGGGTGGTTTCTTACCAAACTGGGATATGAGACTTATCAAAAGTGGGAGCAAGGTTTCAGCTACAAACATGACAACGCCTATATCGTATTTGTGCAGACAGAGGCCAAATATTTGGACGTTCCTTACCACAGATGCCGAGTAGGACTGAATCATTTGGCTTTCCATGCACAATCCCGGATACAAGTCGATGAAATAACGGATGAGCTTATACAGCGTTCGGTAAAACTCCTCTACGCGGACAAACATCCGTTCGCCGGAGGCGAGAACCACTATGCCGTTTATTTTGAGGATCCCGATCGTATGAAAGTGGAGCTCGTTGCACCATAAAAGCACAAAAAACATCTGGTCAAAAGCCCCGATTCTCGGGCTTTTTTGTCGAGTGCCGGAGATACGCGGCAAATCCGCTTAACGGAAGCTCAGAGGCGCCTGACTAGCGGAAGATACGCGGAAAATCCGCTTAACGGAGGGTCAGAGGCGCGGCGCTCCATTCCATAAAAAAATCACCTGCGGTATGCAGGTGATTAAGGCTTCGACTCCAACGGATTCCACGGTCCTAACTGGTGGCCTTTCCACTCCGTACCGTCCTCGTACACTTCCTTTTTCCAAATCGGCACCGTCTGCTTCAGCCGCTCAATCGCATACCGACTCGCCTCATAGGCCTCCGCCCGATGCGCCGAGGAGACGGCGATCACTACGCTGATTTCCCCGATCCCGACGTTTCCGATCCGATGGCTGATCGCCGTCACCGTACTCGGCCACCTAGCGCCTACCTCGTCCCCGATTTGCTGCAACGCCGATACCGCCATCGGTACATACGCTTCATACTCCAACGTAACCGTACGTTTTCCACCGGTCCATTCCCGTGTCGTACCCACAAAAGCGATCGCAGCTCCATGGTCGGGATGATACACCTTCTCCAATATCGCATTCACATCAATCGCATGCTCCACAACCGTGAAGCGATCATTCGCTGACGCCAAATCGCCGGCTGTCTCCCCGCTTCCGCCCGAAACAGGAGGCAGCAAAGCCAGCTCATCTTCCCGATGGACGATGACTTCCTCATGGGCATACGCTTGATTCTGCGCCACAAAAGAAATCGTGATGAGTTCGGCTTGTTCCGGGTAAAGTTCCATTAAGCGGGTTTTGAGTTGTCCGGCCGACATCTGCGATTCGGGCCAACCCGCCTCGACCGTGCGCGCACCGAACCGCTCCGCGAGCCCCGCAAAGAGTGCAATTGTCCATACGGCAGTCATCGGGCTAGCTCAACTTCCTTCCGGGAAACAATCTTTTCACAGCATACCATATCGTTTATGAAAATGTTATGCTAGTAGCAACGCTTCATCGCCCGCAGGGGCGACCTCAGAAGAGTGATGGAAGGCGTGGAAGCCGCGGCGGAGGCCGGGCTTCAGCCGATCAAGTTGAACTGCGTTCCTGCTCAAAGGCGTCAACGAAGACGAAATCGAACAATTTCCTCAAGCTCTCTATGGAGCAGCCGCTTGACATCCGCTTCATTGAATACATGCCGATCGGGCACGATGATGACAATTGGTGGAGCCATTATATGCCTCTTAGCCGAGTACTCAAGGAGGGAGCTGACCGGATGGATCGAGTGCCTGTCTCAACGTGAAAAACGTTGCTTTTATCCGTTTGGCTTCCGATCCCGGATTGGGCGAAGAGGCGGTGTACGGCTTCCGAAACGAAATTTCTCCGGCCCGGACGTCCCGGGGGTTCAAACCCGGGACTGATCCGGCCCGCAGGAACATGCGGAGGATTTGATGATCGAAAAGAGAGCAACACGGAGCTTAACCTTGCTCCACACGAACGACCTTCACAGCCATTTGGAACAAACCGCGCAAATCGCCGGCTACATGAAGGAAGTCCGCCGGAGAGTTCCGGCGGATTCTCTGCTGCTTGTCGACTGCGGAGACTTCCTGGACCGCGCCCGGCCGGAGACGGAGGGCACGGATGGCGGCGTCAACCGCAATTTGTTGCGGATGATCGGGTACGACGCCCTGCTTCCCGGCAACAACGAAGGACTGACCTATACATCCGGACAGTTGGACGATCTGTACGAAGGTCTGTCGGCGCCGGTCGTATGTGCGAATTTTCGGCCCCTCCGGCCTGACCGTGCGGTTTCGTGGCTTGTTCCGTCCTTGCGCTTGCATAAAGCGGGCATGAATATCGCCTTGATCGGGCTGACCGCTCCTTTTAACGATTACTACGAGTTGCTCGGCTGGCACGCCTCCGATCCGTTCGAAGCGGCAGCCGAAGAAGTCGATAGACTGCGCAGAGAATCGGATGTGGTGATTGTTCTATCACATCTCGGAATCCGTTTCGATGAGCGGCTTGCCGAGACCATAGACGGCATCGACCTGATATTGGGGGCACACACGCATCATTTGCTCGAGAAACCGCTGTACGTGGGGCGCACGGCCATCTGTGCAGCAGGCAAATTCGGGCGGCACATCGGACATCTGAACGTTTCGCGTAATCCCTCGTCAGGCCGGATCGACATCGACGGAGGCTGTGTGCCGATGGAAGGCCGAAAAGAGGACGAAGAGGCGTCGGCCATCATCCTTTCCGGACGAGAGGAAGCCAAACGGCGAATGAGCCGTGTCGCCGCTGTCCTGGACAACCCGCTTGACTGGGCGCCGGATCGGGAATCTCCAATTGCGGTGCTGCTGGCCGCCGCAGTCAGAAAGCATACCGGAGCGGAAATTGGCCTGGTTAACGCCGGGCAGCTGTTGAGCGGACTGCCGGCGGGGGCAGTGACGGAGGAAACGATCCATGCGATCTGCCCTTCTCCGATCAATTCTTGCAACATGCGGTTGACGGGCAGGGAATTGCTTCGTACGATGGAGGAGAGTCTGCTTCCGGAGTTTTACGAATTGGAAATCCGCGGCTTCGGATTTAGGGGACACATACTTGGAACTCTGTGTTATGACGGTTTGGATGCAGTGGCGGATTTGTCGCTGCCCCCTTACCGCCGGATCACGGAAGTTCGGGTAAACGGGGAGCCCCTCCGTCCGGACCGAGAATATATAGTAGGTACGCTTGACATGTTCACCTTCGGTGTCGGCCATGTCGGCCTAAAAGAAGGACGAAACGTGCAATATTTTTTGCCCGATTTTATCCGGGACTTGCTCTCCGAGGCATTGAACGACGAAGCTCTTCTTTTACAAACACGATATCCTCGATTGCGTTTGGCGCGACAACAACCATCTCGATCATCATCGACACAGGAGTGAATGATTCTTATGCTGCATTGGTTTGATTCCGTAATCCTCGGTATCGTCGAGGGCTTAACCGAATTTTTGCCCGTCTCCTCTACGGGCCACATGATCCTGACGAACAAATTGCTTGGTTACGGCAATGATACTCCCGAGCAATTGAAGACGTTTGAAATTGTGATTCAATTTGCCGCCATCTTGGCCATCGCTATCGTATACCGGCACCGGATTTTTCAAGTTCTCGGTTTGCAACGGTCGGACTCCGCGAGAGGGTTGTCGGTTGATGCGTTCCCTAAGCGTGGATTTAATCTCATTCATGTGATTCTCGGAATCGTTCCTGCAATGGCCGTGGCCTTCCTATTCCGGCACGAAATCAAGAACCTTGGCTTCCATACCGCTCCGGTTTTGTGGGCGCTCGTGGTCGGGGGCATTTACATGTGGATCACGGAGGCGCTGTACGACTCAGGCAAAATCAAACGGACGGCCGAAACGATGGATCAAATGACCTACAAGCAAGCGCTGATCATCGGCATCATTCAATGCATATCCGCCGTTTGGCCCGGGTTCTCACGTTCAGGTTCGACGATCGCCGCAGGTATGCTGAGCGGGTTGAGTTACCGGGCATCCACCGACTTCTCGTTTTTCATCGCCATTCCGATCATGACCGTCGCGACCGGGTATGAATTGGTGAGCAATCTGGATCAATTCCGTTCAGGAACGCTGAGTGTCGGATTTTTGTTGACCGGATTTGTTGTCGCGTTTGTCGTGGCGTGGATCGTGGTCGTTGCCTTCCTCAAAGTGCTGCAAAAAATTAAGCTGAAATATTTCGCTTGGTACCGGTTTGCTTTGGCCGCATTATTCTATCTTTTGGTCATGCGTTGAGCTTCGAATGATTCGAAATGCCCTCCTTGTCGGGAGGGCATTTTTATTTTTTGACGAAAAATGTCGGATTAATTTCTGAAAAGTTATTGCCGTTTTCAAGGAAATATCTTACAGTAGCATTATAGAGACATGTGGAAGAACGGCTTCCATCCGAATAAAGGGGGTAAATAATGATATGCGCATGCTGCCTATTTCGCTTTGTCGGCCGGGAATGAATTTGTCCAAAACCATCTACAACGACGATGGCATGGTACTTTTGGCCGAGGGAATGGAATTGACCGTGTCGCTGATCAAACGGCTGACAGAATGCGGAATCAACTTTGTCTATATCAAGGATCCACGATTGGAAGGCGTTGAAGTTCCCGAAGTGATTACCGAAGATACGCAGCGGCGCGCAATCGCGGCTATTCGCAATGCGTTCAAGGAGTTCTCCGAACAGCCCGGGCGCAGGCAATCGGTCACATACCCGTATGTCGGACGAAGCATGCGCGCGATGATGAGCGCGATTATGGACGACTTAAGCCGCAATCGGGACGGCATGATCATGCTGATGAATATGCATTCCATGGATCACTACTTGTATTCGCATTCGTTAAACGTTTGCGTGTATACGACCATATTGGGCATGGCTCATGGTTATAATAACGAGGAACTGATGACGCTCGGACTCGGGGCTTTGCTTCACGACATCGGCAAGACGCAAATTCCGATGGAGCTGTTGACCAAGCCGGGAACTCTCTCCGCCGGGGAATTCGATCAATTGAAACTTCATACGGAACGCGGCTACTACCTGCTTAAGGACGAACCCAACATCCCTCTGCTCGCCGCGCATTGCGCATACCAGCATCATGAACGGCTGAACGGCAGCGGTTATCCGCGGGGAATAAAGGGTGATGAGATCCACGATTATGCCAAACTGATCGCCATTGCCGATTCCTATGACGCCATGACCAGCCATAGGGTTTACCGTGACGCGATGATGCCGCATGAAGCGGTAGAGGCCCTCTATGCCGGGAGCGGAACCTTATACGACACCTACATGCTGAAGCTGTTCCGGGACAAAGTGGTTATTTATCCGATCGGCGTCGGGGTCAGGCTGAGTACCGGACAGAGTGCCGTTGTGGTGGACATCAACTCCGCCTTTACTCAAAGACCCATCGTCCGGATATTAACCGACGAAGAGGGCCGCGACATGCGAGAACCGTACGACATGGACCTGTCCAAACATTTGTCCGTCATGATTACCCAAATCGAATTCGAGCGGCAAGATCGGAATTCGATGCCGGCTTAATCGTGTCACTACGAATTGAGTGTCGACCGCCCCCGCCCGGCAGGCTTCTTTGCTGAGCGGGGGCGGTTGCTTTCACCGGCGCGGCCGTTTGCTTTCACACCCGGTCACCAGTACAATTAACAGTAAATTAAGCCAAGACAGGAGCCCGGAGCGCAACCTGGCCGTCCGTAACGATCCCGACGGGCGCAATCGGGTGAACGGTTATAGTGCCCGTTCCTCGGCTAGTCAGCGAGAACGGTGCAGAAGAAGGAGCGGAAATCATCTTGGAACCATTTCATTGGGGTAGTATCGTATGGAATCTG
>JAQBPQ010000031.1 GCA_028287445.1 Cohnella sp.
CGGATTATCGGTATGTCGGTGCGAATCTGAAGCGGCCGAGATTGAAATCCGGGTTGGCTCTATTGAAATTGTTATCTCTTAAGCTTGTTTCTCGTAAAGCTTGAGAATCTCCACGATGACTTGAACCGCCCTGATCATCGTATCCACGGACACATATTCGTACCGGCCGTGCCAGTTCTCGCCGCCGGCAAAAATATTCGGAGTAGGCAGGCCCATGTATGACAATTGAGAGCCGTCCGTGCCGCCTCGTATCGATTTGACGATCGGCTTGATACCGAGATTTTCCATGGCCTGATGGGCGATATCTACCACTTCTTTGACGGGCTCGATTTTCTCTTTCATGTTGTAGTACTGATCCTTCATTTTCAAAACGATCCGATCTTCGCCATAAATCGCCTGCAATTCCTGTACAATCTCGACTATCCGCGCTTTACGGGCGTTAAATTGATCCCGGTTGAAATCCCGGATGATATAATTCATCTTGGTCTGATCCACATCGCCTTGCAACGACATCAGATGATAGAACCCTTGGTATCCCTCGGTATGTTCCGGCGCTTCCCCGGCAGGCAGCCTGCCGTTCAATTCCATCGCGATCTTCACGGAATTGACCATCTTGTTTTTGGCGTAACCCGGGTGAACGACTTTTCCGTAAATAGTGATTTTGGCTTCCGCCGCGTTAAAGCTCTCATATTCCAACTCGCCGAGCTGCCCGCCGTCCATGGTGTAGGCGACATTCGCATGGAAGGCGGCAACGTCAAACCGGTGAGGGCCTCTTCCGATCTCTTCATCGGGATTGAAGCATACCCTTACTTTACCGTGTTTGATTTGCGGATGCTGAATCAGGTACGCCATAGCGGTCATGATCTCGGCGATTCCGGCCTTGTCATCGGCGCCAAGCAGGGTTGTGCCGTCGGTCGTGATGAGTGTCTGGCCTATATATTTCTCGAGATCCGGGAACTGTCGGGGTGAGAGGACGATCTGCAATTCCTTGTTTAACACGATGTCCTTGCCGTCGTAGTTCTCCACGATTTGCGGCTTCACATCCGCTCCGCTAATTTCGGTTGCCGTATCCAGATGCGCCAAGAAACCGATTGTTGGCACCTGCTTCTCCGTGTTCGAAGGCAGCGTCGCCATGACGTAACCGTTCTCATCCATCGTGATGTCTTCCATTCCGATGGACTTCAACTCGTCGACCAGCATCTTGCCGAGCGTAAGCTGTCCGGGCGTGGAAGGGCACGTCTCGCTGTCGTCATTGGACTTGGTGTCCACTTGCACATAAGAAGTGAATCTCTTTATGATTTCGTTTTTCACCTGTGATCATCTCCTAGAAATCATTTTAAAACAAAAACGGCGCAGGTTATACTAGATTTATCGCAAAATTCACAACAGAGGAAGAAGGAAGTATCGTTGCCTCGTCTTGTCTATGCCGCACTTATTCTGCTCAGCCTCATTTGGGGCGGTTCCTTTTATTTTATCAAAATGCTGCTTCACGATTTCGGCCCCTGGTCCATCGCTTTTCTGCGTTCGGGGTCCGGTCTGGTCGTCGTCGTGATCATCATGCTCGTGCTGCGGAAGCCATTCGGATTCCGAACGTTTCCGTGGCTCCCCATGGCCGCAATGGCTACGATCAACACAGCCATCCCTTGGGCGTTCATCGCCTTCGGCGAGACGCGGTTGACCAGCAGCATGGCGTCCATCCTGAACGCCACAACGCCAGCATGGACGATCGTGGTCGGCATGCTGTTTTTCCGAAGCGTGTGGAACCGTAATCAATGGCTGGGTCTGGGCATGGCGACGATCGGTCTTATCGTGCTGGTCGGCATCACGCCCGGATCCGTAATGTCGGTGAACATGCTCGGATTTGTCTGCTTGTTATGCGCCTCATTCTGCTATGGAGTAGGCTCGCAGCTATCCAAGCGCCTTCTTGGCGGTTATTCGATGTATCAAATCACGTTCGGCACTTTGCTGACATGTATGATCGTGAGCGGTACGATGGCATTCTCCACGGAGACGGTGCCTTTGTCGCATCTGGCTTCCGCTTCCGTGTTCCCCATGGTGATCGGGCTCGGCGTATTCGGATCAGGCTTTGCCTACATTCTGTTTTACTACATGATCCAAAAAGGAAGTGCCGAGTTTGCGACCATGGTGACGTACCTCGTTCCGTGCACCGCGCTTATTTGGGGTTACACCCTGTTGAATGAAAAAATCAGCTGGAATTTGCTGGTCGGGCTGCTCATCATTCTGGCCGGCGTTTTCTTGGCCAGCCGCAAACCGGCTCCGGCCAAACTCGCAGCAGCGGAATAATTACCGCGCCATTCACACCTGGATATGACTTGGAGTCCGTATCTTATTCCGCTCTCTTAGAGGGGAACGACGATGCGGATTGACTGTGAAATTTTCTCAACAGGTACTCGAACAATCGCAAATACAGGCTCGTCATGATCAAATAAACGGAAAAAGAGTACACGAGACTCCATTTATGAAATTTGAACACATGACAGATCATGGCAAGCCATTCGAAGCCGACGCAGAGCAGGGACCATAACACGATGTAGGCTGTGAACCACAAGCCCTTCGGTTTGAATTTATCGTACAGATAGACACAGAGTAAGGCATAAGGGGCATACATAAAGTACGTAAACACATCAAACAACTCATATTTGGTGTAGTCGTTGATGTTATACCAGTCCAAGGGCGGACCTGCAATGGCATGGTCATAGATAATAGCTGCAGAAACGCAAAATAACACCAGCAGGACGGAAATGGAGTGAGGGAACCGTTTTGGAGAAAAAAACAGCCAGAGATATCCGCAAGTCGAGTTAATAAGAATATACCACTCGTTCGCATCGAAGCGTATGGGCAGCGGCAATATCAATTTATTTCACCTCTTTGTCAAGCAAGCGTCGATACCATAACCACGGAAAATGGATGAGCAGAAAAATGGCCAGCCACTCGATCAGCGACCACCACATTTTCCAACCGGATAATCGGTATACGCCTAAGGATTCAGCCAAATATTCCAGCCCCGTCAGCATCAAGATGCCGAGCGGCAGCCAAACCCATTTCTGATACGGGCGCCTCACCACCATGCGGTCAAAATAGAAGACGATCAGTAAGGGGATAAGAACAGTTCTCATAAACACCATAGTCCAGTAATTGAACGAATTATCGTAAACATCGAACAGCTTCAAGTTACCGGCTGTGATCGTTATGAAATTATGATGGATGATGATCACGACCATCCAGATAAAGAGAATTTCAAAGGGATGCAGATTCTTCCGGATCGACAGGAAAGCATTGCCGAGTATGACCGTTAGGGAGAAGAGGATGGAGAACGCCACCGGGAATTCCTCCAAACAACAAAATCCGTAGTTGATCTCAGTATCGCCAATGGATAATGAGTAGAGACGGCAGTACCAAAAAAAAGCGGCTCTCCCGGTTAAGGAAGAGCCGCCTTTTGCGATATTGACGCGTTACAATAGCCCTCTGCGGATCAGATTCATCCTATCGTTTGATCCAATACCGGCTGCCGTCGGGGAGACGGTCCATAAATCCGTATTCGATCAAGTACCTGCGAAGGGTGACGAAATCGGCGAATCTGGCCTTGAGCACCACGTTAACCTCTTTCTCGGTGTACTGCCGGTTCTCTTCGAACAGGCTGGCCAGATGACGTAAAATGATGATTTTGCGCTTCTCTTTGCTTGGGAACGTATCCAGCGGTCCGTCCAGACCTTGTTTGAAATACGTTTTCAGCACCTGCTCGTTTTCCTGTTCGGTAATCGCGTATCGTTGATCCATCATCGTCGCCGTCCTATGAATAGAGATGAGCCGGTTCTGCCGGCTGGTCCGGTCTTCCGCCAATTCCATGATGGCCAGAAACACTTTGGCCTGCTTCATCCGTTCCCGAAGCGTAAAGCGATGGTTCCGGATCGTGGAGGTGCTGCCGCCGTCCAGTTCTTTGACGATTTCGTTATCGGACATCCCGGCGTGGAACAGTTGAAGGAGTCGTTTCTGAAGATCGGTCAAGCCGGTCAGCTTCTTATCAAGCCCAAGCAAAAATTCAAACATGGACCCATGCGAGTCGGCAACGTGGAGTCGGGCAAACTTCTCCGCTTCGTAGAGCAATCCGTTCAGCAGATAGATGACCCCCTTGGCGAACTGTTCGCCGCAAGCGAGACATAGGAAGGACTCCGTATCGTGGTCATAGGTGTATCCCTGTTTCATATCCTCTAAAGAGACTTTCCAGAATCGCTCGCCGATTTGCATACAATAGACCAACTCCGATTACGTTTACTTATATAGTAAACAGTTTATAACTTCGTAAAACAAAATGTCAACCCATGCTATGACGGCACGACTGCCCTTTTTTCGTCAGAGGTGTCTTTTCGTCAAAACCTCCTATTGCCTCCACCTAATGAAAGCGTTAACATAACACATACCGACTCTTTTCATTGAGGTGATGAAACTGGCAACCCGCTTATTATCGGAGCATTTGATTAAAAACGGTTACCCCAATCTGCGATACGTCAGAATTCATACGACTGCCCCAAATACGGCCGTTATTTATGCCTGGAACGAAGACTTGCAGCTGTCCGAACAGGAAATATCGCAATTGAAGCGATTCGCTTCGGGTTATTTGGCACCTTATGTGTGCTTTAAAATAAAAGAATACCCGATGATTCAAAAGGATCAAGTCCCGGAAGTATACGAACTGCCCGACCGCATTACGGAAGCCGCCATGAGCCGGAATCTGGACCAATACCGGATCCTCGCGGTGATTAACGGCATGCTGCCGAATGGCGAGATGACCTTTATGAGATATGACGCCCATGCAGGAACCATTCATTTTCAGGTATCCACGACGACGAAGATCACCGAAATTGAAAAGGACCTCATCTGCCAGTACCTCTATGAATTGATCCCGCTAGGGTCACGCTTTGAAGTCAGTTATTAAAATGACGCCTTACTGAGAAAGGCTTCTGTTTACCGCAGAAGTCTTTTTTACTTTGATTCGTGAGAACTGAATTGTATGGGTATAAAAAAGGAAATATACCGGGAAAATAAAGGAAAAGCAACCCACTGAGGTTTTGAAATGGTTAAAAACAAAGCGCTGTCGGCCAAGATCGATGAACGGTTGGAATGGTTGAAGACAAACTTGGCGCACTGTTCCGACGTCATGTTTCGCGACTTCGTCGCCGGGCCCGGTATGGCATGTGCCGTTGTGTATTTAAAAGGAATGGTCGACCTTAAAACGATGGAACAAAGCATTTTGAAGATTCTTTCGTTTAACGATCACACCTTGTCCGAACACGAGTTCATCGTACAGATTTTTGAGCGCAAGCAGCTGCCTGTCGCTCAGCAAAGCATAATACAGTCCATGGATGAAGCCCTCGCCGGCATTTTGGACGGAGAGGCGTTGCTGCTGGTCGACGGGGAACCTAGGATGTTGGCTCTTGCGATCGCAACATTCGAGAAGAGATCCATTCAAGAAGCGCCGAATGAGTCGGTCATCCGCGGTCCCAGGGAAGCGTTCATTGAAGACTTGGATACGAATCTGACCTTGCTTCGCAGACGACTGAAAACCGAAGCTTTAAAAACGGAACTGCTCCATCTCGGTACGAAAACCCAAACGTCGATTGCCATCGTGTATCTGGAGGGGATATGCAGTCCCCAATTGCTCGATGAAGTGATGCGGCGGCTGAATCAAATCGAAATGGACGCCGTCCTCGGTTCCAGTTACCTAGAGGAAATGATCGACGATAACCCGTTCAGTCCGTTTCCCCAAATGCAATATACGGAGCGGCCGGACGTCGTCACGGCTTCCTTGTTGGAAGGACGGGTCGCCGTCATCGTCAACGGTACACCGATCGTTATTCTTGCGCCGGTCACCCTATTCATGCTGATGCAATCGGCGGAAGACTATTATCAGCGATATGTGGCGGCCAGCTGGATTCGCGTGATCCGATATCTCTTTCTTTTCTTGTCCTTGCTCCTGCCTTCCTTTTACGTGGCAATCACCACGTTTCATCCCGACATGATTCCGGAACGGCTTCTCATCACGATCGCCTCATCCAGAGAAATCGTACCGTTTCCCGCGTTGTTCGAGGCGCTCATGATGGAGCTTTCTTTTGAGGCGCTGAGGGAAGCGACGATCCGGATCCCCAAAGCCATCGGACAGTCGGTGTCCATCATCGGTGCGCTCATTATCGGCACAGCCGCTGTCGACGCTGGAATTGTCTCGGCGGCGATGGTGATCATCGTTTCGCTAACGGGGATCGCCTCGTTCATTATCCCTCATTTCGATCTGGGCCTGGCTTTCCGGCTGCTGCGGTTTCCGATCATAATCCTGGCTGGCGTCTTCGGATTGTTCGGACTCGTCTGCGGTATGATTTTGATTTACCTTCATTTGATCGAACTTCGTTCCTTCGGAGTCCCTTATTTGGCTCCGTTCGCACCAGCCCATCTCAAGGATCTGAAAGATACCGTGGTAAGGGCGCCCTGGTGGGCGATGATGACACGTCCTTCCTTTTTCGGCAAACGAGGCAGACAACGGATGGCATCTCGCAAATGGGCTCAGACGCAGGAAAGAGAGGGAGAGTGAGCGAGGAATGGCGATTGTCCGAAGACTCCCTTTCCTGCTGCTTCTAACTATCGCGTTATTGACGCTCAGCGGCTGCTGGTCGGTAGTGGAACTCAATGACCGGGCTTTCGCCCGCATTTTGATGTTGGATAAGTCGGATTCGGGCATCGAAATGACCCTTGGTTTTCCGCTGCCGAATCGCATGGCCTCCGGCCAGGCAGGAGGTGGCGGTAGTGGGGGAGGAGGCGGTTCATCCCCCCCGCCGTTTACGTTTGTGACCAAATCAGGCGCAACGATCGGGGACGCTTATCGTCAAATTCAGGCGGATATGTCCCGAAGAATTACGTTCGGTCAATTGCGGCATGTCGTGATCGGCAGACCATTCGCTGAGGCTGGCTTGGAGTCGTTCGTCGATTTTGTCGCTCGCGTCCCTCATCTTCATATCAATTCAAATTTATTTGTCACCCAAGGGAAAGTGAAACAATTCATGCAAATTCCAATCACGTTCGAAAGGTTTCCCACGGATATCCTGACGAGATACGTCAAAGACCATGTTACCGTCATGGCAACCGTGAAGGATCTGCTGATGTCTATATATCACGGCGGGGACTTTGTCGCGCCGATGCTTGTTTTTGGGCAGCAAGGCGTGCAGCAGGAAAAAAACGCGGGCAATTGGATGGGTACGGACGGAGCGGCGCTCTTCAAAAAAGGAAAAATGTCGGGAACTTTAGATGCGAAGGAGACTCGGGGCGCGATGTGGATTTTACGAGATCTGAAAGAATCCGAATTCGATGTTCCTTCCCCATCGGACGGAAAAAACATCAGCTTCATTGTAGAGCGGACCAAAACGGCAGTGAAGCCGAGGGCGGCCGGGGATCAAATGCGGCTTATCATCCGGTGTGAAGGGAATGCCAGGATTATCATGACCCATTCGACAATCGATTTATCGGATTGGAATCAACTGAAGAGAGTGGAGCGGAGCCTGGAGAATGAACTGGAAGAGCGGATCGGCCAGGCGATCAGCAAATCCAATCAAGCGCAAACGGATGCTTTTCAGCTGGGACAGTATGTGGAGTGGCGGTATCCGCGGCAATGGAAAAGGATTCAAGGTGACTGGAGAGAGCGCTTAGCGAACGAGGTGAAAGTAGATCCCCAGGTCAAGATTCGTGTCAAATGGTTCGGTGCGGTGCGGAAACCCGAATGGAACCGGTTGATGCCCAATACGGGGGAATCGAAATGATCGCCATTGCCGTCATTTTCGTCGCAATCGGCTATCTGGAATGGGTGTACTTGATAAGGGAAAAACAAAAGGCGTCCATAATCCGGATCGTTATGGGCTGCAGCTTCTTCCTGCTGCTCTGTGCGGAAGCCGTCTATTTGTTCGCGGACAACTGGTCGATCGGCATGTTCATGAATACCGTTTTTTCACCGGTCCAAAAATGGTTGTTTGCTGAGACTTAAGGGAGGGTCGTTCATTGGGACGGATTACGCAGCTCCAGGTTTACATGCTTTTCTCCCAATTTATCTATTCCACCTTGATCGGTTTTTTCATCAGTCCTCTGGTGAAAGAAGCCCGTTATATGGTGTGGGTTTCTGTGATCTTAGGAGCCGCGATTGGCCTGTTCATTGCTTATTTGTCTTACCGGTTGTGCATCCGAAGACCGGATCGTGCTTTGGGGCAATACGGTCATGAAATTATCGGGCGATGGTTTCACTATCCTGTGGTTGCGGCGGTGATCTTCATCAATTTATTTGCGTCGGCGCTGATCATGCGGCAGTTGGTCGATTTCATAGTGCTCAATTTCTTGCCGGAAACGCCGGATTGGGCGGTAGCGGCACTGTTCGGCATCTGCATTGCACGGGGAGTTCGGTCCGGCCCGGTTACGGTTTTCCGCGGTGCGCAAGGTTTGTTTTTATTAAGCGTGGCGGCGGTGTTGTCGTTTCCGTTGTTCATCACCCGAGAGGTGAACACGGGAATGGCCGTTGCCTTCCTCACGAATTTCGAGCCGAAAGGGATGTGGAACGGAACGGTGATGATTGCCGGGTTATTCGCGGAAATGACGTTCATCGTCTATTTTTTCCCATATATTACGAAACAGGAAAAAATGATGAAATCGCTCAGTTGGGCGGCCGTCACTGCGGTAACGGTGGCGTTGGCGAATCTGATCCCGACCGTGTTGCTTTTCGGTCCGGAATTGACGGCCAATTTAACCTATCCCACCCTTGAAGTCATCCGCTACATACGCGCGGGAACCTTTCTTGAAAATTTGGATCCTTTGCTGATTATTTTTTGGTTATACAGCATGTTTCTGAAAATCAGCATCTTTTTGCTGACTTGCGTCCTGGCGTTCACGCATACGGCGGGTCTCCGAAACCATAAACCATTTTCTTATATGATGGCGGCAACCATGGTCGTTTTTTCGATGTATATGTTCCCTTCGTCCGCCGAAGTAGACAACATTACGACGCATAGCGAAACGGCGTTTCTGTTGTTGACGAGTATGGTTCCCGTCTTGTATTTACTTGTAGACTGGCTTCGCTCCCTTGCAAAACGGTACCCGCATAGGGCACAATAAATGCCGGGTGGACATAGAAAAAGGCTAGAGAGTCATTACCCCTCTCTAGCCTTTTAGCTTATGCGAACTGTTGGATGTAAGGAGTGATATCCACCTTGAGATTGTCCGCGAGCTGCTGTCCAAGCGCTGCGTCGGCGCGGTAGAAGTTGCAGATGGCGAGCAACTGGGTCCGTTCGGACACCGCAGACAGGTCAGCGGTCAGGTTGTAAACGACGGCAGCTTTCTCCTCATCGGAATAACGGTTCCATACCTGGCCGGCTTGCCCGAAATCGTTTGTTTTTTCGATTTTTTGCCGTCCCGCCAACCCGCCGATCGGGGTGCCCGCTTCACGGAAAGCCGGATCTTCCTTGGGGGTCTCCACGTGACGGTTAGGCTCATAGTTGATGTGGTTGTTTTGCTGTTTGACAGCCATAGCGCCGTCCCGCTGATTGTTGCTTACTTGGGCGAATGGACAATTGATCGGAAGCTGCAAATAGTTGGGGCCGACCCGGTAACGCTGCGTATCGGAGTAGGAGAATAGGCGCCCCTGCAGCAGCTTATCTTCCGACGGCTCAATTCCGGGAACGACCACGCCGGGATTAAAGCCGACGGATTCGGTCTCCGCGAACACATTTTCGGGATTCCGGTTTAACGTCATCGTGCCTACGGGCTGAAACGGAATGACATCCGGGAACCAGTCTTTGGTCGGATCGAGCGGATCGAAGTCGAAATTGTCCATATCCGCAGGATCCAGGATCTGTACGCACAAATCCCATTCCGGATAGTTGCCCTGTTCAATCGCCTCATATAGATCGCGGCTCGCGTGATTGAAATCCGTCGCCTGAATGAGAGAGGCTTCTTGTGCGGACAGGTTTCTTACGCCTTGCTTGGGAACCCAGCGCAGTTTCACATAAACCATATTGCCATACGCGTTGATCCACTTGAAGGCGTGGACGCTGGAACCTCTCATTTCGCGATGGTTGGCCGGAATGCCTTCATCCGAGAATAGATGCATGAGCATGTTGGTGGATTCGGGCGTCAGGGACATGAAATCCCAGTACCGGTCCGGATGCTGGATGTTGTTGCGGGGATCCGGTTTTAATGAATGAACCATATCCGGGAACTTCATGGCGTCGCGAATGAAGAAAACCGGAAGATTGTTGCCGACGAGATCATAGTTGCCTTCCGTGGTATAAAATTTGGTGGAAAATCCCCTAGGGTCGCGCAGTGTCTCCGGGGAGTGCTGCCCGTGAATAACCGTGGAAAAACGAACGAATACGGGTGTCTCGGTTCCTTCGTCTTGCAGAAAGGCGGCTTTGGTGTAGCGCTTCATGCTGTTGGTAACGCGGAACACACCGTGCGCACCGGCTCCGCGGGCATGCACGACGCGCTCCGGTACCCGTTCGCGGTCGAAGTGGGCGAGCTTCTCCAGCAGCTGATAATCTTCAAGCAGAGTAGGCCCCCTAGTCCCTGCCGTTTTGGAACTTTGATTATCTCCGATCGGCACGCCTTGGTTGGTCGTCAATCGATTGCTCATTCACCGTTTCTCCCTTCGGAACTTAAGAATCACGATCAATCGTCGCTATGTATTAATGTAAAGGGCGAATACTTTATAGTCAATATTTTTTTATAATGATTCCAATTTGTTAATGGAATTAAAGACATGCTTCTGCATTTCTCTTGTATTTTTATGTTGGAACGGAACGTTTTAGAAAAAAAGAACGAAAAAAAGAGGCCCGCCATGGCCACGTTGGCCTAGGACGAACCCGCTCATTCGTTACGTCCGCCGCCCGGATCCACTTCAAAGCTTGTCGGAGAGGGCTTCGATGACCTTCTCGGCGGTGGCTCGGCTGGACATCGGATTCTGTCCGGTGATGAGATTGCCGTCCCGTACGGAGAACTCCGTCCATTTGGGGGCGGAGACGAACTCGGCACCTCTTTCCCGCAGCTTGCTCTCGAGCAGGAAGGGCATGTGAATATCCAGTTTCATCTCGACTTCTTCTTCATCCGTAAACGCATTGACCTTCTTGCCTTTGACGAGCGGGGTTCCGTCCTTATAGGTGGCGTTGACCAGACCGGCAGGGCCGTGGCATACGGCGCCGATGATCTTACCCTGTTCGGCCAGCTGCTGCAGGATCGCCAGCAAGGTTTCGTTATCGGGAAAATCGAACATCGTCCCGTGACCGCCCGGCAGGAAGATGGCATCTACGTCGTCCGCATCTTCCTTCTTAAGTTTGGCGGTGTTTTGGAGTTCCTTTTCGGCCTCGGCCCAAGCCTCGTTGATTTCCCCCTCGATGCTGCTGGGATCCAGAGGAACCTCGCCGCCTAGAATACTGGTCACCTTGACCTCGTAACCCCGGGATTTGAACGCATAGTACGGTACCGCAAATTCTTCCAGCCATAATCCTGTTTTGTGATCGTCCGTGATGGTGGTGTGATTGGTGACGACCATCAGAATCCGTTTGATGCTTGGCATAATTATCCTCCTTTTCCGCCTCCACCGAGCGGCTTTATTTGCGTGCGGGAGTCGGGGGGCGATTGAGAAACAGCGAGAACACCAATCCGATGACCGTAATGATGGTGGCCACGACGAAAGCGTCATTGATGCCGCCGATGGCGGACTCCCGGGCTGCCAAACCGCTCAGCACGCTCAGGCTGTAAGCACTTGCGACATCGGGGGGAAGCCCGGTTGTCGCCGCCAAACCCGCTTGCAAATTGGCGATGTTTTCTACGGTGACGGGATTACTCGTGGTTAGGGTATTGGCGAAAGCGGCTAAATGCTCGTTCGTTCGCGTCGACATGACCGTGACCAGCAGAGCGGTTCCGAACGAGCTCGCCACTTGGCGCATTGTGTTGGCTGCGGCGGTGCCGTGGCCTTTGAGCGACAACGGAAGGGCATTCAGCCCGGCCGTCATGATCGTCATCATGATGAAGGAAATGCCGAAGCTGCGAAGCGCATACAGCATCAGCAAATGCGAATAAGTGGACTCGGACGTCAACTTCGTAAACTGGTAAGTGGTCACCGCAGTGATCAGCAATCCGATCACGGCTAACGGGCGAATGCCGAACCGGTCAAAGAGTGTGCCCGAAATCGGCGACATGATGCCCATCAGCACAGCACCGGGCAAGATCAATAGTCCCGATTCCAAGGCCGTATAACCACGAATGTTCTGGATGTATATCGGGAGAAGCAGCATGGCGCCGAACATGGCCATGTTGATCACCACGCTGACCGCAGTTGTCATTGTAAAGTAGGAAGACCGAAATACCCGCAGATTGAGCAGCGGAGTATCCGTAGTGACCTCCCGGAAGATGAAGAAAAGCAAAAACACGACGCCGGCGATGATGGAAGTGTCCACAAGCGGGTCTCCCCATCCCCGGCTGCCCGCCTCGCTAAGACCGTAGAGAAGCGATCCGAAACCGATCGTAGAGAAAATAGCGCCCAGCCAGTCCAGCCTCGGATAACTCAGCTTTAACACATTCGGCAAATAACGAAAAGTCATTAATACTTCAATGGCGCCAAGCGGAACCATAATGTAAAACAACACCCGCCAGGAAAAAGTCTCCAACATATATCCGGCAAACGTAGGTCCCACAGCCGGCGCGAACATCATGGCGATTCCCATCATGCCCATGGCTCTTCCCATCTTTTCCGGCGGGAATATCCGAAGGAAGATGTTCGTCACCAGAGGCATCATAACGCCTGCCCCGATCGCCTGAATAACGCGTCCGACCAAAACGATCGCGAAAGTCGGCCCGATTCCGCAGACCAGCGATCCGACCGTAAACAACCCCATTGCTGACGCAAACAGCACCTTGGTGGGCATCGATTCCATGAGGTACGCGCTGATCGGAATCATAACGGCATTGGCCAGCATGAAACCGGTAGCCAACCACTGAACCGTGGTGGTCGATACATTCAAATCCAGCATGATATGAGGGATGGCGACGTTGACCATCGTTTGGTTCAAGATGGCCACGAACATCCCGCAAATCAGCACGATCACGGTTGGGGTCGTATTCCGCTGTTCCATGGGTCACCCCTTATTTGTGGATTTGGACGCTGGCGCTCATACCGGGGACCAAACCGAGTCCGCGGTAATTATCGACGGCAACGGTGACCGGAATGACCTGCGTCACTCTGGTGTAATTGGATGTTGTATTGGCTGACGGCAGCAGCGAGAAGGTTCCGGCGGTGGCCAGGGTGATTTGCGACACTTTCCCGGTAAGGGTGGTGCCTGGAAACGCACTGATCGTAATGTCGACCGCCTGCCCTACCTTTACGTTGCGGATGCTCGTTTCGGCAATGTTGGCCGTTACCCACAGACTATTCAGATCGTACATTCGGGCCAGAGGAGTGCCTGCGCCGACGATGGAGTTGACGACCGCGCTCTGCTGCACAATGGTGCCGGACGCCGGAGCGGTAATCGCTAAGGCGCCGGTTGCCGCGCGGATGAATCCGAGACGTTGACCCGCAGGATAATTCTGTCCGACCCTGCCGTTCCATTGTGTGAGCACTCCAGGTGCAGAAGCCGCGATGGTTACCGGCTGGCCGTCGACCCTGGCGTTATCGGTGGATATGTAATTGACCGATTGAACGTAGTAATAGACGGCAGCACCGCCGGCTGCCACGAGCAGCAGGATCACGATCACGTTAATCAGCACGATGCGGGAACTTCTCATGGAACGGCTTCCTTTCCTGGACAATCATTTGATGGTGAGGCGTGTAGGTATAGATTGTGAAACTAAGGCATCGGAATATTCTCCGGATCTGGAGGGAAAGTAAAAAAATCCATCCGTTGGAGGTTTCCAAAATGAATATATATGTGGTTTACGACAGTGAGGACGGACATACGGAAGCCCTGGCTCAAGCGGTGGCTCAAGGTGCACAGGGAGTGGGAGGCACGATCGTTCATCTCCACCATGTGGAAGAAGCGGATGTGCGGGAGCTGGAACAGATGGATGCGATCATCTGGGGGTGCCCGGGCCATTTCGGAACGATCAGCGCAGGTCTGAAGGTATGGATTGATAAACTGGGTTATCACTGGGCGCATGGAAAATTGGTGGACAAAATCGGAGCCGTATTTTGCACCATCGCAACGGAACACGGGGGAATCGAAGCTACGCTGCTCAATCTGATTACTCCGATGCTTCACCAAGGAATGATCATTGCGGGGTTGCCCGCCAACGTTCCGGAAAATGTTCTGTATGGCTCGTATTATGGAGTAGGCGTTACGGTTCGTCTGGAGGAGTCGCCGGAAGACCCTCCCAATATGCCGACGGAAAACGATCTTGCACTTGGACGAGCCCTGGGGGCAAGGGTAGCCCGGCTGGCCGCCCGATTTACGGGTCGACAGGAGGGATAGCCATGCTGATCGGTTATGGGATCGCGGCTTTTATTGTTCTTGTTCTTTTGATCGTGTTTAACGTGCGCGCGGCGTCGAACCGCTCCCGCCAGAAATCGAAGGCTGCCGAGAACCCGCCGATCGAAGCCGCAGCCAAGCCGCTGCCGGAAGCGCATCCTCCCACCGCCGTGCGAAGAGGCAGAACGGGCACCGGCGATCAAGATTACCGCAACACAGGCGATCAGGATTACCGAAATGCGCTGCGCCGGTTGAAATCGGGACAAGACGGCCAACCAATCGGGCCGAAGGCCGTGAAAAAAACGCCGGATGAGGAGTACCGGGAGGCCATGCGGAATTTGCGGAAGTCCCGTGATCGCAAGGATTAGGCCATTCGCGCGATGGCGCCGCAACCACAAAACTCAGGGATCCTTTGTCGGATACCTGAGTTTTTGTTGGTTGATCATTAGGGCAGGAACTTGGGGTGTGCATCGTTAAACGCAATCAAGTTGCTTTATAGTAACGTGGACCGGCGGTGCGTAGCGTGTAACGCAATCAAGTGGCTTTTTAGTAACGTGGACCGGCGGTGCGCAGCGTGTAACGCAATCAAGTTGCTTTTTAGTAACGTGGACCGGCGGTGCGCAGCGTGTAACACAATCAAGTGGCTTTTTAGTAACGTGGACCGGCGATGAGTAGCGTGTAACACAATCAAGTGGCTTTCCAGCAACAACACAAACGAGTGTCTCACGAATTTAGCAACTTTTTCACAGCTAATCGACGACCACAGCGGCTAGCCAACACCACCGCAACAGCATGTCACTTGATGACTTCAGGCTCCTTGTAGTTCACGCCCTTGGTGTCGACCGTTACTTTTTTCATGGCCATCGGTTTCGCGGGACGAGAATGATCGGGATCATTAGGGTCGATCGTCTGGTTCACGATTTCATCGACAGTGTCCATTCCTTCCGTCACCTTACCGAACGCAGCATAATCGCCATTTAACGAAGGGTAGTCCGCTGTCATTATGAAAAATTGTGACCCCGCTGAATCGGGACTGTCCGACCTGGCCATCGAAATGACGCCACGGGTATGTTTGAGATCGTTTTTGAAGCCGTTGTTGGTGAACTCTCCTTTGATGCCGTAACCCGGTCCGCCGGTCCCCGTGCCTTCCGGATCGCCTCCCTGAATCATGAAGCCCGGCATGACACGGTGGAAAATCAGACGATTGTAAAAGCCTTTCTTGACCAGCGAAATGAAGTTGTTCACGGTATTCGGGGCTACATCCGGATACAGCTCCACTTTGATCGTTTTGCCGTTATCCATCTCAATCGTGACGATCGGATTTTTGGCCGACACCGTTGGCGCGGGTGTTGAAGCAGAAGCAGAAGCAGAAGCAGAAGCAGAAGCAGAAGCAGAAGCAGAAGCAGAAGCAGAAGCAGAAGCAGAAGCAGAAGCAGAAGCAGTAGCAGAAGGTGTCGCAGACGGCGAACCGCCGGGCGATGCTGACGCCGTGCCGGCTTGTCCGCCCGCGTCGTTACGTTTCCCGCAGCCCCCTGCGATCACCAACGCCGCGATAAACAATAAAAGCATGGAAAACTTCAGCCTGCTGTGTATCATCGGTTGAA
>JAQBPQ010000007.1 GCA_028287445.1 Cohnella sp.
ACCCCGGCCGCCTCGATGTCTTCCAGCCGCAGACCGGCTGTCGCCATCTGGTGCACCACTTTGCCGTCCCGGTCGAAGTAGTAACCGAATGCCTCCGCCAGGGCTCCGTCGGCCCGCATCTCTTCCATCGTGACGCCGTCCAGCTTGCGGCGCCGCGCCATCGTCATCGCGTCGCCGATCCCGTGCACCACAATACGGGCACCTCGAATCATGTCTACGACCTCACGGACTCCCGGCTCCTGCATGATCGTCTGGTACGCTTCTTCACTCAGATGATCCGGCACATGCAGCATCCGATAGCGGCCTCCGGTCCGCTTGGCCAGCTCGGAGGCGATCGTGTTCGCCTGGTAGTCGACGCTTTCACCAAGACCGCCCCGCGCCGGCACGAACCAGTTGTCCCGCAGCGTTGTCGGGTAGGAGAACTGAGAGGCCATCCGAAACATCGTCGAACCGCCCATAACCGCTACCACGTCGCCGGGAGACAAGCTCTCGCGCAGCACCCGTCCGCCAATGCGGCCGAGTTCCTGCCGGATATGGACAGATTCGTCGGAGTCACCGGGAACGATGACGACCCTTTTCAAGCCGAATGCTTCCCGAACCCGAGCCTCCAATTCCGAGAGGCCGAACAGCTCCTTGACGATCGGCTCCATCTCCTCGACGAGCTGTCGGCCGGTTTCGCTAAGCGTCATCCCGGCGGCGCCGGTATCCAACAGCCCTTGCGCCCGGAGAATCTCCAGCTCGGACCTGAGCACACGCTCCGACATATCGACGCTGATCGCAAGGGCGCGCCGGCCAATCGTTCCGGATACGAAAACCCGATGCAAAATATCATAGCGTTTCTGCATGACTTGCATCAGATCAGGCAGAATTTGTTTCTGAATCTCGAGTAGGTTCCGCATTCTTCCCCTGTGTCCCCCTGAGTTCGGATGGATGGTTCCAGGATGAATGCGGGTCATGCCTGATGGACGCTAAACGTCCCGCTACTTCTTTTCTGGTCCCGCTCTTATTTTAACGAATAAAAAGAAGCCTTGCAAGTTCATTGTCGGCACTTTTCGCGCGGAAATTACCAATACAGTTTATCTTGCTTTTTGGGGCTCCATCGCATATAATAATTCTTGCTGTCATCTGCACATGCGCCCGTGGTCCAACGGATATGACGTAGGCCTCCGGAGCCTGAGATAGGGGTTCGATTCCCTTCGGGCGCGCCAACTTTTAGCATACAGCTCAACCGTCCGTTCCATACGGCCGGTTTTTTTATAGGCCATGTTTGACTTTCTTTGACTTTAGTTGACGAATTGGATATGATGAAGAAACCGAAACTAATTCATCAATAAGGAGGGACGTCGCGCATGAGTTTCATTCCTATGGTCGTCGAACAGAGCAATCGGGGGGAACGGGCATACGACATTTATTCCCGTCTTCTGAAAGACCGCATCGTCTTCTTGGGAACGCAGGTGAACGACGTGGTGGCCAATGCCATCATCGCGCAGCTGCTGTTCCTGGCAGCGGAAGAGCCGGAGAAGGACATCAGCTTGTACATCAACAGCCCGGGCGGTTCCATTACATCCGGCATGGCCATTTACGATACGATGCAGTTCATCAAGCCTCAAGTTTCCACGATCTGCGTCGGCATGGCCGCATCCATGGGCGCCTTCCTGCTTGCTGCCGGAGCCAAGGGCAAACGCTTCGCGCTGCCTAACAGCGAAGTGATGATCCACCAACCGCTCGGAGGAGCGGAAGGGCAGGCCAGCGATATTGAAATCCGCGCCCGGCGCATTCTTAAGCTGCGCGACAAGCTCAACCATATCCTGGCGGAACGAACCGGGCAGCCGTTGGAACGAATCGAGAAAGACACCGACCGCGACTATTTCATGGAAGCTTCCGAGGCCCAACAATACGGCCTGATCGACAAAGTCATCGAGAAAGTCTAAACAATCCGCGCATACGCCTCACGAAAAACCCTTTCCGCACACGGAAAGGGTTTTTTATCACATCACGATGCACTTGTCAATAAGAATTCAAAACTTTGAATGCCCCCTCCTGCCTCCCTCCTATTCCGTGGTATTCTTTTGAAAGAGGTTGCACCAGATACCTCCAGTTCTAGTCGCACCTAGGAATTTTGGAAAAGAGGGATCCTGATTATGACACAACGGACCTATCCATATCTCGTGAAGCAGCAGCCCCAAGCGGGCGAGCCGTTTCCGCGGTCCAACGACGAGCCGAACGAATTGATGGCTGGCCGTCGGTTAAGCGATAAAGCTTCTTTGCTTCGACCATTGCAAGACGAACACCTGCTCGAAGTGTACCGTGAAGCGAAGAAAATGAACCTGTCCAGCGAATTCATCGAATTGCTGGAAGAGGCGATTTCGAAGCGCCATTTGGAACACCGTCGGGAAGCTTAACGAGCCCGAATATATAGGAATAGAAAGAGGCTGCCCCAAAAGTCATGTAAATGACCTAGGGCAGCCTCCTTTCATTGCGACAGGCCGATCCATGTGCTGTAATCCGACTTTGCCCATTTGCAGAGGGGTAAGCTGCGGTATCACTCGTTGTAGTCCGGTAAAACACAATTAGTGAGCCGTTTCCGTTGGGGATGAACTAAAATGTCGCTCTAACTGGGAAAACCTGACTACAGCAACATAACCCGCCTGCCGAGTTCGTGCAATTGGTAGAAACCTGACTACAGCGAAAACGAGCTGAACATACGAGAAGCGGTTTCCCACTACCTCAGCACGCACTCCATGAAGTGGTGAATGTTCGCCGTGTGTTGAGGTATCGTCGCAACAGGCTGCCCCAGATGTCGATTTCAACCTTAATGGGCAGCCCCGTCTTGTTATTTCATTTCGTATTGTACCGTGACGCTGGTCGAAACCTCGATTTGCCCCACTTGTACCGAAGTTGGAGCACCGGCTGAACTGGCCGCCGCGTTTTTCATCATATCCGCCGACTGATAAAGAACCGGTGGAGCAGAAGCGGCTCCCTGCACAATGTTCACGACGCCTTTTACTTCACGCTTCGCCGAAGCCGCCAGCACATTCGCTTTCGCCTCCGCAGTGGCCATCGCCTTTTTAAGCGCTTCGAGCTCATACTGGTCGGTTTTCTCCGTCGCGAATTGTACCCCGTCCATTCGATTGGCGCCGGCTGCAGACAAGTCGTCGAGCAGCTTGCCGATCTCGCCCAGCTTGCGGTCGTTCACCTGTACCGAATGTACTGCAAGATAACCGATCAGCGTACGGCCTCCTTTATCCGTGTAATTGTATTCCGGCTGCACGGAGAAACCGGTTGTTTGCACATCCTTTTTATCGGTGCCATACTTCTCGTACAACGTCTTTTCCACTCCAGCGAATTTATCCGCGTTGTCTTTCTGGGCCGCACTTGCAGTGGCGCCGTGAGTTTCAACCGCCACATTGACGTAAGCGATGTCCGGCTCCACCTTAATCGATCCGTTGGCACCTACCGTAATGGTGTTTAACACCGATCCACCCGCCGCCGAAGAGACGAGCGGTTCCGCCTTGGCCAGATTGGCCCCACCTCTACTGAATCCCAGCGATCCCACAACCGTCATCAACGCCACCAGTGCAACAATTTGCCATCCTTTTTGTTTCATCCGCTGCTTGCCCCTTTCCATTCGTTCTGATCCTATGGACGCAAGATACCTGGAAAAGGTTTCAACCACGCCCATAAAACAACGGAAAACGGCATCCCTTCAAATGATCCTGAATAATGCAAAAAGCTCCCCCTGGGAGCTTTGAGCGAATGTGCTTTAACGTTGATTTACTGGTTCTCCAGCTCTTCTTTGCTGACCAGCTGCACTAAAGCGGTTACAGCCTGCTCTGCGTCCGAACCTTCCGCGCTGATGGATACTTCCGTGCCCGAGCTGATCGCAAGGCTCATGATACCCATGATGCTCTTGGCGTTCACTTTCTTCTCGTCCTTCTCCACGAATACGTCGGATGAGAATTTATTTGCTTCCTGCACGAATAGCGCCGCCGGTCTGGCGTGAAGCCCCGTTTTAAGCCGTACAACCACCGGCTGTCTCGTCATGGACCGGATACCCCCTATCTTTGATCGTCCCGCTGGTCGGGACCCCGCCGTGCCTGTTTTCGTTCAATATTATAACATTGTTTGGAACTAAAGCGCTAGAAGCTTATACCCCGCCGTTCCGGATTTTTTCCGCCCATTCATCAAGCTTCCGCAGCCTGTGGTTTACGCCGGATTTGCTGACTTGTCCCCTGAGAAGATCGCCGACTTCCTTCAGGTTGATATCGGGATGCTTAAGCCGGGTTTCCGCAACCTCGCGAAGTTTGTCCGGCAAATTCTCCAGTCCGACTTCCTTCTCAAGCAGCTTGATGTTATCGATCTGCCGGACGGCGGCTCCAATCGTCTTGTTCAGGTTCGCCGTCTCGCAGTTGACGATCCGGTTGACCGAGTTGCGCATGTCCCGCATGATCCGTACATCCTCGAACTTGAACAAAGCCTGATGGGCGCCGATGATGCTCAGAAACTCGATGATTTTCTCGCCTTCCTTGATGTAGAGAATGAAGCCTTTTTTTCGTTCGATGAACCTGGCATTGAGCTGAAACTTATTGGCCAAGTCCACAAGCGCCCTGCAGTGCTCCTCATACAAGGAAGCGATTTCGAGGTGGTAAGACGAACCTTCCGGATTGTTGACCGATCCTCCTGCCAGGAACGCCCCCCGCAAATAAGCGCGTTTGCAGCACGGCTTCTTGATCAGATTTTTGTCGATGCTCGGAGCGAACTGAAACCCCTCGGTTGTGATGGCCAGAGCCTTCAGAAGCTCCTCAACCCCGGCAGGCACGCGAACCACATAGACATTGTTCTTTTTGAGCCGCATCTTTTTACGAACCAGAAGTTCCATCGCGACGGCAAAATGGCGCTTCAACAGCGTGTAAATCCGGCGTGCGATCGCGGCGTTTTCGGAGGCAATATCCAGTACGATTCGTTTGCTGGTCAACGCGACCGATCCATTCATCCGGATCAGTGCGGACAGTTCCGCCCGCTCGCAGCAGGAATCGCCTTCCACCATCGTCAGTTCTTTTTTTGTTTGGGCTGCAAAAGACATCGATATTACTCCTTCCGCAGCATCCAATCCTCCACCAACCGATAAATGTGATCGCTCAGTTTGGCGGCGTCATGGCGCAAATAAGTTCGAAACAGCACGAGCCGGTCGGCAATGACCTTGTAGCCGCGCCGGGTGACTTCTTCCAAATCCAAATATACGGCCTTGGCACCCTGTTCGGCGTACATGCTTTGCACTTGAGGCGGGATTTCCCCGTCGTTTACAATGACGTAATCGAACAGATGATGGCCGATATGGTCCTGAATAGCGGTCAAATGATCGCTTACCGAATACCCGTCGGTTTCCCCCGGTTGGGTCATCACGTTGCAGACAAATATTTTCACGGCTTCCGATCCGACAATCGCTTCCGCGAGTTTGGGCACGATTAGATTCGGAAGAATGCTGGTATACAAGCTGCCCGGTCCGATCAGGATCGCGTCCGCTTCCTGCAACGCTTCCACCGCTTCCGTGAGCGGTTCGACGTCCGCCGGCTCGATGAACAGCCTGCGTATCGCAAGACCTGACTTCGGGATCGACGATTCACCGATCACGATCGAGCCGTCGGCCATCTCCGCTTTCAGTACGATCGCCTGATTGGCGGCGGGAAGCACACGGCCCCGTACCGCCAACACGCGGCTGAGCTCCGTAATGCCGGTGACGAAATCGCCGGTGATGTCCGTCATCGCCGCCAAAATCAGGTTGCCCAAACTGTGGCCGGCCAAGCCTGTTCCACTATTGAAGCGATACTGCAGCACCTCGGCGAGAAGCGGCTCGGTATCGGCAAGCGCCGTGAGGACGCTGCGGATGTCGCCCGGAGGCGGAATCTGCATCTCCTCGCGCAGAATGCCCGAGCTTCCTCCGTCATCCGCCACCGTTACGATAGCCGTAATATCCAGCGGTTTATGCTTCAAACCACGGAGCATGACGGACAGCCCCGTACCGCCTCCGACCACGACGATCCGGGGCAGACGAGGGTTATTCATTTTAGACTCCATTTCCCACCTATTCCTGCCGTTCACGATCGGCGTCGCGATGCTGAACCCTGACCGATTCCGTCTCGCCGGTGGCAAGCTTCCTTCCCAAATATTCCGCAAGTGCCACGGACCGGTGTTTACCGCCCGTACAGCCGATTCCGATAACGACCTGGCTTTTGCCTTCCTTCTGATAGAGCGGGATCAAATACTGCAGCATGTCGAGAAGTTTCGAGAGAAACACCTGCGTCTCCGACCATTTCATGACATAATCGTATACTTCCGGATCCTGGCCGGTCTTCGGCCGCAGCGTTTCAACGTAATGCGGGTTCGGCAAAAACCGGACATCGAAAATGAGATCCGCATCGATCGGGACGCCGTATTTGAAGCCGAAAGACGTCACATTGATGGAGATCGAGCTGCGGTCCAGGTTGGCGAACCGCGAGACGATCGTCTCCTTCAACTGCACCGGCTTTAGGCTGCTCGTGTCAATTACTTGTGTCGCCCAGCCTTTGAGGTCTTCCAGCAACTTGCGTTCCATATGGATGCCGTCGAGCGGCAGTCCTTCGGGCGCGAGCGGATGGCGGCGGCGGCTTTCCTTATATCGCTGCACCAGAACGGAGTCCGTTGCATCAAGAAACAGGATCTCATAATCAATCGTGTAATGTTCGCGAATAAATCCGAGCGATTCCGACAACGACTCGAAAAATTCCCGTCCCCTCAGGTCGATCACGAGTGCGACTTTAGCGATTCTCCCTTGCGATTGTTCAATCAGTTCGGCGAATTTTGGAATCAGGACGGGAGGCAAATTATCCACGCAAAAATAACCGAGATCTTCGAGGCTTTGCACGGCGATCGTTTTGCCGGCACCCGACATACCGGTGATAATAACCAAAGTCGGTTGTGACGGATGGGAATCCCTTTCCATGTTTTTGTCCTCCTCCCTCGACTCGCGAACGACAGAGCGCCTGGCTGACGAAGTCTCGCTTGCGTCAGAACAGGCGCCGAAAAGTCAAGCTCAGGCGTGCAGCAGCAATCCGGCGGCGCCGACGACACCCGCGTTGTTGCCGAGTTCCGCTGCGACGATGTCGACTCCTTCTTGCGCTTTGTCCTGCGCATACTTGTGGAATACTTCGCGGACTTGCGCGAACAGGAACTCGCCTGCTGCGCTAACCCCGCCGCCCAGAATAAAACGCTGCGGATTGACTACGACGGCAACGGCGGCCAGAGACTTGCCGAGATAAAACGCGGCACGGCTCACGATGCGCTGCGCCACTTCGTCCCCGCTTTTGGCGGCGTCGATGACGTCCTTCGCCGTCAGTGTTTCGAATACCGACAACGCAGTGCGGTCTCCCCGATCCACGGCGTCCTTGGCCATCCGGATAATCCCTGTAGCCGAAGATACAGTCTCCAAGCAACCCATTTTGCCGCATCCGCATTGGATCGCTTCCAGATCAGGCACGACCGACATATGGCCGATCTCGCCGCCCATGCCGGAGAAGCCTTCGATCAACCGGCCTTCCACGACGATCCCGCCGCCGACACCGGTGCCCAGCGTGTAGCATACACAGCTCGATACTCCGCGGCCTGCACCGCCCCAGGCCTCGCCCAAAGCGGCCACGTTCGCGTCGTTGTTGATACGGACTTTCTTATTTAATGCCGCCTCCAAGTAATCCTTCAGGGGTACGTTGTTCAGCGGCAGATTCGGTGAAAATTTAATAAAGCCTTTGGGGATATCCATGAATCCGGCAATTCCCACACCAACTCCGGCCACTTGCTCCCAAGTGTGCGACGACTCCGAAACGATCTTACGGGCGTAATCGGCAATGTTGCTGAGGATGCGATCCGTGCCCTGGTCGGTCTCCGTCGGGCCTTCGAACGTCTGAAGCAGATCGCCGCGTTCGTTGCAAATGCCCACCTTGATCGTGGTCCCGCCGATATCCGCACCGATGTATAGGTTTTCCGACATTTGTGGCACCTCTTGAGTTGAATTACTTAACCATTTCACTTCATGTTACAGTACCCACTATAAGCCAACGCCCCCGCGCGGTCAAGATAAAGCAGGCGTCGACAAACCTGTACATAGAAGCATAAACGGCTGTCGCCGTCCTTGGATGGCAGCATACGTTTATGTCGGAGACGTTTCAGAAAAGTATAGATGAAAACTTATACTTTCTGAAACGTAAAGTAAAAACCGGAGATTCCCTCCGGTTTTTGGGGCCAGTTTTACAACGATTGGCTCCAATCGTGAGCCATCGAACCTTCCAAGAACTTCTCGCAGTCCATCGCCGCCATACAGCCGCTTCCCGCCGCTGTGATCGCTTGGCGGTACTTGTGATCCTGCACGTCACCGCAAGCGAAGATGCCCGGCACGTTCGTCTCGGTCGTTCCCGGCTTCACCTTAATGTAGCCCAAGTCATCCGTATCGATCTGTCCGCCGAGGAACTTCGTGTTCGGCGTATGGCCGATCGCGACGAACAGTCCTTGCGTTTCGATGACTTCTTCGTTGTCGGTCTCGTTATTGCGCACCTTCAGGCCGGTCACGCCCATGCCGGTCGCAACGACTTCCAGCGGCGTACGGTTGAGATTCCAGGTGATTTTCGGATTTTCTCGAGCGCGATCCTGCATGATTTTGGAGGCGCGCAGCTCATCGCGGCGATGGACGAGAACGACTTCCGAAGCAAACCGCGTAAGGAAGTTTGCTTCCTCCATCGCTGAATCGCCGCCACCGACCACAATGATTTTTTTGCCGCGGAAGAAAAATCCGTCACACGTTGCGCAAGTGCTCACGCCGCGTCCCACGTTGTCCCGCTCTCCCGGCACGCCCATATACTTGGCGGAAGCGCCGGTGGAGATGATCAGGGTTTCCGCCTGCAGGGTCTCTCCGCCTTCGAGGGATAAGGTAAACGGCCGCTTGGAAGTATCGACGGTGTTAATCCATCCGGTGCGGAATTCCGCACCGAAGCGTTCCGCCTGCTTACGCATATTCGCCATTAACTCCGGCCCCATGATGCCTTCCGGGAACCCAGGAAAGTTCTCGACTTCGGTCGTTGTCGTCAATTGACCGCCCGGTTCCGGACCTTCAATGACGAGGGGGTTCAAATTCGCGCGGGCCAAGTAAATGGCCGCCGTTAATCCGGCAGGGCCGGTTCCGACTACGATCGCTCTGTACATGGTTGTGTTCCTCCGTCTTGATGTTGTGACTTATTTCTGCTCCTTAAAAACGGGAGTCGTCAGATCCAATTTCTCGCGGATGCCGCAAGCCTCGTCGATCCGGTTCGCATAGCGGCTGATGCTCGCCTGCGACACGCCGTAACGGTTCACCAGATCGGCGTAAGTGACCGTTCTGCGGTGCATCTTGGCCGTCCAGTATTCGAGCGCCGCCGCCCATCCGGACGCTTTATGAAGCTTAGGAACTTCCGGATACACGCGGGACAAGTAATCGACCCAGAGCGTCATCATATCATGCTGCTGCACGACGTCATAACGGCCGGACATGTTCTCGAGCGCCTGCTCCAATACCGCCTGCCACGCGCTGTCCCATACGGGAAGCCTCGCTGACTTGCGACGCGCTTCGAGCTTCAGTGTGCGGCCTTCGAATGTGACATTCAGCGTATCCTGAACACCGATTGAACGCAGCACCAACACTGCTACGCGCTTCAGTTCATCATCTTCCTCTGTGTCGATGAGAAACGCTTTGAGCGCGTCGATCACTTCTTCGTCCGCCACAAGCCCCAGCGCTTGGATGACTTGAACCTTCGTACGGCGGTCTCCATGACGCAGCGCCCAGAAGAAGGACGACCGAATGAGCGGATCACGCTTGAGAGCTTCCGATACGAGACCGGGACTTGTCTCCCAACGGCGGAACTGTTCTTCAAAAGGCAGGTGGTAATGGTAGTGGATCGGAGGGCTCTCCTGTCCGGCCCGGATGTTGTCCAACTTCCGCAAATAATACGGGGGAACTTCCGATTCCGGATCCAGGCGCGCCGCTTGGCGCCAATGCCGATCCGCTTCGTCGTGCCGGCCGAGATTGACCGAAGCGACAGCGGCAAAATGGTGCAGGCTCGGTTCATCGGCCAGTTCGCCGGTCTTGAGCAAACGGCGAAAGTGCCCGTAGGCTTCCCGGTGGTCACCGACAATGCCCAATGTAGTAGCCAGCTTGAATACATGTTCCGGATGGAAAGGGATCGTTTTGCGTAGCTTTTCCATCAGGGATTCAAGCGCTTCTTCCTTTTTGGCATGCTGGTAAAAAATCGCCAGATTGCACAGCGCATGCAAGTTGCCTGGCTCCGTCTCCAGCACCTCGGTAATCGTCTGGACGGATTTCTCGAACAGCCCCATATAGTAGTATGCCAACCCCAGATTGTTCCGGGCGGCCAAGAAGTCGGGCTGGCGTTCGATAATTTCTTCCAATATCCGCACCGCTTCCGCGAACCGTCCCGCTTCCAGCAGTTCACGCGCCTTGTCGTGCTCATACATGTTCTCGCGGGATTTGATGGTGGTAATTTTGGTCGGGCGGTTCAATTCAAAATGGAGCAAATCGAGCAGCTCGTCGGCCTCATCCAGGAACTGTCCTTCCGGATCGTTCTCCAAATAGCGGACAAGCGCTTCCTCCGCCGCTTCGTACAATTCCATATTGGCGTAATTGTTCGCCAAATAATAATAACATTCCGTCATGGCGGGATCGATTTGATCGAGCACCGAACGAAGAATCACGTTGGACTCCTCGTAACGTCCCAATTCCGACAAGATGCCGGCCATGTTGCAGTGGTTGACCGGATTGTCCGGTTCATATTCGACAGCCCGTCGGAAATATTTCAGTGCCTTGTCGTAATGAAAACGATCCAGCGATTGCACGGCGCGTTCAAAGAAAAAGGTAGCGTCCAGACGCATCGGAATGACTTTGGGACGCCGTTTTTTGTTTTTGGCCGCATGTTTCCGCTGACTCAATGGCAAGGCACCTCCCCGGTTGTTTTCGCGTTTAAGTTCAATCTATGCCTCCATAATCCCCTCTTCATCATCCAAGATTATACCACAGCAATCGTCATCCTTAAAATAAAAACGCAATCGGGAGAAAAACCCATGAGGATTGGCGGGGTGCGCCATTTCTCATGGGTTCTCATGATCTTGAATGGATGCCTTATACGCCGGCGTTCTTGAAGAGCGTGCTGATCGAGCCGCCCTGCACGATAATGCGGATCGCTTCGGACAGCATGGGAGCGACGGTAATCACCTGGAAGCTCGAAGAGTCCTCCTTCGCAACATGAATCGAATCGGTCACAACGACCTCCCGGATATTCGGGTGATCCAGCTTAAGAATGGCGTCGGCCGAAAACAACCCATGGGTCGCGCATACGAAAGAGTCTTCTGCGCCGCGTTCCTTCAAGCCTTCGACAACATTGACGATCGTCGACCCGGTATCGATCATATCTTCGATGATGATCGGGGTACGGCCTTCAACATCCCCAATGACATGAGTAATGACCGATTCGTTGTGCGTCGGGCGTTTCTTGATCATAATGGCGAATGAACAATCCAACTGGTTGGCCAGATTCTCGGCTGTAGTAGCCCGTCCCGCATCCGGTGAGACGACGACGGGATTGGGGATGTTCTTGGATTTTAGATAATCGCTGATCAAATATAGTGCGGTCAGATGGTCCACCGGAATGTTGAAGAAACCTTGGATGGCCGCAGCGTGCAGGTCAATCGTGATGATCCGGTGCGCCCCAACCGTAGTGAGCACGTCAGCTACCATTTTGGCGGAAATCGGTTCCCGCGGTGCCGCTTTGCGTTCTTGACGGGCATAGCCGTAATACGGAAGCACGACGTTGATCGTCCGGGCGGAAGCCCGCTTCGCCGCATCGATCATCACCAGCAGCTCGACGAAAAAATCGTTGATCGGATGAGATAAGGACTGGATCAAAAACACGTCGCAGTTGCGAATCGTTTCCTCGTAGTGGACATACACTTCTCCGCTCTTGAATCGGGAAAGCTTGATTTTCCCGAGCGGCGAGCCTAAATGTTCCGCAATCTTCCTCGCCAGCGGTTCGTTGGAAGATCCCGAAAAAACACGAAGTTTACTGCTGCTGTACATGAGCCCCTCCAAGAAATCGGTATATTCACCAAAAACCGAGTTATTTCGTCTCTCTTCTCTCATTATACATGAGTATTTTAAGATTTCACAAAAGAATCATGTCCCTTTTGCGTCCATTAAATGTGGCTAGACGGGAATAACCGGCTGTTTTCAGCATCGCAAGCGCTTGCTCCTGTTTTTGTCCGATTCGATCGGGATGATGGGCGTCGGAGCCGTAAGTAATGGGAATTTCCAGTGATCGGGCTTTCTCCAGCATCCGCAGCGAAGGATACATTTCTTTGGCTGCCGTATGAATGCCCGCCGCATTCAGTTCGATTGCCAAGCCGTGCCGGGCCACTGCTTGCAGAGCGGCATCCTCCAGAGGCGTGACGTCTTCCTCCGGCCGATAGCCGAATCGTTTGATCGCATCGATATGCCCTATATAATCGTAGAGCCCGGCAGCGGCAGCCTTTTGAACGGCATCATAATACTGCTCGTAAACTTCGATAATGTTGCGGCCTTCCCAGTTGTGAACCTGGCGAAAATCCGTGATATCCCATGTCCCGAGAAAATGAACCGAGCCGATCACATAATCCCAAGGATAATTTTGGATGATATCCGCGATTTGTTCCTCATGGCCCTCGATGTAGTCGCCCTCCAGACCGACGCGGACCTGGATCTGATCCTTATACTTCTCTTTCAGTTGCAGGCACTCTTCTACGTAAGCCGGCAGCTCGGCCATCGGCATGGCCATCTCCGGATAATAAGTCTCAGGATCGACATGCAAAAGAGGCATGTGATCGGATAAGCCGATCTGTTCCATGCCTTTTGCGATGGCGCTTTGGATATACTCCTCCAATGTTCCGACCGCGTGGCCGCAGCGGGAATGGTGGGTATGGTAGTCGATGCGCATCGTATTCACCTAGTCTTTCTTCACCGGTTTGCGGTGGCGGAATTCTAGTTCCTGCAAGACGTCGTCCAACGGAATTTGCTGCTGCCGGAGAAGGACCATGAGGTGGAAAACGAGATCGGCCGCTTCGCTGCGCAGCTCCTGTGCATCCCGGTTTTTGCCCGCGATGATGACTTCTGCCGTCTCCTCGCCGATCTTCTTCAGGATTTTGTCCAATCCTTTATCAAAAAGGTATGTGGTATATGCGCCCTCGGGACGCTCGGCATCGCGCTGGGCGATCGTGGATTCTAGACGGCTAAGCGGCCCGAATCGGTCGGCAGAGGGGGCTTTGTTGCCGCTGTTGTCCGCAGTTCGGCAGAAACAGCTATAGGCCCCGGTGTGGCAGGCCGGTCCGGTCTGCTTCACCGTGACGAGCATCGTATCTCCGTCGCAGTCGTAACGCAGCGACTCGATCTGCTGTGTGTGGCCGCTCGTTGCGCCTTTGTTCCACAGTTCTTGCCGGGAACGGCTCCAGAACCACGTTTGTCCGGTTTCCACACATTTCTGCAGAGATTCCCTGTTCATGTAAGCCAACATCAGCACTTCTTTGCTGACCGTATCTTGCACGATAGCGGGAACAAGGCCTTGTGCATCGAATTTGATCTGTTCGATCCAAGCGATTTCCTTCATCGCACAATCACTCCTTTGCTTCGCAGTGTGTCCTTCACTTCGCGCACCGTCACTTCTTTATAGTGGAAGATGCTGGCGGCGAGAGCCGCATCCGCATGCCCCAGTGTCAGCACATCGACAAAATGATCCGGGCTCCCCGCGCCTCCCGAGGCGATAACCGGAATGTGAACGGCGTCCGATACAACCCGGGTAAGGGCCATGTCGAAGCCGTCCTTTGTTCCGTCCGCGTTCATGCTCGTGAGAAGCAGTTCTCCAGCTCCCCGTCGCTCCGCTTCCATCGCCCATTCGACCGCCTGAACGCCGGTCGGCTTGCGGCCCCCATGTGTGAACACTTCCCAGTCGTTCCACTCCGGATTGAATTTGGCGTCGATCGCGACCACGATACATTGGGCGCCGAACATGCGGGAACCTTCGGTAATCAGGTCCGGCCGCAGGACGGCCGCCGTATTGATGCCGATTTTGTCCGCCCCCGCACGAAGCAGCCGTTTCATATCCTCGACCGATGCAATGCCGCCGCCCACCGTGAACGGAATCGAGATCTCGCCCGCCGTGCGGCGAACGACGTCGACCATCGTGGCCCTTCCCTCTACGGATGCCGAGATATCGAGAAACACGATCTCGTCGGCACCTTCACGGTCGTAAAGTGCGGCGAGTTCGACCGGGTCACCGGCGTCTCGCAGATTCATGAAATTAACTCCTTTAACGACCCGGCCGTCCTTGACGTCCAGGCAGGGAATGATCCTTTTGGTCAGCATGGGGCGCTCTCCTTTCGGTTATGGCTTTAGTCCGCGAGCTTGCGCACCGCATCTGTCAGATGGATGGTTCCGGTATAGAGCGCCTTGCCGACAATGGCACCGCCGACACCGTACTTGGCATGTACCGCCAGCCGGTCGAGATCTTCCGGCTTGCTGACGCCGCCGGAGGCGATGACCGTGCGTCCCGACACTTGCGCCAGCTTGACGATGGCCTCCACATTCGGACCGCCCATCATGCCGTCGCGCGAAATATCGGTGAAGATAAAGGTTTGCGCGCCTTCGGCGGCCAGTTGCACGGCGAGATCCTCGGCTTTCACCCCGGACGTCTCGAGCCATCCGCGGGTCGCGACTAACCCGTTGCGTGCATCGATTCCGATCGCAACCGCCGCACCATGTTTAGCGAGCACGCGGGAGACGAATGCCCGGTCCTCGATGGCAGCCGTACCGAGAATGACCCGCGACACACCGAGGCCGAGCAGGCGCTCGACATCAGCGTCCGTGCGGAGTCCGCCGCCGACCTGGACCGGCACGTTGACCGCTTTCGCGATTCGGCCGATCAGTTCGTCGTTCACGGGTCTGCCCGCTTTGGCCCCATCCAGGTCGACAAGGTGGATCCATTGCCCGCCCTGCGCCTCCCATTCCCGCGCCACCGCTTCCGGATCTTCGTTGTATATCGTTTCTTGGTTATAATCACCCTGGACAAGCCGGACGCATTTGCCGTCCCGAATGTCAATCGCGGGATAGATGACGAACTTGGACATACGTTAAACCTCCGAAAGGGCAT
>JAQBPQ010000067.1 GCA_028287445.1 Cohnella sp.
CGTTCACGCAGCGCCGGCATATGGAGGGGAATGACATTTAACCGAAAATACAGGTCTTCCCGGAACTCTCGCTCCCGCACCATCTCATCCAGATTTTTGTTGGTTGCAGAGATGACCCGTATGTTCACGTTAATCCATTTATTCGAACCGACGCGCTCCACTTGTTTGCTTTGCACCACGTGAAGAAGTTTTACCTGTAAATGAAGAGGCAGATCCCCGATTTCGTCCAAAAAGATCGTCCCGCCGTCCGCCAATTCGAATTTACCGGCTTTCCCTTCCCTTTTGGCACCCGTAAAGGCACCTCCCGCATAACCGAACAACTCGCTTTCCAGCAACGCTTCCGGTATCGCTCCGCAATTCACGATGATAAAAGGCCTGGTTCTCCGGCTGCTCGAGAAATGGATGGCAGCGGCCAGCATCCCTTTGCCTGTGCCGCTTTCTCCCGTAATTAAGATATTGGATGCGCCTCGTGCCACTTGTTCCGCTTGTTTGATGATCAAGGAAAGAGAACGACTTTTCCCGAGGATTTGCGAAAAGGTCAGATCGGTATGTTCATTCGTCAGCGTATAAGCCAACCTTCGCATGTCCGCCATCCTGCGAAACGACGCGACGACGCCCACCACATGACCGTTAATATGGATAGGACGAGAGGTGACGATAAAGTGCATCTCATGCTCGCCGAGTTTGTATATTTCTTCCTGCTCAACGCAGCCTTTGCCGGTTTGAAGCGCTTGAAGCATCGGCGTATCCGCCCAGACGGCGCCGATCGGCGAGCCGATCAGCGTCTGCTTGTCCTTGTGGATCAATTGTTCGGCGGTTTGATTGCAGGTGGTGATTATCCCATTTTCATCGATCGCGATTATGCCCTCATGAATAGACTCTATGATGGTTTCAAGCTGCATACACGTTTTTCCCCAGTTGTCCAGCGCTTGTTGTTCCGCGATTTTGCCCGCCAACAAATCGGACATCCTCTGCAAAAACGTGAGGTAAGACAGCCTGTTGCGGACGAGCATTTGGCGTTGCGCTTCGTCAAAAGCAATGAGGCCAATGACGCCGATGACCTTGCTGCGATATTGAATCGGCGTACATAATTCGGCTAACTCCTCCGTATGTCCCTGTAAGACGGAAGGATCGTAGGTGACGTCGGTTTGTGCATCCTCGACGAAATATGACTGGTTGTTTTGAATCACACGTCCATATAAGTAGCCGGCTTCGATTTCACCGTTTTCCTCTTTCGTATTGATCAATGTCTTGTACTTGCCCGTGCCTGCGATGATCGTCATCGCATCGTCCACAATTTCGGTTTCAATCTGCAGGGCGGACGAAATAGCCTCCGACACTTCCTGCGCAATGTGCTGGTATGCTCTGAGCAAAGGACCCCCACCTCATTATCACCTAAATGGTTCATTAAGTTGCCATTTTGGAAAGCGCATACATGAGTAGTATTCGTTGTATTCATAAATTTTCCTTTTTTCAGCGAATCATGGAAAAACAGCCCGTTGCTCACCGAGGAGCTTCGGACTGTTTTGGCTGCAATTAAACCGATACACTCTCCGGTTCTTCCGCCGCGCGAAAGCGGTTTTTCCCGAAGAACACATGGAACAGAATGGAGATCAAGGTATAAACAACGGCGGTGATGCTGAACGCATACGCATAGCCGTAATAGGAGCCGTAGTGAGCGACAAGTCCGGTGCTGACCGGCGCAGCGATAAACCAGCCCAGGTTAAACATCGCCTCCCCGGAACTTGAAGCCAATCCGCGCAGGGACGGATCGACATATTTCATTTTGATCGTGTTGTAAAATGGGGTCGCGGCGTTCATCAACGCTTGTCGCAACAAGTAGCCGGCGCTTGCCAGATAGAAGTTCGCGGTGTACGCGGTAAGCAGCATGAAAGGTATGGAGCTCAGCTGCAGCAGCACGACGGCTCTGGCTTCTCCGAATCTTCGGGCGATCGCCGGCCCGAACAGGTAGGCCAGCGCGGTGGCCCCTTGGCCGAGCGACACGACGATGCCGATGACGGTGTTCGACACCCGGAACCGGTCCTCGAAGTATACATTCAAGTAGGGGACAATCATCCCTCCGGCTGTGGACGACAGCAGACCTAGAAAGGCAAACAACGCGATGACCTGCAAAGAGGCTCTATGATGCTTCGCGACCTGCCGCAGGGGGGTTCTTTCCTTTGCGGCCTGTGACTGCCGCTTGTCTGATGAATACATCAGAACCGGGATCAATCCAAGTGCTGCAGTACCTACACCGATCAACAGGGTAAGCCGCAGGCTGACCACCTCTTGGATCCCGAACGCATAATGAAAGGTATCGCTGAGAAAACCGCCGAGCACGTTCCCGATCACGCTTGCGAACATGACCAAGGCCAAATTTAAACTGAATAAATGTACCCTTTGCCGAGGGAGAGAATGATTGGCCATAAAAGGCAGCACCGTGGATGTCACGACGGCTTGGCTCATGCCGCCCAGGAAAGCGGTAATGACCATTCCTTGCCTGAATTCCAGCAGGGAACGGGCGGCCAAGGCAGCCACCAAAAAAAACAAACCGATGGAAACCATGCGTTTCGGGCCGAATTTGTCGTTCATGAGCCCTGCCGGGATGAGGATAAGGGCAGCGGCAATCGCCGTCATGGCGACCAAATCTCCTACCATGGTCTGGTTGAATCCAAGGGCTCTTACATACAGGTTATAAATGAGCGCAAACATGCCGAGCCCCAGATTGAATACGAAATTAAACAGCAAAAACAAACGAATATTGCGACTGTATTCGAGCAGTTGTGTCTTCCATTCGTTAAGAAAAGTAGTCATAGATTAAGAGTAACGGATTGTCACAAGAAGAGGAATCTTTTTTTGCTGAGAGTTTATTTTCGAATCCCGGGTGTATAATTCCAAGAAGGATTAGAAAATCGAGTACCTGGAACAATTGGAGGATGACGATGGAAAGCTTTAATGAGAAACTGGAAAAGTATGCAGCGTTGGCCGTCGAGGTAGGCGTGAATGTTCAGCCCGGTCAAACGCTTGTCGTAACGGCTCCGTTGGTGGCCGTGGAGTACGTAAGAAAAATCGTCAAACGCGCCTATGAAGTCGGTGCCAAAAATGTCGTCGTCGAATGGATCGATGACGTCGTAACGCGTACGAAGTATGAGCTGGCTCCGAGCGAAGCCTTTTTGGAGTATCCGATGTGGAGGGCCAAAGGCTGGGAGGAGATGGCGGCCAATAATGCCGCCTTCTTATCGGTCATCGCCGACAACCCCGATTTGCTCAAGGGGATTGATCCCCAGCGGATTGCGGATGCGACCAAAACGAGCCGGCAAGCGTTGCAGCCTTACCGCAGCTATATGATGAGCGATAAAGTCAGCTGGTCGATCGTGGCCGTACCATCCGAGGCGTGGGCGGATAAAGTGTTTGCGTCCTACGACAAGGAGAAGCGCGTCGATGCACTGTGGGATGCGATCTTTGCGGCTACCCGAATTGACACGGAGGATCCTGTCAAAGCCTGGCAAGAACATTCGGATACATTGGACACGAAGGCGAGTCGACTGAACGAACGGAAGTACAAAGCCCTGCGCTACAGCGCCCCCGGCACCGATTTGACCGTCGAACTGGCCAAAGGCCATATCTGGGTCAGCGCAGGAAGCGTTAATCTACAAGGGACGATCTTCATCGCCAATATGCCGACGGAAGAAGTATTCACAGCGCCGTCCAAAGACGGAGTCAACGGCACGGTGTCCAACACCAAACCGCTCAGCTATGCCGGCAACTTGATCGACAATTTCAAACTGACGTTTAAAAACGGGAAAATTATCGACTTCGCAGCCGAGCAAGGTTACGAAACCTTAAAGAGGCTCATCGAAACCGACGAAGGATCGCGTTCCCTTGGCGAAGTGGCGTTAGTGCCTCACAAGTCGCCGATTTCGAATACGAATCTGATTTTTTACAACACCCTCTTCGACGAGAACGCGTCCAACCATCTTGCGATCGGACAAGGCTATTCGTTTAACATCGACGGCGGAAAACAAATGAGTAAAGAAGAACTGGCCGAACGCGGCTTGAACGAGAGTCTGATTCACGTCGACTTTATGATCGGATCCGCGGAGATGGACATTGACGGTATTATGGAGGATGGTAGGGAAGAGCCGGTCTTCCGCCAAGGCGCTTGGGCGTTTTAAGTGGCACCTGTAACAAAAGGCATACTGCCACAGCAGTATGCCTTTTGTTTATGCCATCACGATCGTTTGTTGGCACCAATATCCGTCATTCGACCATATATTAAGCTATATTCTGTCGAAGGAGCGGTTCAACATGGCGATCATCACGTTGGAAATTGGAAAAATGATTCTTCATGCTGCCGAACAAAGAGCAAGACAGCTTGGCCTCTCTGAAGATGTTGCGATCGTCGATGAAGGGGGTAATTTAATCGCCTTTCACCGCATGGACGAAGCTCGAATCGCCGGGATTGACATCGCCATCAACAAAGCATGGACGGCCGTTGCGATGAAGATGCCGACTGCAAACTTAGCCCAAGCGGCTCTCCCTAACGGGCCTACTTACGGTATCAATACCACCAATCACGGACGTCTCGTCATCCTCGGAGGCGGGATTCCACTCGCAAAAAACGGAAAGATCGTCGGGGGCGTTGGGGTGAGCGGTGCATCGAGTGCGCAGGACATTGACGTTGCCGGCGCAGCTGTTCGGGCATTCGAAGCACTCCCTCAGGCGCGAATCGGAACCGCCCATTATATGGGTTAACCGATCCCGGCACCCAAATTATAGTCCCACAATCAACTGGGTTTGTAAACGATTTCTATATCCCTTATACTGAATGAAATTATTAGCTCAGGGAGTGTTCCCGGTTGATCATTAAGTTGATCAAATATATCATCGTACCCATTATCACCGTTTTTGTCTTCCTATCCTCGCTGTTGTTAGATAAAACACAAATGCCCTTGCCTCTCGCCCTTTCAGGAATCCTCCTCGTCTTATCGATTGTTCTGAATACGAAATACCGCATGGTTCGTCAGAGCCATTTTGTTTTTCTAGGCTTATTTCATTACTTCAGTCATCTAAATTGGTCTGAACTGCTCTATTTTATTTTCCTTTTTATCGCCGTTCCAAAGACAACGCGCATTCTGCCCTCCGTTATGATCGCCGCGTTTTACGTGTTGGAATATACCGTTATTCGTTTGTGCTACCAACCCATAACAACCTATAACCTTTTGGTTTCCGTGTATGACCTGATATCCGGGCTTTTGGTGATAGCCTTTGTTCGTTATATTGTTCATGCGGAACATGAAAAAAAACGATTGCGGGACCAGACCCATTATTTATCCAAACATGATGCCCTGACCGGACTTTTAAACTATGAAGGTTACATAAAAAGCATTCAAGAGCTTGTACATCGGCGGGATCGATTCGCTTTGATCACGATGGACTTTCAAGACTTTAAATCCTATAATACCCAGAACATTCGCGATGAAAATGAGATCCTCGTCCAGATGTCTATCCAATTAAAAGAACTTTTCAAGGATGCATTGGTGATGTCGCGTTATGCAGGAGATCGCTTTGCCATCGCGATTCCTCAAAAAGAAAATCATTTGGCCGAAATCGATGTCAGGATGAATACCAACCATCTGGGATTTCAAGTAACCCATAGTGTGTCACAATTTCCGCAAGATGCGACCGAGGCTTCCGCACTTATTACTGTGGCAGAGGATCGATTATTCCAAAACAAACGAAATATTTGGATACTTCGCGAAGAACTCCGATTTCAGGAGGAGAAATTGAAAGTGGTCGGTGAGTTGGCCGCAGGCATGGCCCATGAAATACGAAATCCCCTCACGACGATTAGGGGTTTCATGCAAATTTCCAAAAACAATGATTACATCATGAAACCATGGTATGAATTGATCATGAGTGAAATAACGCGGATGAGCGAACTGACGGCCGAATTTCTGCAATTCGCCAAACCGCATATCAGCAACATGAAGCCTGAACTTATCCAAAGCTGCCTGGAACGTGTATTATTTTTGACGGAATCGGAAGCTGCCCTGCGGGGACATATGATGAACCATGAAGGTGTCGATGAGCCCCTCTATGTATTAGTCGACCGCGATAAAATGGTGCAGGTTTTTCTAAATCTTGTGCGAAATGCTTTCGAAGCCATGGAAAAACAGGGCAAGGTTCATGTTCGGTTAAAACGCGATGGTGAACTCTGTTTGATTGAATTTGAAGATAGCGGCAGCGGCATTCCGGAAAGTGATTTGAATAAGATTTTTAATCCTTTTTACACCACCAAAGAAAACGGAACGGGACTTGGTTTGTCGATATGTAAAAAAATAATTCAGGACCACGGCGGGTCACTGGACGCTAAAAGTGTTGCCGGGGAGGGCTCTATCTTTACAATTCGTCTGCCCATTCTATCATAGCCTCTCTTTTGCCTATCCATCATTTGTTAAATAATTCTCATAGAATTCTCATAGTAACTTGAAAAACCTATTCCAATAGGTTTTTTTCTCTTCTTGGGAAAAATTAGGGTGTTTTTTTTCTGATATAGTGGGTTTAAGTTTTCACACACCACTGAAACATGGAGGGATTTAAACGAGTGTTTCAATTCAAACCACTTCTTCGTAAAGTCATCGGCGTAGGATTATTGACAGCAATCGGGTTCACGGCTCTGGGGTTCGGACAAGCTTCTCAAGCTAATGCAGCGACAAAGGCAGATAAAGTTATCCTTACAGGCAAAAAATACCTAGGGGTTAAATATCGTTTCGGCGCACCCGCTGGCGTTACATACGCTTTCGATTGCTCGTCATTTACCCAATATATTTTCAAAAAGAACGGAGTTTCTCTTCCGCGCACTTCCAGCTTGCAAGCTAGAAAAGGCTCTAAAGTGACCAAAAGTCATTTGCGAAAAGGCGATCTGGTCTTCTTCAAAAGTCCGGGACGTTCCGGAATCGGTCATGTGGCCGTGTATGCAGGATATAACAAAATTCTGCACGCCGCCGGCAAGTACGTCAAAGTGTCCAGCCTGGGCTCGTCCTATTGGAAAAGCCATTATGTAACCGCCCGTCGTGTCATAAGAGTTTAATCAAAAGAGAACCTCGGGAGGGGTACGTCAGCCGCTCCCTGAGGTTCTTCTTTGTTGTCCCCTGCACAGTCTATTCGTGCACCTGCGTCAGCAGCTGCCCCAAAGCCTCCATTGCCTCTTCTTCCCGTTCGCCGTCGGTTTCCAGCGTCACTTCGTCTTGTGCCCCGATCCCCAAGGTAAGCATGCTGAGTGAACTTTTGCCGTTTACTTTTTTCCCTTTGTTCATCACATTGATTTTGCAGGGGTACTTGTTCGCGGTTTGAACGAAGGTTTTGGTCGGACGGACGTGAAAGCCGGTCGGATTTAAAATTTTGAACGTTTTGGAAATCATGCTTGATGCCCTCCTTGCGTATGAGTGCGCACAAAAGTTAGAATGTCCTCTTGGGAAGTCAGCGTCATGGCTTGTTCCGCAAACGCGGACCACTGTTCCTGAGACAACCGGCTGATCAATTCCCTTGCCGGCAGAATAGAACCTGCGCTCATGCTGAATTCGTGAAGCCCAAGGCCGAGCAAGAGTGGAATTGCGGTTTCGTCTCCTGCCATCTCTCCGCACATGCCCACCCATTTGCCTTGTTGACGCCCTGCTACTATCACCATGCGGATCATCCTTAGGATGGAAGGATGACAAGGTTGGTACAAGTACGACACCGTTTCGTTCATTCGATCGGCGGCCATCATGTATTGAATCAAATCGTTCGTCCCGATGCTGAAAAAGTCCACTTCCTTGGCAAACAAATCCGCGGAAACGGCTGCTGCGGGCACTTCGATCATCATCCCCACTTCGATGCGTTCTGCGACCGTTTGGCCTTCCGCAACCAACTTCCGTTTCTCTTCCTCGAGAATCCGTTTGGCTTCCAGCAGCTCCTCCAACACGGCGATCATGGGAAACATGATTTTCATGTTGCCGAAACGACTCGCTCTCAGCAGTGCCCGAAGCTGGGTGCGGAACAGCTCCGGCCGCTCCAAGCAGAGGCGAAGCGCTCTCTGGCCGAGGAACGGATTGCTTTCTTTCGGCAAATCCAGATAGGGCAGTTCTTTGTCACCGCCAATATCGAGTGTCCGGATGACCACAGGTTTGCCTGCCATTTTCTCCAGCACGAATTTGTAGCTTCCGAATTGTTCTTCCTCGCTCGGCAGCTCCTTACGGCCCATGTAAAGGAATTCCGTCCGGAACAAGCCGATTCCTTCCGCTCCGTTATCCAGCGCTTTCTGAACATCCTCCAACTTGCCGATATTGGCGACCAGCTCAACCCGGCGGTCATCCCGCGAAGCGGTCTGCCGGTTCACCCACCGGGCCAGCTCGGCTTTACGCCGATCGTATCGGGTCTTCTTTTCCCGGTATTCCGCGAGCTCTTCGGATGTCGGGTCCACCAGTAGAATTCCTTCGGAAGCATCGATCACCAGCAGAGTACCCGGCCGGATATGGCGAAGCTCGGGCCCCGCTCCCACTATGGCGGGAATATCCAATGAACGGGCCATGATCGCCGAATGCGAGGTGCGGCTGCCGATCACCGTCACGAAGCCGCGTACGGCGCCGAGGTTCAACTGAGCCGTGTCCGAGGGCGTCAAATCTTCGGCAACGATAATGCACTCTTCTGTTAGAAGGGACAAATCCGCTTGCTGTGTTCCCCGCAAATGTCTCATGATTCTGCCGGTTACGTCTTTTATATCCACCGCTCTTTCCCGAAGCAGCTCGTCGTCCATCTGGCTGAGCATTTCGATAAAAGATTGCGAGGTTTCGTATAACGCATATTCCGCATTCACGGCGTTGTCGCGGATTTGCTCGAGAATCGCGTCAATCAGATCAGGATCCTCGAGAATCATCAAATGACCTTCGAAAATTTCCGCTTTATCGGCACCCAGTTTGTGCTCGGTGGAGGCCCGGATTTGCTGCAAATCCGCTTGCGCTTGCCGGACGGCATCCTGAAAACGCGCCGCTTCCGACTCCGGTTGATCCACCTTGCTTTGGACGGGAGTATAAGCTTCTTCAGGCTTGATCAAATAGGCCTTGGCGATGGCCAAACCGGGGGATGCCCCGGTCCCTTTAATCGATTGTTTCATAGGTCGCGTTGTCCTTTCTTTCCGTTACTTCCGGCCACTAAGCGATTCGTAAGCTGTGATAATAGGACTGTGAAGAGGATGATTCTCCGGAAGTCCGGTATATTGGGTTACGGTTGCGGAGATGCCTTGATCATGCAACAATTTTTGCAATTCCACCGCCTCCGGATCTTGCGGATAATCAAACAATAACGCCGCTGCCATCGCTTTCGTGAGATGCGGAACATCAATTCCGAAAGAACGGGCGGCGAGTGCCGGGCGAACCAGTCTGTCGTCGGGCGAAAGCTTACGGATCGGCGAACGGCCTACCCGAACCACCTCGTCCGTTAAATACGGGTTCCGGAAACGGTCCATGATTCTATGAATGTACTGCTCATGCCCGGCTTCGTCAAACCCGTATTGCCGGCATAAAGCGGCGCCCGTCTCGCCCAAGGCTCCGAGCACTTCCGCCACGATCGCCTCGTCGTTCATGGATTCCTGAATCGTTTCATAGCCGTTCAAATATCCGTGATAGGCGGCGCAGCAATGACCCGTATTGACCGTGAACAGCTTCCGCTCAATGTAGGGCTGCAACTGCTCGGCATAATGGATCCCTTCGATTTCATGAAACCCTTTCGGCATGGCGGAACGGTCCACCACCCACTCATAAAACGGTTCGACGATGACTTTCAGCGGGTCTTCATTTTGCTGAATCGGTACGATCCGGTCGACCGCCGCGTCGGGAAAAGCGATGAGTTGTTCGGCACGCTCACGCAGTTCGGGCGAAAGATGCCCAAAAACGTAGTTTTTGAGCTGCGAGCTTCCGCCGATGGTGTTCTCGCACGCGATAATAAGAAGCGGCTTTGCCGATCCGGCGAGTCTGCGTTCAATTCCCACGGCGATGTTTTCCGCAATGAATTTCAAGACCGTCACGCCTACCGCCGTCGTAACCATGTCCGCTTCGGCCACGGCCTGCGCCACAAGCTCCTTGTCGTTTCCGTTAATGGCGGTGACATTGCCAACGATCGTGGTTTCGGCTTCTTCATTCGCCAGCTCAACGGGGTATTCACCTCGCTCCCTTAGCAACGCGACCAATTGTTCGTTAACATCGACGAATTCCACCCGGTATCCCGCCTGCGACAACAACAGGCCGATAAATCCCCGGCCGATATTCCCTCCGCCAAAATGAACGGCCTTCATGCTTGCATCCCCTCCTGGAAAATCTCGAGGAGTTCCTCCTCAGAAGAAGCGTTCAAGATGCGCTGCATGTCTGCTTCCTCCGACACCAGCATCGCGACGCTGGACAACACTTCCATATGCTCGTCCCCGACAGCCGCAAGTCCGATAACCAGACGTGCCGGTTCACCGCTGAAGTCCACTTCATCCGCCAGCACAAGAACGGACATGCCCGTGGAACGGATCAGTCCTTTGGCTTCATTGGTGCCATGGGGCATGGCCAGCCCGGCCCCAAGATAAGTGGATGAAGTGTTCTCACGCTCGATCATGGCGTCTACATATTCCGCAGGAACATGACCCGCTTCAACGAGCAATTGGCCAGCCAGCCGAATGGCCGCGTATTTGTCTTGAACTTGGACATTTAATTTCATTTTCTCTTTCGACAGAATATTCATTCCGCATCTCTCCATTCCAGTTTGTTTTTCATGAAAGTCTCCAGGTTCCGCGAGATGAAGGATCGGATCCGAACCTCATCCTCTTGCTCCAACAGCCGGATCAATTCCGGAAGCAGCAGCATGGCGCTGATTTCACTCAGCACTTCGAGCGCAGGTTTACTCACCGTCTTGGGTGCGAGCATAAGAAAAATTTGTTTGGCTTGCGCGGCCGGGTCATAACCCATACGATGCGGAACCTTCAGACGAAACAAAGCAAGAACCGGTTCGCGCACCCATTCGCTTCGAGTATGATAAAGGGCCAGCTGTGTGTCCGGAATCAGCAGGCTTCCTTGAAGTTCTCTTTCCATCAACTGCTTCACGATCAGGTCCCGGCGCATAAGCGCATCCTTGGAAGAGAGCGCGTCAAGAACGGAAGTCAGCAGTCGCTGCAGATCGCCATTTTCGGATTCGTTATCCAAATCGCACACATGAAAAGGCTCCAGTAAGTTCACCATCTCATCGGCATACCTCTTTATCGACTGAAGCCGCCCCCATGCTCCCCCATCATAAACCGCCGCAGTGGAAGCGGAAGAACGCGCGGTTGTGGTCATCCCCCGAATATGAGACCGCAGTTTTTCCGTTTCTTGCCGGGTTAACAAAGGGCTCAGCTTGATGTACCGATCATGTTCCACCGGAAGATCCACCGTGGAAATAATCAGATCATATTGATCCTCCGGCATGCGCGATGCTTCGTACCAAGAGTAATGTCCCAAGAGATCGATTTGCGGAAATTCCTTGGAGATTCGTACCGCGAGCATCTTGGACGAGCCGATCCCGCTGGTGCACACCAACAGTGCCTTGACGTGGGTGGGCATCAGCTGCCATCGTTCCATGGCCGCCCCAAAATGCATAACGAGGTAACCGACCTCTTCATCCGGAACCGCGACATCCCGCCAGGTTTCGATTATGCTTTGCCTTACGGTGGCAAACAGCTCTTCGTAATCCTTCTTGATTTGCGGGAGCAGCGGATTTCGAATGGATTCCCCCCGGCGCAGACGCTCCAAAGCGGGACCCAAATGGCGGATCAATCCGTCCAGAAGGGATCGGTCCTTGCTTAGCAGGATGCCCATCCGGCTCTCCACGCAACGAATCAGTTCGATCGTTTTCTCAGCGAGGTCCAGGCCGTACTTCTCCAGAATGACGGAAGATACATCAGCAGCCTTGTCTCGGGCTTCGTCGAACAACGTTTGCAGGAAGGCCGTTTCCTCTTCGGGAAGCTCCAATTTGAGAGCTTCCGCAAACCGCTTCAAATCGAAGCCACCCTTGCCCGTTGGGCCGTTATACATCCTGTTCGGCATCGATTTTACCCAATGGTTTCGTTTGATCCGGGTGACGGCCACGGAAAGCCGGACGAGCAGGCGGGTGTAGTCGGATTCCTTGAGCCTGTTCAACCATTCCTCGGCTTGCTGCCATAACAACTGCTCGATTTGCAAGAACGTATCTTTCCCCACCAGTTCGAGCAACCGGCGTGTTACCGGCCACTGTACCGACTGAACGGACTGGACACCGAACCAATCGGAATGGTCCAGATATTCTTCCGCCATCCACTCGATGAATGGACGCTTCGCGGTTTCGGGACCGGCGATTTCAACGCCGTATCCCCGTCTGCGAACCAGTTCCAATCCGCTTCGAACAAGCTGCGGCGCCAGTTCGTCCAAGTCACGGCTGACCGTCGGAATGGCCGCCTGCACCTCGCGGGCAAGCGAGAACAGTTTGACCGGCTTCTCTTCTTCCAGCAGCTTGCACAGCATGATGACTTTACGTTCATCCGGCGAATAGGTCTCGGTTTCTGATCGCCGGATTTCTTCTTGGAACTGGGCCAACCGTTGTTCGCTGCCTTCCAGGGAAATCCCGATTCCGGATTTCTTGATCAGTGACATGCCGTGAGCTTCGAGGAGGGGATCCAGCTCCTCCAGTTCGCGGTAAATGGTTCTTGCGCTGATTTGAACCTCTTGCGCGAGCTGGCCCGCTGTGACATCGCCGTGCCGGTTCAGCAGCACTTCCAATATCCGCCTTTGTCTATTGGATACTTTCATCCCCGGGTTTCCTCCATCCTTGGAAACGGGCGTAACGCCGACGTAAAATCTACGTCAGCGTTACGCTTTTTCTGCTATTTTTTATTTTCCCAAACGTCTGACGAGCTCGTCATATTCAGGCGCATTGATAAAATTGTCGATGGAGATGTGTTCGGCACTCGGAGCTTTTTGTTTGGCGCGCTCGGTGAGCGTTTTCTGGGTTATGACGATATCCGCATCCGGCGGAATGTCGCTGATGGCCGTGTTGATGACCGTCACGCCGCTGTCGGCTGCTTTAAGTTTTTTCCGAAGGATAGAAGCCCCCATCGCGCTCGAACCCATGCCGGCGTCGCAAGAAAATACGATTTTGGCCACATGGTCATTCGTTGTAACAACCCCTGAAGCAGCTGCTGCAGGAATTTGGCCTTTGGATTCGGCTTTCATTTGCTGCACTTTACTGGTGGCTGCGTCCAGATCGTCTTCGCTAGTCTTCTTGCTCGTCTTGAGCATAACGGAAGCGACCAGGAAAGACGCGGCAGCTGCGGTTACCACACCGCTCAAGACCGGAAGCAATCCGCCTTTGGGCGTCATCGCCAGGTAGGCGAAGATGCTGCCGGGCGATGGGGTCGCAACCAGGCCGGCTCCAAACACCGAGAACGTGAACGTACCCACGACGCCGCCTGTGATGGCGGCCAGAATAAGACGGGGATTCATCAGGATATAAGGGAAATAGATCTCGTGAATACCGCCAAAGAACTGGATGATCACGGCGCTCGGAGCCGATTGTTTCACCAGGCCGCGGCCGAATAGCCAGTAAGCGACCAGGATGCCGAGACCCGGACCCGGATTGCTCTCGAGCATGAAGATGATCGATTGGCCCGTTTTGGAAGCTTGCTCCAGCGCAATCGGGCTAAGCACCCCATGGTTGATCGCGTTGTTCAGGAACAGCACCTTCCCCGGCTCAATCAAGATATTAGCCAACGGGAGAAGCCCGGCATCGATCAACCACTGTACCCCGTGAGCAAGCACTTTACTGACGGCCTGCACCACCGGTCCGATACCCGCATAGGCCAGCAGCGCCATGGCGCCGCCGAGAATTCCGGCCGAGAAGTTGTTGACCAGCATTTCGAAACCGGCGCGCACTTTACCTTCAACCGCTTGATCGAATTTCTTCATTACCCAGGCCGAAGCCGGACCGACCAGCATGGCGCCGAGAAACATCGGAATGTCCGATCCGACGATAACGCCGATCGTGACCACCGCTCCCACGACACCGCCGCGTTGTCCGTGAATCATACGACCGCCGGTATAACCGATCAGCAGCGGCAGGAGATAAGTGATCATCGGTCCTACCAGTTTGGCCAAGTACTCGTTCGGAATCCATCCGGTCGGAATAAACAATGCCGTGATAAGTCCCCAAGCAATAAAAGCTCCAATGTTCGGCAGGACCATTCCGCTAAGGAATGTGCCGAACCGCTGTACGGCCACCTTTATCCCATGCTCCGGTGAAGCTTGCTTTACGGCTATTTCGCTCATGAAGAGAATACCTCCTTCTCCTATTACCCATTTTTCCTGAACTCAGTATTACACCTGATAGGTCCACTTACTCATGATAAACCGTAAGCGTTTACAGTTACAACCAAAGGAAAACCAGCTTTCGTCATGAAAGCTGTTGACAGGATTTTATATAGTCAAGAATACCTATCGATAAACCGGAAGTATGGCGGGATAAGGAACCCACCGTCACGACAATTCGTAATCTTCCTCTGCCAAATTCACTTTTCCGCGTGCGGACTTTCTCGGATGCCCCGCGGATTTGCCGGTGGAGGCGGCTCGCCGCTGTTCCGAGGACTTTTCCTTACGGGCCACTCGGGCGAGTTCGCGCTCGGTTTTCAGGTAGTTCACCAACCGCTTCGGGTCCAGTGTTCCATCCTGAATCGCCGATTGGACCGCGCAGCCGGCTTCCTGTTCATGCCGGCAATCGCGGAAACGGCAGCCTGCGGCGATGTCCGCAATATCGGAGAAGGCTTCCCGCCAGCCGTCTTGTGCGTCCCAGAGTTGAAGCTCCCGCATGCCGGGCGTATCCATCAGCAGAGCTCCGCCGGGCAGGACGAACAGCTCCCGATGGGTTGTGGTGTGCCGTCCTCGGCCGTCATCTTCGCGAATGCCTTGCACCCGTTGGCTTTCCTTGTCCGACAACCAATTGAGCAGCGTAGATTTACCGGCACCTGAAGATCCTGTCACGGCGATCGTCTGGCCCGGAATCAGGTAAGGAAAGAGCGAGTCCATGCCCCGGTTCTCGAGTGCGCTGACGGCATGAACGGGAACTCCCGGCGCGATGGCTTCGACCTCTCCTACCCGTTGTTCCGTTTCGTCGCATAGATCCGCTTTGGTCAGCACCACGGCCGGACGAGCTCCGCTTTCCCAAGCCATGATCAAATAACGTTCGATTTTCCGCAGGTTGAAATCTAAATTTAGTGCGTTCACAATAAACAGCACATCGATATTCGCGCCGATGATTTGCTCTTCCATCGTCTGTCCGGCTATTTTACGAGTCATGGCCGAACGGCGAGTCAGCACGGAATGGATCACGGCATGTTCCTCATCCAACAGCTCGACCGAGACCCAGTCTCCGACCGCGGGAAAATCGCTTCGCATGTGAGCGGTGAACTCGAATTTACCGGTAACCCCGGCCAACCGGTCTCCCGCTTCGGTTGCAATCCGATAGGTATGCGAAAATTGAGCGGTAACGCGGGCGGGCCTCAAGCCGGGATGGACCGGCGGGTTGGTGTCCCACGCCGATTGCCATCGTTCATTCCAGCCGAACGTCGTTAAGGATTGTGGATTGTTGGTTGTATTCACTCGAAAACCCCTTATTGGTTAGTTGATTGGTGTGATGCATTCCTAGCCATTGTTGCTGTAGTCCGAATTACCCCAATTAGCCAAGCCGTGCGCGAACATCTTGCTCTGCAATCCGATTTTGCCTACTTGTCGTGTGATCTCGACCTACTTCTCATTAAAAAGGCCTCTGCAATTGTGTCTTTTCGGGCTATAGTCCAATTTCATTCGCTTATCATCCCAGCAGTGGGGTAAAACCGGACTACAGAGAAAAACAACTATAAACGGTTGTTGCCGTACTTGGATGGCAGCATACGTTTATGTCGGAGATGTTTCAGAAAAGGATAGGTGAAAACTTATACTTTCTTAAACGTAAACAAAAAAATCCGCAGGTTGCTCCTGCGGATTTCGTTTCTTTAAGACATCGCACTAACGCCGATGGCAGAAAAAAACCGCGGAGGCCGTCGGCCCCCGCGGTTGCCGGATTAGATCCGGACCGTCGAGACCGATGCATATGACGCTTGCAAACCGACAACATTCCGTTTGAAGTTCGCCATATGACATCAGCCTCCTTGTATAAGATAAGTGCTATTATAAAGAACCCGCGCAGGCCTGTCAACACACGCATCTGTCCAAGCCAACATTCGTTTTAGCCGAGTCGGTTAGTCCTTGTCGATCAACCTGCGTTGAAGGTACTTTTCCAGCGTATTGGCGATATCCTATTCAACGAATCTGACGGGTGATCAATGTTCTCCGATCAATTCGAGGAATTCCCGCCCATACTTGGCATATTTGGCGTCTCCAATACCTTTCACCGTGCGCATCGCCCGTTCGGTGGTCGGTCTCACCCGGCACATCTCCCGTAGCGTTGCGTCATGGAAAATAACGAACGGAGGCACGTTTTCCCGGTCCGCCAGCGATTTGCGCAGCACCTTCAGCTTCGCGAACAATGCCT